>NZ_JBIVUT010000040.1:0-50372 GCF_044757365.1 Streptomyces sp. NPDC091289
GGGGCCGGCGGGGGGGGGGGGGGGGGGGGGGGGGGCGGGGGGGGGGGGGGGGGGGGGGGGGGGCCCGCGCCCCCCCCCCCCCCCACCCGGCTGTGCGGATCAGTAGCGGGAGAAGCCGTCCTCGGACAGCGAGTGCTTCTCGTCGCCACGCAGCGCCGGGCTGAACACGGAGACGAGCAGGAGGTCCTCGTCGTCGGAGGCGATCAGGTGGTGGGCGTCGTTCTTGTCCAGGGCGTAGATGGTCCCGGTCGCGATCTTGTGGTGGGCACCGTCGGTGGTGACGACCTCGCCCGAGCCGCCTATGCAGTAGCAGGCCTCCAGGTGGCCCAGGTACTGCAGCGCACTGGAGGTGCCCTGGCGGACCAGCGTCTCGCAGACGGTGAAGCCCATACCGTCGGCCTCGGTGAGCAGGCGGTGGCTGGTGCCACTGCCCCACTCGACTGCGGGGACGTCGGAGAGAGAACGGACGATCATGGGAGTACTCCTGTCATCTGTCTGTCATCTGGCATCTGGCATCGCTGAGTTCTGGACGTGTGCTGCTGGTGCGCCGCGCGGGCGGGCCGTGCTGTGTGCCCGGAGAGGCCGGTCCGTCAGACCGCTGCCGGAGCGGCGCGGCCGACGAAGTCGCGGATGTCCGCGAGCGTGCGGTAGGCGGCCGGCTCCAGCGGGATGTCGTCGACGGGGATGCCGTACGTGTCCGATATCCAGGAGATGAGGCGGACCAGGCCGAGGCTGTTGACGACGGTGCTCTCGATGAGGTCGAAGTCGTCGGTCAGGTCCTCGGCGTCCTCGCCGCCCAGGAACTCCTGGACGATGTAGTCGCGGATCGGGTCGTTGCCGGTGCTCAGGTCGCCGGTGCTCGAGGTGCTCATCAAGAGGCTCCGTTCAGTTGGGTGTTCTTGATCGAATTACGGTCGGGCTTGCCGGTCGGGGTCTTCGGCAGCGGAGTGCGGGCGAGCCCGACCGAGCTGGGCACGGCGTGGCGCGGCAGGTGCTTCGCCGCGTACGCCCGCAGGCCCAGCGTGCTCAGGGAGGTGCCGTCCCGGCGCACCACCTCGGCGTGCAGCCGGGTGCCGGCCTCGGGGCAGGGCAGGGCGACGACGGCGGCCTCGACGACGTCCGGGTGGGCCCCGAGGACGGTCTCGACCTCCAGCGTGTTGGTGCGCACGCCGCGTACCTTGACCTGGAAGTCGGTACGCCCCTGGAGGAAGTGGCGGCCGTCGGCGTCGCGGTGGACGAGGTCGCCGGTGCGGTAGAACATGGCGCCGCCGCCGCGCGGGTCCGGCATGAACGTCTGGGCGTTGCGGGCCTGTTCGAGATAGCCGCAGGTCTGGAAGGGCGTGTGCACCAGGAGTTCGCCGGTGCCGGGGCCGCGCAGGACCTCGGTGCCGTCGGCCCCCTCGATCAGCAGCACGGCATCGGTGCCGTCGATCGGTACGCCGATGGGCAGCGGGTGCGTGTACGCGTCCGGGTCGATGTCGTGGATGAAGCTGTCGTTGGTCTCCGTGCAGCCGAAGACGTTGTGGAAGCGGGCGGCCGGGCAGGCGGCGAACGTGTCGTGCAGTCCCTGCTCGGAGACGGACTCCCCGGTGAACACGACCGTACGGACCGCCGGATAGCGGGCGCCGTCGGCGGCCAGGAGCCGGTGCAGCAGGGGCACCCCCTGGACCAGGGTGACCTCGTTGCGCTGTGCGAGGTCACGCAGATAGCCGGCGTCCCCGCTGGCCCCGGCGTCGGCGAGTACGACGGTGCCGCCGGCCTCCAGCACCGCCCAGACGTCGAGGAGCGCCAGGTCGAAGTTGAGCGGCGAGAAGCTCAGCGCCCGGGTGCCGCCGTCGATCCCGAACTTCTCCGTGGCCCAGTCGGCGAACCGGTCGAAGGCCTCGGTGCGGACCGGGACGAGTTTGGGGACGCCGGTGGACCCGGAGGTGGTGAGGGTCAGCAGCGACTCCTCGGGGTCGGGGATGCTGAAGCCGTCCGCCAGCGCGGGGTCGGACTCCTCCCGCGACAGGCTCACGCCGCCGCCGGTGACCGCGGTGGCCAGCAGCGGGCCGTGGGCCTGGGCGGTGAGCGTGGCCAGGGCGGCGGCGCCCAGACCGGGCGACGGGACCAGGGTGTTGACCCCCTGACGCCAGGCCGCCAGCAGCAGCGCGACGGTCTCCGGCGACTTGTGGGCCGGGACGCACAGGGCGCGTACGGAACCGAAGCCGGCGCCGTCGAGGTCCGCGGTGGCGCGGCGGGTCAGCCGCTCCAGGTCCGCGTAGGTGACCTGTTGTCCGGCGAAGACGAGCGCGATGCTGTCGGGCTGTTCGTGCACATGTCTGCTGAAGGCCTGCAACAGGCGAGGCGAAGGCAACGGTCCCCCTTGGTGGATGGGCGATGGGCTGTCTTGGCTACGAGAGAGAACCTACGGGGTTATGCTTGCATGGTCAAGCATATAAATATGAGGCTGGAGTGATCCAGGTCACAGGGTCTCCGCCCTCTCGCGCCCCCCGTTAAAGAAGCCCGAACATGCAAAAGACGGCGGGGGCCGGGTTGCCCCGGACGCCTCCCGCCGTCTGCCGTGATCGCGTCAGGCCGCGCTGCGCAGCGCTTGCACCGCCCGGGCGAGCTGGTCGTCGGCGCCGGCGGTGTTGAGGGCCGAGCTGAGGACGTCGGCGTACGTGGCGCGGGCGTCCTGGTAGTGCTTGCGGCCTTCGTCGGTGATGACGGCGAAGACGCCGCGCTTGTCGTCGGCGCAGTTGTCCTTGTAGGCGTAGCCGGCGCTGTCCAGGCGTCCGACCAGGCGTGTTACCGAGCTCTGGCCCAGACCGATGTGGTCCGCGAGCTCCTGCATGCGGCACTCACCCTTCTCGGACTGGGTGAGGGCCTCCAGGGCCCGGTACTCGGACAGGCCGACGCCGTAGCGGCGCTGCAGGGCGTGCGCGAGCTGGCGCTCCACGAAGGCGTGCAGGCCGAGGACGGCCTCCCACATGGTCTGATCGGAGGCGGCGCGTGGCTGCTGCTGGATCGTCATGGAACGGCTCCCCTTCTCGGCTGCTATGAACAACAAGATACATGCCCATGCAATCATCTGGGGAGTGTTGGTGCCCGTAAAGGTGGCCCCGGCCGCTATATATTTGTATAAGCAAGCAATATGTGTGTCAGTGGGTCATGCCCTCCAGGGTGCCAGGAGTGCCGAGGGCGCCGAGGGCGTCGAGGGTGCTGCTGGCGTAGGCCGCCGAGACGAGCGTCATGTGCCGGTGCCAGCCGGGGAAGGAGCGGCCCTCGAAGTCGAGGAGGCCGAAGTCCTCGCCCATGCGGCGGGTCGCGTCCTGCGCGCCCCCGGGTGAACGGGCCAGCTCCAGCAGTTCGGCCGGGTGGCGGTCGGTGATGTTCGTCAGCCAGATCCGGCCCGGACGCCCGCCGGCCGTGTCCCACTCGGCCAGCAGTCGGCCCGCCCCGTGACCGCGCTCGCCGTCCGGGCGCAGCCCGTACACCGGTGTGTCGCACGAGACGACCTGCCGGTCGGGGCCCGCCGGGTGGCGTACGCCACGGCGCAGCAGCAGGCCGCGCGCCGACTCCCTTTCGCCGGGCGGCAGTTCGGGACCGGCGAGGGCGGTCTGGCCCGGGATGGCGAGGACGAAGGCGTGCCCGCCGCCGTGCAGCCGCCGCGCCAGCGGCGCGACGTCGCACAGAGAGGTCAGATCGGCCACCACCGGCGCCGTCCGCCCGTTCGACCATGACGTCATCTCCCGGACCAGGCACAGGGCGTGCTCCCACAGCGGCTGGGCCGTGGTCGTCGCGGGGATCTTCGCCCGGTCGCGCACCGCCTCGTCGCGGGTGAACCGGGGAGGCAGGAAGAGCCGCCAGTCGACGGGCACCTGGGTGCGCCCGGCGTCCAGGAACAGGCCGAGGCCCAACTGGCAGTTGACGGTGCGCCCGGCATCCGGCAGGAAGCGCTGGTGCACCCCGGCGGAGCAGGTGCCGCGCTTGGGCAGCACCGCCGGCGCCAGGGTCCAGGCCCGTACCGGCAGTGACCGGGCGGCCCAGCGGGCCAGCTCGCCGCGGGCCGGGGCCCACTCCCAGGGGCTGGCGTTGACGAACTGGTGCAGGGACGCCGACGCCGCCTCCGAGCCGGTCACGACGGCCGCCATCCGGCGCACGGTCTTCTTCCCGTGCGTCCGCAGCAGTCCCTGTAGATACAAGTGCCCCCAACGCTGCTGGTCGGAGCGGTGCAAGTGGCCGAACAGAAGCCGGGACAGATCGCCCGGCGGTCGGCCCGTCGCCATGTCGGGCGTCTCGTACGTCGTCGTCACTGCAGGTCCCTCCCAGGTGAGCGTCGCTGAGCAGACTAACAAACATAGAGAATGTTCGTTATATTTCTTTCGGAGAGCACGACTACTTGCCGAGGTCCAAGGAGAAGGCGCATGCAGGAACGGGCGGCCAGGACGCGCCAGGCCGTGTTGGAAGCGGCCGCCGGCGAATTCGCGGAGAGGGGGTACGACGGTGCTTCCCTCCAGCGGGTGGTCTGGGGGGCGTCGACGTCGATCGGCGCCCTGACCTTCCACTTCCGGACCAAGACCGCGCTGGCGGAGGAGGTGCGGGAGATCGGTCGCGCCCGCTTCGTGCGCTGCATGGAAGAACTCGCGTCCGCCGCCGACCCGTTGAGGGAGCTGCGGACCCTGATCGGCGCTCTCGCCCGGCTGGCGCACGAGGACTCCTTCGTCCGCGCGGTGCGCCGCCTGGAGGCCGACCGCCCCGAGGGCGTACCGCCGTTGGCCGAGGTCTGGCTGCCCACGCTCCGTGGCCTGCTCGCCCGGGCCCACGGGGGGCAACGGCTCCGTCCCGGTGTGTCTCCCGAGGACGCGGTGGCGCTGCTGGCGCATCTCGCGGAGGGCGCGATGGCCGCTCACCACGAAACCCGGGACCCGGCCTGGGACTCGGTGTGGGACTCGGTCTGGGACGTCGTCCTCCACGGTCTCGCCGTCGGCCCGGCGGGCGGGGAAGGCGGGGCGGGCCGGGCCGGCGTGACGGGGCGTGGGGCGGAACCCGCCTGAAGGCGGGTCCCGGTGGCCCGTGAACCGGTGAACCGGTGAACCGGTGAACCGGTGACTCACACGGTCCGCAGCGCCCGTGCCACCGCGCCCGCCACCTCGTCCAGGACCCGCGCGCCCGGGCCGGCCGTCAGCCGGTTGCGGACCCAGGCCGCCCCGGCCCGGGCCTGCGGCCAGGCCTGGTAGGCGATTCCGCCGGGACCCTGGTGGCCGAACGCGCCGGCGCCGACCGCCGGGTGGAGCCCCTCGTCGAGGAGCTGGAGGCCGCCCTCGCCGTACGCGCTGACCCCGCCGAGCAGCGGATCCAGGCCCTCGACCCAGAAGCTCCGCGCCTGGTCGAGCGTGCGGCGCGACAGCAGCAGCGGCTCCTCGCCCGGGGCCCGTACGGCGTCCGCGGCCAGGACCCCCTGGAGCCGGGCGAGGCCGCGGGCCGACGCGTACGCCCCCAGCGAGGGGATGAGCGCGTAGCGCCGCCGGCTCTCGCTCCACACCCCGGCGTCCACGGGGAACGGGGACGGGTTGTCCCACACCCGCCCGAAGAGACCGGCCCCGCCGTCGCCCGTCCCGCTGTCGCCCGCCCCGTCGTCCAGCGCCGCGAAACGGGCGCGGAAGTCGGCGTCGTACGAGATGCGGGCGGTCTGCGGCAGTTGGTCGGGGACGAGGCCGAAGTGGACGTCGAGACCCAGCGGGCCCGCGATCTCCTCCAGGAAGAACAGATCGAGATCGCGGCCGTCGACCCGGCGGATCACTTCGGCGGCGATCCACCCGGCGGTCCACGGCCCGTGCAGCACGCCACCGGCCCGGGGGTCCTCCTCCAGGCCGTCCAGTTCGAGGAGCGCCGCCATCATGCCGGGGTTCTCGACGTCCCGCTGGTCCAGGCCGGCCGCCATGCCCGGGAGGCGGGCGGTGAACGTCAGCACGTCCCGCAGCGTCACCGCGCCCTTGCCGCGCGCCGCGAACTCCGGCCAGTAGTCGGCGACGGGCCGGTCCAGTTCGAGCGCGCCCATGTCGGCGAGCAGCAGGACCGCCGTGGCCAGGACTCCGTGGGAACCCGCCAGCAGCGGCTCCAGGGTGTCGCCGGTCCACTGCGCCCCGGTGACCGGGTCGGCGGTGCCGTACCAGAGGTCGACGACCGGTTCACCGTCCCGTACGACCGCCAGCGCGGCGCCCTGGGAGCCGGGCGGGCCCGCTTCTCTGCAGGCCCGTTCGAAGGAATGACGCACGGAGGCGAACCCGGGCGCGGTGGTTCCGTGGACATCGGCCGTCGCCGCCCGCGGCCGTGGCCGGGGGAGGACCTGCCGTACCAGAGAGGTCGTCATGTCAGAACTCCAGAAGAGGTGGAGAGTCGGTTGCAGCGGTGCGGGGCGGTGCGGGGCGCTGGGTGCGCGGCGTGGGTCGTGGGCCCGGATCACACCTCGGGGGCACCCGCCGGATAGGGGAGGAACTCCAGGTCGGTCAGGTCCTGTTCGGTCAGCCGGATCCGGTCGCCGCCGAGGTTCTCCGCGAGGTGGTACGACGCCCTCGTGCCGGGCAGCGGCACCACGTGGTCGCCGAGCCGGAGCAGCCAGGCCAGGGCGACCTGCGCGGGCGTGGCCCCGTGCCGGGCGGCCACCTGGGCGACGGCCTGCGTGAGGGCGACGTTGTGGCGGATGGCGCGCGGGGCGAAGCGGGGCTGGGTGCGCCGCCAGTCGTCCGGGGCCAGGTCCTCGGAGCCGGACAGCGCACCGGTCAGCAGGCCGCGGCCGAGCGGGGCGCCCGCCAGCAGCGCGATCCGGCGCTCCACCGCGTACGGCACGACGTCGTCGAGGCCGCAGCGCGTGAACAGCGACACCTCGGCCGCCATCGCCGCCGCCTCGTGCACGGCTTCGGCGTCGCGGGCCTCCTGCACGGTGACGACGGGCAGCCCCAGCATGCGGATCTTCCCCGCCCAGACCTGCTCGGCCAGCGCGCCCCAGCTCTCCTCCAGCGGCACGCCGGGATCGACGCGGCGCAGCAGATAGAGGTCGATGTGGTCCACGTGCAGCCGGCGCAGGCTCTCGTCGACCGCGTCCCGCAGCGCCTGCGGACCGCCCGCGGGCCGCAGCACACCGGCCGCGTCACCGAGAAGCCCGCCGCCGGTACACAGCACGACCTCGTCCCGGCGCCCGCGAATGGCCTCACCGATCAGCCGCTCGTTGTCCCCGGCGGCGTAGGCGCCGGCCGTCTCGACGAGATTGACCCCGAGGTCCACCGCCTCCTGGACCAGCGACACGGCCTTGGTCCGGTCTCTCAGACCCGGGGCGTAACGGTACGAGAGGCCCATGGCCCCCAGTCCCAGCCGGCCGACGACCGGCCCGTCCCTGCCCAGTGTTGTGGTGCGCATTCTGCGAGAACTCCCTTCTCCACAGAGGAAAGCGACCACTTCATAGCAACAGCCCCGGACGTCGAAGCCCAGGAACCCGTTGCTACTTGCCGACCTTCGACTACTTAGGGAAGTTCAGGCGGGACGGCGGGGCGGTGCGGATCGGTGATCCGGGCGATGGCCTCGGCCGTCAGGGCGCGCTCGTGGGGCTCGGTCTCCAGGGCGCGGTGGATGGACAGCCCCTCGATGAGCGCGTCGAGCTGGCGGGCGGTGGCCGGGTCGAAGTGCCACTCCAGGGCGCGGCGGCTGCGGCCCATCCAGGTGCGGGTGAGTTCGCGGTAGGCGGGGCGGCGGGCGGCGAGGGTGTAGAGCTCGTGGGTGAGGATCAGCTCGCGCTGGTTGCCGCCGGAGAGGTGGTGGACGAGGTCGGCGACGGCCTCGCGCGCCTCGTCGGGGGAGTTCGCCGCGCCGAGGCGCTCCTCGAAGACGGCGACGATCGTGCCGGAGAACCGGGTGAACGCTTCGTGCAGCAGCTCGTCCATGCCGGAGAAGTGGTACGTCATCGAGCCGAGCGGCACGCCCGCGCGGGCGGCGACCTTGCGGTGCGAGATGCCCGCGACGCCCTCGTCGACGATGAGGTCGAGCGCCGCGTCGATGATGCGGTCCCGCCGCTCGGGGTCGGTGCGCCCTGTCGCCACGCGGCGCTCCTCTCCTCGGCCGGTTCGGCCCTCGGCAGCTCGTTCCTTCTCCTCTCGCAGCATAGAGCGCGGGGGCGGGGGCTTCGGTCAGCCGTTGATCTCGCTCACGCCGACGTGGACGGGCCGCCGCCCGAGGGAGAGAGTGTACGTTCGTACGCTTCAGGCGTACGCTCGTACACTCCAGCATCTCCTTCCGATCCGACCTGTCTGCCGAGGCACAGCTCCCATGAAGAACCCGCCGGTCATGGACGTCACCACCCGCCGCTGGCGCGCCGCGCTCTTCCTCTTCATGCTCGCCACCGGGGTGAGCATGGCGTCCTGGGTGGCCAGGACCCCCGCCGTACGGGACGCGCTGGAGGTGTCCACCGGATCGATGGGCCTCGTGCTGTTCGGGCTCTCGATCGGCTCGATGGCGGGTGTGCTGATCTCGGGCGGCCTCGTGCGCAAGCACGGCGGGCGGCCGGTGATCGCGCTCGGGGCGGGGCTGCTCGTGGCCGGGCTGCTGGTGATCGCCGGGGGCGCGGCGCTGGAGGTGTCGGCCGGGGTGTTCGGCGGGCTCGCGCTGTTCGGGGCCGGGATGGGCCTGGCGGAGGTGGCGTTCAACATCGAGGGCGCGGCAGTCGAACGGTCCCTGGGCCGCCCGGTCCTGCCGGTGCTGCACGGCTGCTTCAGCCTGGGCACCGTGGTCGGCGCGCTGCTCGGGATGGGGCTGACGGCGGTCCGGTTCCCGGTCGGCTGGCATCTGGCGGCGATCGCGGTCGCCGTCGCGGCGGCCGGGGTGTGGACCGTACGGGCGGTGCCGGCGGGTACGGGGCGTGAGGGCGCGGACGTCGATGCGTCCGACGCCGGTGAGGGCGACGGCGACGGGAAGCGTACGGGCGGGATGCGCGGGCAGGTGGCGGTCTGGCGGGACCGGCGGCTGGTGCTGATCGGCCTGATCGTGCTGGCCATGGCCTTCGCGGAGGGCTCCGCCAACGACTGGCTGCCGCTGCTGATGGTGGACGGCCACGGGACGAGCGCGACGGCCGGTTCGCTGACGTTCATGCTGTTCGCTGTCGCGATGACGACGGGCCGCTTCGCGGGCGGGCCGCTCCTGGTGCGTTACGGGCCGGCGGCCGTGGTCCGGGCCAGCGCGCTGGTGGCGGCGGTCGGCGTTGCGCTCGTGATCTTCTCCTCCAGCGCGCTGCTCGCCGGTGCCGCGGTCGTGCTGTGGGGGCTCGGGGCCTCCCTGGGCTTCCCGGTGACCATCTCGGCGGCGGGGGAGGGGGTGAGGCCGGGGGACGCCTCGGCCCGGGTCGCGGCGGTCTCGACGGCGGGCTATGCGGCGTTCCTGGTCGGTCCGCCCTCGCTGGGCTTCCTGGCCGACCATGTGGGGCTGCGGAACGCGATGCTGGTGGTGCTCGTGCTGCTGGCCGGCGCGGCGCTGATCACCCGGGCGCTGCGGACGCCGGAGCGGGAGGGGGTCGGGGCCGGGGCCGGGGCCGGGGCGGCGGCCCCGGAGGAGGGCCGGCCGTCCGCTCGTGCGGACCGTGCGGACCGTGCGGATCAGTCGGACTTGGTGTAGATCAGGCTCTCGCCCGTCCCGGCCGTGGACCGGCGCAGGCTGCCGTCCGGGAGCAGGGTCAGCTCGGTGGGTTTCCCGGGTGTGCAGGAGGAGACCGGGCGGCCGGAGGACACCGTGGAGGGTCCGATGCGGACCGGGCCGTCGCCGGACGGGCGGTCGGCGAGAGGTGCGGTGAACTCGCAGTGGTACGTGGAGCCGGAGGCGAGGGGCCCCTCGGCGGTGAGGGCGAGGACCTGATCGCCCACGCCGCCCTGCCGGATGGTCAACGTCCGGGTGGACGGGCCCTGGTCGCCGGGTATGGAGCCGGACCAGGTCCCCAGGAAGTCGGCGGGGACGGCTCCGTCGCCGCCCTGCTGTCCGCCGCCGCCGGACTCGGCGGAGTTCGACGGTCCGGGTGAGGCGGTCTTCCCCGTGCCGTCGCCGTTCATGAACGCGTACACCGATCCGCCCGCCCCTATCGCCACGACCACGGCGACGGCGATGAGCGCGGCGGTGGCCCCGGCGGAGCGGCGCTCCCGGGCGGGCGGGGGCGGCGTGGGCGCGAAGTAGGCCGGAGGGAGGGGCTGTTCGGCGGTCGGGCCGTAGGGCGGGTGGTGCTGTGCGTACGGGTGGGGCTGCGGGCGCGGATGCGTAGGGGGCGGCGGGGCGGTTTCCGTACGGGCGGCCGGGGCGACCGGGGCCGCCGGTGGTATCGGGGCGGGGGCGGGCGGTATCGGGCTGTTCCGGGCCGCGGGGGCGCTGCGGGGGGCCTGCGGGGGGTGGTGCGCGGCGGCCCGCGTACCGTACGGCCCCTGGGTGCCGCGCGGGTCTTCCGGGTCCTCCGCGTCGAGCAACCCCACCGCGTGGCGGCCGAGTTGGGCGATGAGGGTGCCGGGCAGCCAGGGTTCGTCCGCCTCCGCCTCGCCCAGGCGGGCCAGGATCTCGCCGGTGCCGGGGCGGGCCGCCGGGTCCTTCGCCAGGCAGTCCCGGACGATGTCGGCCAGCTCCTCCGGAACGCCGGTCAGGTCCGGGTCCTCCTGGGCGATCCGGAACATCAGGGCGTGGACCCCGCCGCTCTCCGCCGTACCGAACGGCAGCCGGCCCGACGCGGCGTACGCGAGGACGGCCCCGAGGCAGAACACGTCGCACGCGGTGGTCACGCGCTCGCCGCGCACCTGTTCCGGGGCCATGAAACCGGGCGAGCCGACCAGGGCCCCGGTGCGGGTCAGATCGCCGTCGGGCACGGACTCCAGGGCGCGGGCGATACCGAAGTCGATGACCCGGGGCCCGTCGATGGTCATCAGCACGTTGGAGGGCTTCAGGTCGCGGTGGATGAGCCCGGCCCCGTGGATGTGCTGGAGGGCGTGGGCGAGCCCGGACCCCAGGAACCGCACGGAACGGGCCGGCAGCGGCCCGTACGCCCCCGAGGCCGTGACCGGGGCGCCGGGGCGGCCCGAGACGATGCGCTGGAGGGAGGGCCCGGCGACGTAACCGGTGGCGACCCAGGGGACGGGGGCCTCGGTGTCGGAGTCCAGCACCGGTGCGGTCCACGCACCGCCGACCCGGTGCGCGGCCCGCACCTCCTGGCGGAAGCGGGCGCGGAACTCGGGCTGCTCGGCGAGCTCGCGGCGGACGAGCTTGAGGGCGACGGTGCGGCCGCGGTCGGAACGGGCGAGGAAGACCTGGCCCATCCCGCCTTCGCCGAGGCGGCCGAGGAGACGGTACGCACCGATGCGGTGCGGGTCGTCGGACCCGAGTTTGTCCATGGTGCGCTTCCTCCCCGTACGGCCGTGACCGTGCCGAGAATAGCTTCGCTCCCCGCCCCCGTGGGTGGTGCGGTGCGCGGTCGCGAAGGCGGGAAAACGGTAGCGCGGCCTACTGTTTACGGTGCTTCTCACTATTCTTCACGCCCGCCGCAATCGGTTTCGTGAGAAAAGGCGTGGTGAAGCTGCGCAGGCAGGATTTCCTACTCGCGAGTAATTGAGTGTTCATCGATTGAGGCTTTGTGTCGCGGTGCTGAACGCGACATTACTGGCAGGGGTTCGGGGAGTGGGAGCGGAGTGGGTTCCGGTTTGATTTGCTCGTGCGATTACGGAGCTGCGGGAGAAGGTCACACAGGTGAAGGACGTCGTACGGGTGCGCCGCGGTTGCACATCGTCGTGCGGGGATGACGCGGCGTGTGCGGGGCGTGGCGGCCCTCCTGAGGTCGAGTGCCGGCCCCGACCCGCTGGGGCGACTCGGCGGGAGCGGCCCGGGGCCGCCCTGGTCCGGGCGTCGCCGCCAGGTGGCCGGAGGGTGCGATCCGGCCCCGGGGAAAGGGTAGTTCGGGCTGTGACGAAGGCGTGACGCATGGCCGCTATGGGACAGGAGTGACTCCCATAAGTGGCGGGACGGTCACGCATCGCAGTGAAATCGGAATAGTGATGATCTGTTTGGGGCATGCGGAGGCAGCTTGATGTCATCTTCCTGTCGCCGCGGCCGCTCGGGCCAGGTCGGCGGGCAGCTTGCGGAAGTGGCAGGTCCGCATGTAACCGGCCACCGTTGACTGGTTCACGTACGCGATCTACTGTCTGGGCCAGTCGCCCGGTGGCGGATGAGTTTTCCCAGAGTCCGGATACCCGGCTTTCGGGCAATCTCGCGTGGTATTCGGTCTCCTGGCAGGAGTTCAATCCAGCCGTCGTCATTGGTCCCGGGTCGGGGCACGTAATATCCACGGGGGGAATGGAATGAGTTCGGGGCTGGCGGAGTGTGCGCAACACGACGATTCCGTAGAGCGGGCGCTGCTGCAGGCGAGAGCTCTGATCGAGTCCTCGGTGTCTCTGCACCGGAGTCGGCCGGGCGGCGCCTCGCTGCTGGTCCGGGCGGACGACGGCTCGGTGGAGGAGGCGGTCAGACGCGTCATGGCGGGCGCGCGCTACTCCGCGCACCTCGCGGTGACGGGCAACTGGAGGCACTCGTCCGTGGTGATCGCCGCGGTCGCGAGGGCGATGAGGCCGACCACGTCGTTGACGGAGGGGGGCCGAAGACTCGCCGTACGGCTGCTCGCCGCGGGTCGCGCACTGGAGCTGTCGGCCGAGTCCTGCCGGGCATTCGGCGACAGCGCCCTGGAAGTACGCATGGCCAAGGGCGAGTTACGCGAGGCGCTGATCGTCGACGGACGGACCGCTCTGATCCAGTCGGGTGATGGATCGGCAGGCCGGAACGCCGCGGTCATCACCGATCCCGCCGCGGTCGGCGCACTCGATCTGCTCTTCGCCGGTGCGTGGGCGAACGCCCGCCCGGTCGCCGACGAACTGCGGCTGGACCGCGATCTGCGCAGCGCGCTGGCGCGGCGCATCCTGGAGCAACTCCGGGCCGGGCGCACCGACGACGCGGCAGCACGGGAGATCGACGTCTCCCTGCGGACCTACCGTCGGCACGTCGCGGAGATCATGCGGGTGCTCGGCGCCAACTCCCGATTCCAGGCCGGGGCGCGCGCGGTGGAGCTGGGACTGCTGGAACGCTGCTGACCGGTTGGCGCGGCGGCAGGAACATGAACAAACGGGGGCACGAAGACATGGCCAGGACGACGTCCGGAACCGAACCGAGAGAACCCGACGCGACTGCCGGTGAGGGCGGGAGACCCGTCGACCGTACGGCGGCAGGGGTGCCGGACGACGACCGGGACCGGTTCGAAGCGCCGGAGAAGGGGCAGGACGCGATCGAACGCGCTCTGCTCGAGGTCCGGGCGCTGATCGAGTCCACGGTCGAGCGCCATCGCAGCCGCGTCTCCTGGGACCAGCAGATCGTGGCCCTGGTCGGCCGGCAGTCGGAAGTGCTGGGCGAGGCGCGCAACCTGGTCCTGGGAGCCACCGCCAGCCTCGACGTCGTCCTGGCCTCCGGGCCGAGCTGCGGCACCCACACCAGGGCGACCCTGCGCGAGCTGATCGGGCTGGTGCCGGATGCCGTGCGGCTGCGGCTGCTGTGCTCGCCGGCGATGATCGACGAGGATTTCGTGCGCGAGCAGAGCCGCCAGGAGTCGCTCGTCGAGGTGCGGGTGGCCCGTGTGCCACCCCTCCAGGCGGTCATCGTCGACGCGACGACCGGGCTGGTCTCCACCGAGTCGCCCACCGGCCGCAGGGCGTCGCTCATCCGGGTGCCCGATGTCATCCACACCCTGTGCACGCTGTACGAAGGGGTGTGGCGCAACGCGGTGTCCGCCGCCGCCCGCATCACGTTCGGCGATCACTGCAGGACCGATCTCGCCCGGCAGATCCTCGGCTCCCTGCGGGCCGGGGTCACCGACGAGGTCGCCGCCCGCGAACTGTTGGTATCCGTACGGACCTACCGGCGCTATGTCGCGGAGATCATGACCCTGCTCGACTCCAGCTCACGCTTCCAGGCCGGAGTGAGGGCCGCCGAGCTGGGCCTGCTGAGCGGCATCGAGGCCGCGGCTCCGCCCGGCCCACCGCAGCGCGGCGGACCGCGGTACAGCCCTTAGCAGCTTCCTGAAGCCCCCGTTGTCGGCGTGGAGGCGGCCGGTTAGAACTGGTGACGTCGATCGGGCTTCGTGGCGAGGGGCCCGACGCCGTACCGCTGAGGCGAGGCGCGAGAAGGATGAAGGCCGGCATCGGCAGCGGACGGTTCCGCGAAGGGCTCCTTCCGGCGTGCCGGACCGGCCTGTTCCCCGAAGGATGACCGATGACCACCTTCCCCTACCCGGCGCTCTCGCTCCACCACGACAGTGGGGTGGGCGTGCTGGACAAGGCCTCCCACCTGTTGAGCGTCCTGGAGGACGGGCCCGCCTCGGTCTCCCGGATCGTCGCGGTCACCGGACTGACCCGGCCGACCGCCTACCGGCTGGCCCTGGCGCTCCAGCGCCTCCGGCTGGTCACCCGTGACGCGAAGGGCCGGTATCACCTCGGCCCCCGGCTCAGTGAGATGGCGACCCTGGAGCACGGGGACCGGATGCTGTCCCTGGCCGGATCGCTGTTGCCCGAACTGCGGTCTCGCACCGCTGCCGGCGCCCGGATCTACCGCCGTTGCGAGGAAGGGCAGTTGTGTGTGGCCGCCGCCGAGATCCCGAAGGCGCGCCCGGTGCCGGTGGGCACCGCTCTCCTGGCACGGTCCGGCGCGACGGCTCAGGTTCTGATGGCCTGGGAGGATCCCGAAACGCTGTACAAGGGCCTCTTGGGCGCCCGCTTCACCGCCGACACCCTGATCCAGGTGCGCCGTCGGGGCTGGGCCCAGAGCTTCGAACCGGCGGACGACTCCACCGCCACCCTGGCAGCCCCGGTGCGAGGTCCGGGCGGTCGTGTCGTCGCCGCACTCGCCCTCACCGGGCCGGCCGACCGGCTGACCGGGAACGCGGCCCGGCAGGCCGTCGGATCCCTGATCGGCGTGGCCCTGCGGCTGGGCGAAGTGTCGGGCGCATGACCTTCCCTCCCTCCGAGAGCGGGCGGTCGCACGTATGACGCGAGGCCAGGAGCCCGCGGAGAAGATGGAGTTCAGCATCCTCGGGGCCACCGAGGTCCGGTCCGGAGGATCCCGGATCCCCCTGACCGCGGCCAAGCAGCGCACCGTGCTCGCCGCTCTCCTCATCTCTCCCGGCCGGTTCGTCTCCGACGCGTGGCTCGGCGACCTGCTGTGGGGGACGACGCCGCCCGCGACCAGGTCCGCCCAGCTCTACACGTATGTCTCCCGGCTGCGGCGCGGCTGCGGGCCAGGGCTGCGCGTGGTGCGCAGGCACCGCGGATACTGCCTGGTCCTGGGGGACGCGTGGTTCGACTGGGAGGTGTTCCAGCAACTGGCGGAGAAGGGGCGGGTGGACGTGGCGACCAACCGCTACGCCGAGGCGGCGAACGGCCTGGAGCGGGCGCTCGCGTTGTGGAAGGGCCCGGCGCTGGCGGACGTGACCGAGTTCCTGACCCGCTCCGAACTCCCCCTGCTGGAGGAGGCACGGTTGCGTGCGGTGGACCATCGCGCGGCGGCCGTCCTCGCCCTCGGCCGGCATGACAGCGCACTGCCCGAACTCACTCGCCTGGTTTCGGAACACCCCACCCGGGAGTCGCTGCGCGGGCATCTGATGACCGCCCTGTACCGCTGCGACCGGCAGATGGACGCCTTGAGGGTGTACGAACAGGGGCGGCGGATCCTGAGGGAGGAGCTGGGCGTGGCCCCCGGCGCGCTGCTGCGGCGGCTCCATCGCGCGGTGCTGGACGAGTCGTTGCCCGGCCCCGCCGCCGCCGATCCGCTGATACTGACCCCGCCCGTCGCGGGCGGCGTACCGCGTGCCGACGCGCTGACGTCCACCGGGCGTTACGGCACACTCAGCCCCTGGATCGGTCTGGCGCCCGCCATGCTGCCGATGGGCCCGCCCGGCTTCGCGGGCCGACGTGCGGAACTGACAGACATACCGGCCCGGTTGCGCGAGCGCGATGATGCCTGCCGGGGCGTGTCCCTGAGCGGTGCGATCGGGACGGGCAAGAGCGCCCTGGCGGTGCACGCGGGACACGCCTGCCGTGACGACTTCCCCCAGGGCCAGCTCTACATCGACCTGCGTGACGAGGGCGGCGGCGCCAAGAATCCGCTGGACGTGCTCGGCAGCTTTCTGCGCGCGCTGATGCCTCTGCGGGGCGAGGACCTGCCCGCCACGCTCGACGAGCGCGTCCAGCTGTACCGCAGTGCGCTGTCCCGCCGCCGCGTGCTCGTGGTGCTCGACAACGCCGTGGACGAGCGTCAGATACGGCCGCTGCTGGCGAGTGGACCCGGCTGCCGGGTCCTGATCACCGGACGTCGTCCGCTGGCCTCGCTGGAGGGGGTGTCGGCGATGCGCGTCGGGCGGCTCGACGACGCCGGGGCACGGGAGCTGCTGGAGTCGACCATGGGGGCTGACCGCCTGGCTGCCGAACCCGACTCCACCAGAGCCCTGTTGGACCTGTGCGACGGACTGCCGCTGGCGCTGCGGTTCTCCGCCGCCCGGCTGGTCGCCCGGTCCCAGTGCCCGGTGTCCCGGCTGGTGGACCGGCTGGCGTGGGGCGAGATGCGGGAGGAGGAGTGGGGCGAGGGCGCGCACGACCTGCGGAACGCGCTGCGCGCCGCCGTCATGCGGCTCGACGCGCCGCTGCGTCCGGTGCTGCGCACACTGGCCCGGACGGAGCGGGGCGCGTTCACCCCGGCCGACGCGGCACCACGGCTGAACCGGTCCGAGTCCCGGGCGCGCGGCGCGCTGGACACACTGCTGGAGAGCGGTCTGCTGGAGAGCGCCGCTCCGCCCGCCGGGCCGCCGTCCGGCCGGCCGGGTTCGGCGCAGCCGTACTACCGGTGTACGCCGTTGGTCCGGCTGCTGATCCCGACGAGGGGCCCCGCGGCACCACCCTCGGCGCCGGAAGGGCCCCGAACCGTCAGTCGCCCCCGGGGCTGAGCAGCTCGCCCGCGGTCCCGTCCGGCGGGATCTGCATGTCGTTGATGAACGCGGCCAGCAACGCGGCCCAGCGCAGACCCTCTTCATCCGCGGCCGAGCCGCACTCCGGATCGGCCTCCGCCTCCGCGCCCCGGACGTCCGCCGGAACCGGTGCACCCTCCTGACTCATGTACCCCTCCTCGTCGAACTGCCCTGGCCGAGCGTTTCCTTCAGGATTGGGTACGTATCTATCCGGCTTCTATACTCCGGCCCCTTCAGCGCCCGAACCCGGTCCGTCTGGCAGCTTCCTGAAGCAGCCATTGCCGCGCACAGCACGCGCACAGTTCGATAGGCGCGTCAGGCGTAGTGCTCGCCCTGTTCGCGGAGCCTGCCCGACCGGCGGTCCCCCCCCCGTCCGCCGGGACGCCGGTGGCCTGGTCTCCCACGAGGCCGGGCCACCGTTCCGATGTGTGCGCGGGAGTCTCGTGCACCTTCCGAAGCGCGGAGAAGAAGCGCGGAGAAAGAGGTTCCTGTGATGTCTGCCGCAGCTCCCGAACGAGGTCGACAGGCCGGAGAGCGAGGCGACATGAGGGTCTCCTCGCCCCCCGGTTCCGAACTGCTGGCCCACATCACCGCCCATGATCCGTCGTTCCGTGACGGGGTCGCCGAGGCGCTGCTCGCCGTCGAGAAGCGTCTGCTCGACTGTGCGGCGGGCGCCCCCGACCCCCGGGTGGCCGAGCTGACGGGCCATCTCGCCGCGGCGGGCGGCAAACGGCTGCGCCCTTTGCTGGTGCTGCTCGGGGCGGAGTTCGGGGAACCCTGGCGGGACGGCATCGTCGACACGGCCGTGGCCGCCGAGCTCGTCCACATCTCCTCCCTGTACCACGACGACGTGATGGACGGGGCGGACCTGAGGCACGGCGTGGAGAGCGTCAATTCCCGCTGGGGTGCCCGTCTCGCGGTGGCGGGCGGCAACTGGCTTCTCGCCCGCGCCGCCCGTCTCGCGGCGGAACTCGGTCCGGACATGGTGCGCTTCCACGCGAACGTGGCGAGCCACCTGGTGGTGGGGCAGCTCCGGGAGATGACCGGACCCGGTGAGGACGAGGATCCGGTGGACCACTTCTTCCAGGTCACTTCGGGCAAGACCGCGGCCCTGCTGTCGATGGCGCCGGCGGCCGGGGCGCTGTGCGCGGCAGCCCCGCCGGCCTTCGGGCGCGCTCTCGGCGAGTACGGCCGCCAACTCGGTATCGCCTTCCAGATATCCGACGACCTCCTCGACCTGGCCGCGCCCGCCGAGCTCACCGGCAAGGAGCAGGGCAAGGACCTGGCGGCCGGAGTGCTGAGTCTGCCCGTGATCCTGGCCGCGGCGGACCGCAGCCCGGCCAACGCCGAGCTGCGTGAACTCCTCGCGGGAGGACCCCTGGTGGACGCCGGGGACCGCCGTCGCGCGCTGGAGCTGTTCGCCGCGTCGCCCGCCCCGGCAGCCGCCCGGGACCATCTGCGCCGGCGGCTTGACCTGGCCCGAGCCGCACTGGAACCGCTTCCCCGGGGGGCCGCACGCGAGGCGCTGTACGCCTTGTGCGCCTACATCGACACGCGCGTCGCCGGGACCGCGGCGGCCGAGCGCTGAGCTGAACGGCATCTACGACAAAGGGGTTGGACATGCCCATGGCCGCAAGAGATGAACTCGCCGCGGTCCGCGCCGAAGCACTGCGCGGGCCGAGTGAGCGGGCGACCGAGGCGCAGCACGCCAAGGGGAAGCTGACCGCGCGGGAGCGGATCGAACTGCTGCTGGATCCGGGTTCGTTCAAGGAGGTCGAGCAGCTGCGCCGGCACCGGGCGACCGGGTTCGGTCTGGAGGCGAAGAAGCCGTACACGGACGGTGTCATCACCGGGTGGGGCACGGTCGAGGGCCGGACGGTCTTCGTGTACGCGCATGACTTCCGGATCTTCGGCGGGGCGCTGGGCGAGGCGCATGCCACGAAGATCCACAAGATCATGGACATGGCCATTTCGGCGGGTGCTCCGCTGGTGTCGTTGAACGACGGTGCCGGGGCCCGTATCCAGGAGGGCGTCTCGGCGCTCGCGGGTTACGGCGGCATCTTCCAGCGCAACACGCGTGCGAGCGGGGTGATCCCGCAGATCAGTGTGATGCTCGGCCCGTGTGCGGGCGGTGCGGCCTACAGCCCGGCGCTGACGGACTTCGTGTTCATGGTCCGTGAGACCTCGCAGATGTTCATCACCGGGCCGGACGTCGTGAAGGCGGTGACCGGCGAGGAGATCACGCAGAACGGTCTCGGCGGCGCGGACGTCCACGCCGAGACGTCGGGCGTCGCGCACTTCGCGTACGACGACGAGGAGACCTGCATCGCCGAGGTCCGGTACCTCATCGGGATGCTGCCCTCCAACAACCGCGAGAACCCCCCGTCGTTCCCCAGCGACGACCCCGCCGACCGGCGGAGCGACGTCCTGCTGGACCTGGTCCCGGCCGACGGCAACCGCCCCTACGACATGCACAAGGTGATCGAGGAGCTCGTCGACGACGGCGACTACCTGGAGATCCACGAGCGCTGGGCCCGCAACATCATCTGCGCGATGGCCCGCCTCGACGGACACGTGGTGGGGATCGTCGCGAGCCAGCCCTTGTCGTTCGCGGGAGTGCTGGACATCCACTCCTCCGAGAAGGCCGCACGTTTCGTGCAGTTCTGCGACGCGTTCAACATTCCCCTGGTGACCCTGGTCGATGTGCCCGGCTTCCTGCCGGGCGTGGACCAGGAGCACGGTGGGATCATCCGCCACGGCGCGAAGCTGCTGTACGCCTACTGCAACGCCACCGTGCCGCGGATCTCGCTGATCCTGCGGAAGGCCTACGGAGGCGCGTACATCGTCATGGACAGCCAGTCCATCGGAGCCGACCTCACCTACGCCTGGCCCACCAACGAGATCGCGGTCATGGGCGCCGAGGGCGCGGCCAACGTCATCTTCCGCAGACAGATCGCCGGCTCGGACGATCCCGAGGCGGTCCGCGGCCAGTTGGTCAAGGAGTACAAGGCCGAGCTGATGCACCCCTACTACGCGGCCGAGCGCGGCCTCGTCGACGACGTCATCGACCCCGCCGAGACGCGGCAACTCCTCATCAGCTCACTGGAGATGCTTCGGCTCAAGCACGCCGACCTGCCGTCGCGCAAGCACGGCAACCAGCCCGCATGAGGACCGGGGACGGGCAGGACGCGGCCGCGCTGCGGGTGGTCCGCGGTTCCCCCACTGCCGAGGAGCTGGCGGCGGCGGTCACCGCGCTGTTCACCGCCCTGCAGGGCCGGGTGCCGGCCGGGCCGGACGGACCCACGCGGGCACCCTGGCGCCGCGCGGAGGCCCCGGCGTCGCCCCGGGTCTCCTGGCGGTCCGGGAGCTGACGGCCGCCGGTCGATCGGTGGCTGCAGGTCATTGCACCGCTACTTGAAATCCCTTGCCGCCCTGCGGAACGTGGCGGTCCGAGTGCAGTTTTCCCGGCGTCCGTCCGGCCGCCGGTGACGTCGTGGAGGAAAGCACATGTTCCGTGGAATCGGGCGGTTCTCGGTGAACCGCCCATGGTTGGTCATCGTTCTCTGGCTGGTGGCGACCGCAGCCCTGATCGCGCTGGCACCGCAGTTGAAGCCGACCAACGACCAAGCGGAGTTCCTCCCGTCCGACTACGAGTCGGTACGCGCCGCGCAGGTCCAGCAGGACGCCTTCCCGCAGAGCCGCCAGCCGTCGGCCATCGGCGTCTTCCAGCGGACCGACGGCGGCAAGCTGACAGAGGCCGACAAGAAGGAGGTCGGCGAGATCGCGGCGGGCCTCCAGGACAAGAAGTTCGCGAAGATCACCGAAGTGGTCGCGGACCCCGGCGCGGTCTCCCCGGACGGGAAGATCAGTCTTGTCCATGTGTTCGCCTCCACGAAGACGGCCCACGACGAGACGCTCGTGGACTCGGTCAAGAAGCTGAGGACCGAGGCGGCCGAGCTGTTGCCGGACAGCGGGCTGAAACTGGGCTTCACCGGGGCCTCCGCCACGGCACTGGACTCGCTGGAGGCATCGGACAGCACGGACGCGATGGTCATGATGGCCACCCTGGTGCTCATCATCGTGCTGTTGCTGATCATCTTCCGCAGCCCGACCATCGCCCTGATGCCCGTCCTCATCATCGGGGTCGTGTTCATGGTGACCATGGGCGTCATCGCCACCGCCAGCGACCTCGCCGGGCTCGAAGCACCCGCCTCGATCTCCGCGATCCTCATCGTGGTGCTCTTCGGCGTCGGCACCGACTACACACTCTTCCTGCTGTTCCGCTACCGCGAACACCTGCGGGAGGGCCAGGAGCCCAAGGAGGCGCTGGCCGACGCCGCCGGCCGGGTCGGCGAGACCATCGCCTCCGCCGCCGGCGTGGTCATCGCCGCGTTCCTCTCCCTGCTGCTGTCCTCGATGGGCATGCTCAGCAGCATGGGCATGTCGCTGGCGATCGCCGTGGCCGTGACCCTGATCGCCGCCCTCACCCTCGTACCCGCGGTGTTCTCCCTGCTGGGCACCAAGGCGTTCTGGCCGTCGAAGGCGTGGCGCAAGCAGCCCAAGCCCGGGGTCACGGAGCGCGTCGGCAACTTCGCCGCCCGCAAGCCCGCCCTCATCGCCGCGGTCTCCGGTGGACTGCTGGTCGTCATGGCCCTGGGGGTGCTCGGCTTCAAGGCGGAGTACGACACCGAGAGCTCGCTCCCCAGCAACCTGGAGTCCGTCCAGGCGATGGAGGAGCTCCAGAGCGGCTTCTCCGCCGGGCAGTCCGACCCGACCTCCGTCTTCGTGAAGTCCACCGACGGATCGCCGCTGGACAAGGGACGGCTCAGCGCCTACACCACCGAGCTGGCGGCCGTCGAGGGCGTCGACAAGGTGTCCCCGCCCCAGGTCAATCCGAAGGGCGACGTCGCCCAGTACAGCGTCATACTCGACTTCCGCCCGGCGGCCGACGAGGCGCTGGACCTGGTCGGCGGCGAACTGCGTGACACGGTGCACGCGAAGGCGCCGGAGGGCACCGAGCAGTACGTCGGCGGCAGCACCGCGGTGCTCGCGGACGTGCAGACCGCCGTCAACCGTGACTACAAGCTCGTGTTCCCGGTGGCCGCCGCGGCGATCATGCTGATCCTCGGTCTGATGCTCCGCAGCTTCATCGCCCCGCTGTATCTGATGATCTCGGTCGGCCTCGGCTTCGGCGGCACGCTCGGCGCCACGGTCTGGCTGTTCCAGGACGGTACGGGCGGCCTGCTGTTCATGCTGCCCGTGATCGTCTACCTCTTCGTGGTCGCCATCGGCACGGACTACAACATCCTGATGGTGGCCCGGCTGCGCGAGGAGATCCAGAACGGCAGGCAGCCACAGGAAGCCGTCCGGCTGGCCGTCGTGCAGTCCGCCCCCACCATCAGCGCGGCCGCGATCATCCTCGCCGGAACCTTCGGGGTCCTGATGCTCGCCGACAACTCCATGCTCAAGCAGATGGGCTTCGCGGTGGCCTTCGGCATCCTGCTGAGCGCCTTCGTGATGGCGACCCTCCTGGTTCCGGCGGTCACGACGCTCGTGGGGCCGGCCGCCTGGTGGCCGGGCAACCGTCGTGCCGCACCCGCCGCCGACGCTGCCCCGCCGGTCGAGGAGAAGGACGCCGACCCGCTGGTCGGCGCCCGCACCCCGTAGACCCGCGTGACCTCGTCGCCGCCCGTCCCGGCACCTGACCCGGGGTGGGCGGCGACGTCCTTTTTGTCACTTCGCGTGTGTTCCGTGCAACTTCCTGAAAGGGCGCGGAGAGCCGTCGTCGGCCTCGGTAAGGTCCTTTTCCGTACGGCTTCCTCGGGCATCAGGAATTCTTCCTGTTGAAATCCGGTCGGAACTCCGTACCGATGTTTCCAACCCGTTGGAGAGGCAGCGATGAGCACGAACCCCTTCGAGGACAACGACGCCGAGTACTTCGTACTGGTCAATGAGGAGGGCCAGCATTCGCTGTGGCCCGCGTTCGCCGAGATCCCCGCGGGATGGACGGCGCGGCACGGCCGGGCCGACCGGCAGTCCTGCCTGGACTACGTCGAGGAGCACTGGACGGACATGCGCCCGCTGAGCCTGGTGCGCCAGATGGCGGGCGCTGAGTAGGCGAGCGGCCGGACAGGAGAGGAACGGGAACGTGCGGACGCTCTCACCCGCCGCGATCAGCCGGCCCCGGCCACGCCCCCGGGCGGACCGGGTGCTGGTGTGTCTGAGTTACTGCGGAGGGGGCACCGCTCCGTTCCGCGGCTGGGCCCAGCAGCTTCCGGAGGACGTCGAGTTGGCGCTCGTCTGCTATCCCGGCAGGGAGGCGCGCTACGGGACCCCCTTCGCCCGCGACTGGGTGACGCTGCGGGACGACGTCGTGCGGGCGGTGCGCGACGTCGCCGCCCGGCCGTACACGCTGTTCGGCCACAGCATGGGCTCCTGGATGGCGTTCGAGACCGCCGCGCAGCTCGAACGCCTGGGCGTGACACCGCCGTCGGCGCTCGTCGTCTCCGGAGGCGTGGCGCCCCACCGGCGTCAGCACCGCACCGACGTGCCCCGCTCGACGGACGGTGACGACGCCCTCGTCGCCTGGATGCGGGAGTTCGGGCAGATGAGCGCGATGGTGGCCAACGAACCGGATCTCCGGGACCTGGCCGTGGAGTTGCTCCGCGCGGACCTCGCGGTGTCGGAGTCCTACCGCTTCGTGCCGGGCACGCGGGTGTCCGCGCCGCTGCGGCTGCTGTACGGGGCCGAGGACACCGAGCCGTTCGACGAGGTGGAACGGGACTGGAAGTCGTTGGCGGACGGCGGCTTCGAGGCGTTCGAGCTGCCGGGCGGGCACTTCTACGAACCGGAGGTGTGGTCGCGGATGCCGTGGTGGTGCACCGAGGCCGCTCCGGCCCCCGGACGTTAGGCGTTCCGGGAGCTTCGGGCGGGGAGTACCGCGTACGGAAGGGAGGGCCACACCGGTGTGGCCCTCCCTTCCGTACGCGGACAGTGGCTCAGGCCGTCTCGTTCAGGGCTCGCTTGCGGTCGTGGAGCACCAACAGGATGACCATCCCCATGATCACGCCGAGCGCCATGCCGGTCACTCCTGCCAGCAGATGCGCGATGTCGCTCTCCGGGGCGGGGCGCTTGGTGCCCAGGTTGGTGAGGAGGCTGTAGAGGCCGTACGCGAAGAGCATCCCCGAGGAGATCCAGGCCGCCGCCATCGGAGGCAGGAACCGCTTCGATCCGCGGCCGCTCGTCAGGACCAACAGGCCCCAGACCCCGGCGAAGGCCCATACCCCGGTGCTCGCCGACAGCAGGTGCCACCACATGTCGCGGTGCTCCAGCGCCGCCGGGTCGAGACCGAAGGTGCCACCGACGGCCCAGAACAGCTTGACGAGGCCGAGTACGGCGCACCCCGCGGCCATCAGCAGGGCCGCGGTCCGCTGCAGGGAGCGCGTGCTGCCGGTGGGCTCCCCGCAGTCGGCCGGACCGCTGAGCGCCTCCGGCCACCGCGCCCGCGCGTAGCCGGCCAGTGCGAGCGGCAGGCCGATGCCGACCCCGACCAGCGAGATCATCACGAAGACCTGCTCGTAGACCCACAGGTCGGTGGAGGCGTCGGCCTGTTCGTCCCGGGACATGGCGGCCGGGCCGAGCACCGGCGCCAGCACCAGCATGGGCACGAGCAGGCCGGTACCCACCCACACGGGCAGGACGATCAGCCAGGCGGGGACCCGCTCGCCCCAGGGGCGCGTGAACGCCAGCGCCAACAGGATGCCCACCGCGGCCAGCACCGCCGTCGTCGCGTTGATGGCCCGCCAATCAGCCTCGCCCATTTCCTGGGTCGGCAGGAAGAGGCCGAACGTCCAGGCGATTTTGATGAGCATGTACGGCATGACTGCGGCGGCAGTTCCGTATCCGGCGATTCGGCGTAATTTGAGCAACCGTGAGGTCGGCTGGGCCACCATTACTGTCATGTTGGCACGATATCCGAGCCGTCTTCGGCGGTCAAAGTTATGTCCGAATTACGGAGTGTGTGATTTTCCATGGTTCTGTGAAATTACGGCCGGGCCGAGCCGTTGAGTGCTAGGGCGGTGAGATGACCGGATTCCGATACGGATATCAGTAGTGCGGGCTCCCCCGTCCCGGCCAGTGCGATCAGCTCCAGCATTCCCGACACCGCGCAATGCCGGGACTCGGTGACCGCCCGCTCCGGGTCACGGACCGAGCCTCCCGCCGCGGCGACGGCCCCGGCGACGGCGTCGCGGACGGCGGCGGCGAGACGTGCGGCCCCGGCCGGCGCGCTGACGACGAGCCGCACCTCCCGCGCGTCCCCGGTCAGGGCGGCGATCCGCCGCGCCGCCCCGGTGAGGGCGGCCGGCTCCGGGGCGCCGTCGCCGTTCCGGGGGACGAACCGGGAGGTGCCGCCGGTGATCCCGGCGAACGCCCGGGACGGGCTCGCCGGGTCCGGCGCCGACAGCACGACGGCGGCGGCCGCGTCGTGCTGGCCACGGCGCTCGCTCCCCGCGGGGGCCTGGTCGGTCGCGGCGGCCACCACCCGGTCGGCCCGGCCGGTGCGCAGGGCGGTCACCGCGAACTGGACGGCTTCGAGGCCCGCGGTGACGGGGTTGGTCAAGGTGACCGAGAAGGCGCGGGCGCCGGAGGCGATGGCCAACTGGCTGCCCGGGGTGCTCATCGAGAAACCCGGCACCTCGGCCGGGCTGATGCCCCGGACTCCCTCGGTGCGCAGGGTGTCGTCCATCCTCCGGTGCACGTGCGCGATCGCGAACTGCGTCCCGGTCACCACACCGAGGCGCCTGCTCCCGTCGCCGGTCAGGGGCGGATCGTCGTGCCGCCGGCCGAGCGCCAGGTGGCCGGCGGCCAGCAGATAGCGGGTGGGCGGGGACAGGTACTTCCAGCCGCGCCGGCCGAGGTGCTCCGCCGGGTCGAACCAGGGCGCCTCGCCGCTCCCGCCGGGCTGCTCCGCGACGGCTCCGGAGCCGGTGATCCGGATGTTCATCCGATGGCCTCCCAGGCGAGCACCGCGTTGTTGCCCCCGAAGCCGGTGCCGCTGACCAGCACGGAGGGGTGGGACAGGGGCAGGGGTTCCCCGTGCGGGATCTCCATCGGACCGGTGGAGTCGAGGGTGACGACATGGCCGTTCGGCGGGACCAGCCCGTGGCGCAGGATCCGCGCCGCGATCACACAGCCGAAGACGCCGGACGCGCCCGCGGTGTGGCCCATCACCGCCTTCGGCGCGTAACCGGCGGTCATGGCCGGGTCGCACCCGGCGGCGGTCAGCGCGTCACCGACGGCCGTGGTCTCCACGGTGTCGTTGAGGACCACCC
The DNA here is from genome assembly GCF_044757365.1 of Streptomyces sp. NPDC091289. NCBI lineage: Bacteria > Bacillati > Actinomycetota > Actinomycetes > Kitasatosporales > Streptomycetaceae > Streptomyces > Streptomyces sp. NPDC091289. The sequence goes on from NZ_JBIVUT010000040.1 coordinate 26,374, forward strand.
CGGCCCGGTGCAGCACGACCGCGCCCGGTGCGCCCGAAGCGGCGGCGAGGGCCTGGTCCGCCGCCCGCCGCAGCTGTTCGCCGGACGGCTCCGGGGCCATCGGGTGGTGGGCGTCGCAGCTCCAGCCGTGGCCCGCGAGCACGGCCAGGGGGGCCGCGCCCCGGCGGTGGGCCGACTCGGCGGACTCCAGCACCACGGCCGCGGCGCCCTCGCCGGTGACCATGCCCGCCCGGTCGGCGTCGAAGGGGCGGCAGTGCCTCGGGTCCAGCAGGCCGAACCGGTGCAGGGTCCCCACCGCCACGCGGGAGAAGGCGTCGCCGCCGCAGGCGACGACGACCTCGGCCTGGCCGGACTCGATCAGCTCGGCGGCCCAGCTCACCGCGTACGTTCCGGCGGAGCAGGCGGTGGACAGCGTGTGGGCGCACCCGCCGAACCCGAACCGTTCGGCGACCAGGGCCGTCACCCCGTGGACGGCGAGCGGGCGACCCTCCGGGCCGACGGCCTCCGCCGTGTCGATGTCCCCGAGCGAGGTGCCCACGGTCAGTCCGGCGTCGAGGAGGTCCGCGCGCTCCAGGCCCGCCTCGGAGACGGCCTCCGCGACGGCGGTGATCAGCATCGTGCTGGTCCTCCCCGGGGTCCCGCCGCCGGGTCCTGGGGGCCCGTCGTCCGGATCGGGCGCCGCGTACAGGTGGGGGCGCTCCGGCAGACCGCAGGCGTCCGGCGCGGGCACCGGGAGCCGGTCCGCACGCAGCAGACCGTCCCACAGCGCGTCGACACCCTCGCCGAAACAGGTCACCGCTCCCAGCCCCGTGACCACGACCGTCACCGGCGCACCTCGCTCCTTCGTACCGTGCCGCACAATTCACCGATACCGACCAGAGTGCCTTCGCCAAAGACTCCCGCCCGCGGGCCTTGCAAGTACCTGCAGTAATCGAGCGGCCGTATCCTCGCCTGTCGCGGGCCTGCAATATCATCGGCGCGGAATGCGGAACGGTGTGCAGTGGAAATGAATATCCCAAAGAAAGGGAATCCGGTGAGTGTCGAAATCACGCTGAATACGTCCGAGCTCCGGGAGCTGGTTGCGGACACCCTGGATGTCGAATCCTCGGCACTGACCGACGAAGCGCTCTTCGTCGAGGAGCTCGGGGTCGACTCGGTGGTGGCGCTGGAGCTCGCGGTCACGCTGGAGCAGCGCTACGGGATCAGGATCCCGGAGGAGGAGCTCGTTCAGCTCCGCACGTTCCCCGACATCCACGGTCTGCTCAGCAGGAAGCTGAGCGGCTGATGGCCGTGCCACCCGCCCGTACGACGGAGGCCGAAGGGACCGCCGTAGCCTCCTACTTCCTGATCGAGAGCAAGGGCAGTTGGGCGGGCCCGGGGGCGGGAACCTTCCTCCGGGACGCCGAGGCGCTCGCCGGGGCCGGCCACCGGGTGCGGGTCTATCTCGTCGAGGACGGGGTGCTCTCCGCCGCCGGCGCGGCCCCCGAGATCGAGCGGCTCGCCGCGGCCGGGGTGGAGGTCCTGGTGGACGACTTCTCGGCCGCGCAGCGGGCGCTCGGCGGCATGCTGTCGCCGCACGTGAGGTTCGCGGGCATGGACGCCGTCGCCGCGGCCCTGGCCGAGGACGAGTGCCGGGGGGTGTGGCACTGATGGGGACGCCGATGAAGCGCCGGGTCTGGGACCTGCTGATCATCATGACGGCGGCCCCGCACTCCGGCGACGTCGTCACCTCCGCGCTGCGGCTCTCGCACGCGGTCCTCGACCGGGGAGGCTCGGTGCGGGTCTGGGCGTGCGGGTACGCCAACATGCTCACCCAGGACACGTTCGGCGACACCAAGCTGCCGAACACCCGGGACCCCGAAGGGCATTACCCCTCGTCCTCCGCCATCGTCCGGCAGCTGTCGGAGGACGCCGGAGGCCGCTTCGCGTGGATCGCGTGCACGGCGTGCTCCGAGGAGCGCGGCGCGACCCACCACATCCCGCAGGTGCGCCACCGGTCGCCGCTCCGGCTGGCCGGGACGATGGCCGGCGCCCGGCAGACGCTCTACCTCGGGGGAGCCTGATGACCACCGCCGCACCGGCACAGCCCCGCGAGCGGGTGCTCTGCGTGATCGACCGCGCCTACCGGGGCGCCGTCGAGGTCCAGTTCTTCCACCCGCTGTACGGACTGCTCGACCTGCACGGCCAGTTCGCCAAGGTCGACCTGGCCCTGCGCGGCGCGACGGTGACGATGGCCGTCGAGGAGGACGCCTACGTCCCCTCCGTACAGCTGGGTTCGACCCTGCTGGAGACGCTGCCGGACTACCGGGGCTCCGTACGCGACCTGGTCGCCGCGGGCTTCGAGGTCTTCGTGGACGAGGACGCGCTGGCCGAACTGGGCTTCGCGCCGGACCGGCTGGTGGCGGGCGTCACCCGCGTCGCCGCGTCCGAGCTGGCTCGCCGCTGGCCCACGTACGACCAGGTGTGGTTCGTATGACCGGGGTTCCGGCCGTGGCGGGCCGGCCGCACACCTTCGCGACGCCGCTGCGCGCGGTCGACCGGCTGGAGGTGTGCCCGGCCCGGTCCGGGCTGCGATTCCGGGCCTTCAAGACGGTGGACCCCGGCGATCCCTACATGGCCGGGCACTTCCCGGGGCTCACCCTCCTGCCGGCCGTGTTCGTGCTGGAGGGGCTCCGTCAGGCGGTCACCACGCTGCTGGACGCCGATGAACCGCTCAACCTGCTGGAGGTCGTGTCCGGGCGCTGGCTGGCGCCCATGCAGGGCGGCGACGAGATCCGGCTGGACGTCACGGCCGAACCGGCCGAGGGCGGCCGCTGGCGGATCACCGCCGACGGGGTACGGCAGGACGGCTCCCCGGTCGTGGCCGCGAAGCTGGTCCTCGGATCGGGGGAGGCCGGTCGTATCGGCCTTCCGCTCCTGCCCGCCGGAGAGGCGCCCCCGCCGGGCACTCCCGCCGGACCCGACTACACCGGGATCCTGGAGAAGCTGCCGGTGCGCCACCCCATGCTCCTGGTGGACCGGGTGGAGTCCTTCGAGGCGGGCCGGCGGATCGTCACGGCCAAGGCGGTCTCCGGCTCCGAGCCCTGCTATCAGTCGATGGCCGACGGGCTGCCGCTGTCGCGGTACATGTACCCACGGGCCCTGATGCTGGAGTCCTTCGGACAGTCCTCCGTGCTCCTGTGGCTGTCGACCGGTACGGCCGAGGGCGTGCCGGTGGCGGCGGCCTTCCGTGGCTGCCGGTTCGCCGGAGAGGTACGGCCGGGGGCGGTGCTGCGTCATGTGGCCCGCATCGACCGGCTGATGGAGAACAACGTCTTCGTGTCCGGGGAGACCTGGGACGGAGACACGTGCGTCATGACGGTCGGCGCACTCATCGGTTCGAGCAGGCCGCGCTCGCGCGTGGACAGGACAGCCGCGGTGGGCTGAGAACCCGCCCCGTACGACCCGGCGGCCCGCCGCGACCCGGAGAGAACACCTCCGGGACCGCGCCGGGCCGCCGGTCGTACGGTCACGGGGCGGAGAGGCTCCCGACGGCCTCGCCCACGGCGTCCGCCGTGGGGCGGCTGCGCAGCAGGTCGACATGGTCCACCGGGAGGTCCACCGACCGCGCGGCGAGCAGCGCCCCCTCGGTGCGCTGCCGGGAGTTGACGGCGACGGCGGTGCGCCAGGCGGCGGTCGGGTCGATCTGCCGGGCCGCGTCCAGGTAGGACACGAAGGACCGGAACACCGCGGCGAACTCCTCCAGCAGGTCGGCGTCGAGTCCCTCGCGGCGGAACGCGGCGCCGGCCTGCTCCCGGAAGATCGCCACCAGCGCGTCCCCGAAGGCCGCGAAGTCCGGGGCGTCGGCCCGGGCGGCCGTCGCGGCCCGGCGGGCGGTGGCCACCTCGTCCGCCGACAGTACGGAGGCGAACTGGTCCATCATCGCCGCGAAGTCCCGGTCCAGACCGGCCGGGTTCGGAATCTCCGGGTCGAACACCACCAGGGCGGGACGCTGTTCCTGCCGGAGAGCCAGCCGGTCGGCCAGCTCACCGGCGAAGACCGCGCCCGCGCAGTAGCCGAGCACGGCCCGGACCGGGCGTCCGGAGGCCTCGGCCTCGCCGGCCCACCGCTCGATGTACCGCGCCGCCGACATCCCCGTGCCGGTGTCGGGCTGCCGGGTCTCCCAGACGGTGAGCTCCGGGCCGAGGAGCGGTGCGAGATCGGAGAAGCTGGAATCGGAACGGCCGGTGGTGGCGAAGTCGACGGCGAGCACGAGGTCGGAACCCCGGCCCGCGTTGAGGACCTTCCATCCGTCGAGTCGGGTCATGTGTGCTGCCTCTCTGCTCTGCGCGGGGACGGTGCGTGGACGAAACGGCGGGCCCGCCGCCGCGTGCGCGACGGCGGGCCCACGAGCCGGTCGGGCGGCTCAGCCCTCGGTGATGCGGATGGCCTTCGACGGACAGATGTGCTCGACGATCTTGCGGGTGTCCGGTGCTTCGATCTCCGTGGGGCTGTCGTCCAGGAGGATCACCAGCCCGTCGTCCTCACCCTGGTCGAAGATGTTCGGCGCGCTCATGACGCACAGTCCGGCGCCGATGCAGCGGTCGCGGTCGACGTGCACCTTCATGGCGCTCACCAGCCGACCACGAGCTTGTGCACCGGCGGCAGCCCGTCGATGAGCTCGATCGGCTCGTCGGACTCCACCACGTGCAGTCCCGGGAAGCGCGTGAACAGCGAGGTGAAGCAGAGCTCCATCATCAGCCGCGCGACGTGCTGGCCCAGACACTGGTGGACGCCGAAGCCGAAGGACAGGTGGTCCCGCGCGTCACGGTGGATGTCGAAGGTGTCGGGGTCCGTGTACTTGGCGGGGTCACGGTCGCCGAGGCCCTTGAGCACGAGGATGCCCTCGCCCGCCCTGATGGTCACCCCGTCGATCTCCACGTCGGCGAGCGCGACGCGGGCGATGATCTCGTCGACCAGGCTGAAGTAGCGCAGCACCTCGTTCACGGTCTGCGGCATGAGCGTGTCCGGGTCCGCCTGCAGGGCCTTCAGCTGCTGCGGGTGGTCCAGGAGCGTCTGGGTGCCGAGTGCGATGCGGTTCACGATGAACTCGTAGCCCGCGAGCAGCAGCATCTTCGTCATCAGCGTCAGGCCGTGGTGGTCGAACTCGTCGGTGCGGCCCGCACGGCTGATGAAGTTGCCGAGCATGTCGTCCGTGGGGTTCCGCTGCTTCTCGGTGACGAGCTCCGCGAAGTACGTCATCAGCTCGTTGTTGGCGGCCATCTTCTCGTCCATGGTGTACGAGTGCCGGGTGCCGACCATGATGGCGGCGTTGCGGGTGAACACCTCGCGCTCGGACTCGGGTATGCCGGCCAGCTCGCAGATCACCTGGGCGGGCAGCGGCAGGGCCAGCGCCTGGACCAGGTCGGTGGGGCCGCCCTCGGCCTCCATCGCGTCCAGGTACTGGTCGATGAGCTGCTGCATCCGGGGACGGAGCTTCTCGGCCGCCCTGATCGTGAAGTCGGGCAGAGCCATCTGACGGACCCGGGTGTGCCGAGGCGGGTCCATGGTCACCAGGAGGTTCTTGGAGTCCCGGGCGATCATGTCGAGCAGTTCCTGCGGCGCGGGGAACCTGATCGGGAACGTGGGGTGCGGCTCCACGCTGAACCGGTTGTCCGCCAGCAGGCGTTGGATCTGGGAGTGCTGCGAGACCAGCCACGCCTTGCTGCCCGACGGCATGGTCACCTGGGTCAGCGGACGCCCCTCCGGCACCTGCTCGTACTCGGTCAGGAGCGGGTTGGGCCACCCGCGCGGGGCGACGGGGCAGGTCGCCGGCTTCACCATGGCGTCGGTCATGGGGGATTCCCTGTCTTCGTGGTCGTCATGAGCCTGCTCGGGGTGATGCTACGGACGCAATTCCGGCCCGCCGGAGCGGTTTGCCACTTGCTGCAACAGAACCCGGCCCGCAGAAAACGAATTCCGTCCGCCGGGGAAAAGATCCGTTTCCGGAAATTGCAGCAGTGTGCGACTCGGCCGGTCCCAGCCTGTATTCGTTAAACCGAAACCGACCGACTCCGAGGTCGGCCTGGCCCGAAGAAACAGAGGACAGATGTCTGACTCGTCAGCCACGGTTCTGCCGCTGACCGCCGGCCAGGCCGGGATCTGGTACGCCCAGAGCCTGAGCGGCCGCAACGCCACCTTCAACGCGGCCCTGTACCTGGACATCGCGGGATCCGTGGATCCTCGGCTCTTCCTCGCCGCCATGCGCCAGGTCGTCACCGAGACCGAGGCGCTGCGCGCGCGGTTCGTCGACGAGGGGACGGGGCCGGTACAGGTGGTGGAGCCGGTCGCCGACTGGTCCGAACAGCCCGTGGAGGTCCTGGACTTCACCGCCGAGGACCGGCCGGACCAGCGGGCCGACGCCTGGATGGGGTCGGACGCGGGCACCGCCGTGGACGTGACCGCGGACGCGCTGTACCGGTTCGCGCTCATCAGGCTCACCGACGAGCGGTCACTCTTCTACTACCGCTACCACCACCTGGTGATGGACAGTTTCGGCGCGAGTCTCATCGCGTCGCGGACGGCCGACGTCTACACCCGCCTGGTCGCGGGCCAGGACACCGCGGACGGTGCGTTCCCCCCGCTGCGCGACCTGGTCGAGGACGAGCTGGCGTACCGGCGGTCCGACGTCCTCGCCGCCGACCGGGACTTCTGGACCGCGGAGTTCGCCGACAAGCCGGTCGCCGTGAGTCTCGGCGACCGGCCGGCGGCGCTGCCGACCGCTCTGGTGCGGGAGAGCCGCAGCGTCCCGGCCGAGGTGGGCGAGGCGGTCCGCGACGCCGCGCGGGCCCGCCGGGTCGGCTGGCCCGCCGCGATGATGGCGGCCCTCGCCGCGTACACCAGCCGGGTCACCGGCAGCCGCGACGTGGTGATCGCCCTGTCCGTGGCCGCCCGCACGACGGCCGCCGGACGGGCCGTGCCCGGCATGGTGTCCAACGTGGTCGGGGTCCGGCTGACCGTGCGCCCCGACATGACGGCGGGAGAGCTGGTGCGCCACGCGCACGAGCGGATGCGGGCCGTCTCGCGGCACAAGCGCTACCGCTACGAGGAACTACGGCGGGACCTGAAACTGCTGGGCTCCGACGGCCGGTTGCTCGGGCCGCGGCTCAACCTGCACGTCGTCGCCCCCACCCTGCTCTTCGCGGGGCTGCCCGCCACGCTGCACCCGCTGACGGCCGGGCACGACGACGACTTCTCGCTGATCGTGGTCGGCCGCCCGGACGGCGGCTTCCAGTTCGACGTGTCCGCGAACCCCGACGTCTACACCGCCGACACCGCACGGAGCCATCACGACCTCATCATCCGGCTGCTCGGTCGGTTCGCCGAGCACCCCGACCGCCCGATCGGCGCCCTGGACCTCGTGGAGCCGAAGACGCTCGCCCGGGTCGTCGACGCGTGGGGCGGCGCGGGCCGGACTCCCGAGAGGTCCGAACACGCGACCCTGACCGAGCGGTTCGCCGCCGCGGTGGCCGCTCACCCGGACCGCGCCGCGGTGGCGTGCCCCGACAGCCAGGTCACCCGGTCGCTGACCTACCGCGAGCTGGACGCGCGGTCCGACCGGATGGCCCGCCTCATGATGAAGCGGGGCGTCCGGCGCGGACAGCTCGTCGCGCTGGCGCTGCCCCGCTCGCTGGACCTGATCGTGGCGCTGCTGGCGACGCTGAAGACCGGTGCCGCGTATCTGCCGGTGGACCCCGAGTACCCCGCCGAGCGCGTGGCCCACCTCCTCGGCGACGCCGAGCCCGCCGTGGTGGTCACCGCGGGGCACGACGCTCTCGCCGAACTGTCCGTGCGGATACCGCGGATCGTGCTGGAGGACCCGGCGACCGAGGCCGAGCTGACCGCCCTGCCGGACACCCCGGTCGAGGACGACGAACGCGGCGGTCCTGTCCTGCCCGACCAGGCCGCGTACGTCATCTACACCTCCGGATCGACCGGGCTGCCCAAGGGCGTCGTCGTGGCCCACCGGAACGTGGTCCGGCTGTTCGAGGCGGCAGGGGAGTGGACCGGCTTCGGCCCGGACGACGTGTGGTCGATGTTCCACTCCTACGCCTTCGACTTCTCGGTGTGGGAGATCTGGGGCGCCCTGCTGCACGGCGGACGGCTCGTCGTCGTGCCGTACGCGGTGACCCGCTCGCCGCAGGAGTTCCTGCGCATGCTGGTGCGCGAGCGCGTCACGGTGCTCAACCAGACGCCCTCGGCGTTCTACCAGCTGATCCAGGCCGACCGGGACGCCCCGGTGACCGGTCAGGCGCTCGCCCTGCGGCTGGTGATCTTCGGCGGTGCGGCGCTGGAGTTCGGCAGGCTGGCCGAGTGGTACGAGCGTCACGCGGAGGACGCGCCGCGTCTCGTCAACATGTACGGCATCACGGAGACCACGGTGCACACCACCGAGTTGCTCCTCGACGCCGACTGCGGGACGTCCGGAGCCGGCAGCATGATCGGCCGCGGCCTGAGGGACCTGCGCGTCTACGTCCTCGACACGGCTCTGCGTCCGTCCCCGCCCGGTGTGGCCGGCGAGCTGTACATCGGCGGCCCCGGTGTGGCCGACGGCTACCTGGGCCGGCCGGGACTGACCTCCGGCCGCTTCGTCGCGGACCCCTTCGGCCCGCCGGGCCGCCGCATGTACCGGTCCGGCGACCTGGCCCGCTGGGCCGTCGACGGCAGCGCGAACCTGGAGTACCTCGGGCGCTCCGACCACCAGGTGAAGATCCGCGGATTCCGGATCGAGCCGGGCGAGATCGAGGCGGCCCTGCTGCGTCACCACGACGTCCGGGAGGCGGCGGTGGTGGTGCGCGAGGACACCCCCGACGACCAGCGGCTGGTGGCCTACGTGGTGGGCGACCGGGGGGACGAGGGCCGGATCGCGCTGGACACGACGGTCCTGCGCAAGCACACGGCGGAGGTGCTGCCCGAACACATGGTGCCCAGCTGGTTCGTGCAGCTGGACGAGCTGCCGCTGACCGGCAACGGGAAGCTGGACGTCAGGGCACTGCCCGCCCCCGACCTGTCGGGCAACGCCGGGGGGCGGTCGCCGCGGACACCGGAGGAGGAGATCTTCTGCGGGCTGTTCGCCGAGATCCTCGGAGTCGACTCGGTCTCCCTCGACGACAACTTCTTCGATCTGGGCGGGCATTCGCTGCTGGCCACCCGGCTGGTCAGCCGGCTGCGCGCCGCGTTCGGCGTCGAGGTCGCCATCCGTACGGTGTTCGAGGCGCCCACTCCCGCGGCACTGATCGCGTGGCTCGCCGGGAGCGGTGACGTGCCCCGGGCCCGCCGGCGGCTGACGCCGATGGAGCGGCCGGCGGAGGTTCCGCTGTCCTTCGCCCAGTTGCGGCTCTGGTTCGTCGACAAGATCGACGGCGGGGCGGGCACCTACAACATTCCGCTGGTGGTGCGTCTGAACGGCGACCTGGACCGGGCGGCCCTGCAGGCCGCGATCGGTGACGTGGTCGCCCGGCACGAGAGCCTGCGCACCGTCTTCCCCGACCGCGACGGCACCGCGCGGCAGCACATCCTGTCCGCCGAGGAAGCCGCTCCCGTCATGGGCGTGACCGAGATCGCCGCCGACCGGCTCGACGCGGCCATGGCCGAACGCGCCGCCGTCGGCTTCGACCTGGCCACCGAAGCGCCGGTCCGTGCGCACCTGTACGTCCTGCCGGGCGAGGAGCACGCGCTGCTCATGCCGGTGCACCACATCGCGGCCGACGGCTGGTCCCTGGTCCCCCTCACCCGCGACCTCCAGACCGCCTACACCGCCCGCTGCGACGGCCGGCTCCCGGACTGGGAGCCGCTGCCGGTGACCTACGCGGACTACACGCTCTGGCAGCGCGAGATCCTCGGGGACGAGGAGCGCCCCGACTCCGCGATCTCCGGACAGCTCGCCTTCTGGAAGACGTACCTGCGGGGGCTGCCCGAAGAGGTCACGCTGCCCACCGACCGGCCCCGTCCGGCCGTCGCGTCGTACCGCGGCGAGACCCTGCGCTTCGAACTGCCGCCCGAGCTGCACGAGCGGCTCACCCGGTGCTCGCGCGAGCACGACGTGAGCCCGTTCATGGTCGTGCAGACCGCCCTCGCCGTCCTGCTGAGCAAGCTCGGCGCGGGCGAGGACGTCCCGCTCGGCATCTCGATCGCCGGACGCACCGACGAGGCGCTGGACGACCTGGTCGGGTTCCTCGTCAACACCCTGGTGATGCGGACCGACCTGTCCGGCGACCCGAGCTTCGCGGACCTCCTGGGCAAGGCCCGTGCGGACGGTCTGGCGGCGTTCGCCAACCAGGACCTGCCCTTCGAGCGCCTGGTCGAGGCGGTCAACCCGGAGCGCTCGGCCGGCCGGCACCCGCTCATCCAGATCGGTCTCGGATTCCAGAACAACCGCACCCCGGTCCTGGACCTGCCCGGCCTCGACGCGTGGATCGAGCCCGCCGTGACGCACACGGCCAAGCTGGACCTGCTCTTCGACTTCCGCGAGGTGCCGGGCGAGAACGGCGAGCCGGACCGTACGACCTGCGCGGTCGAGTACGCCACCGACCTCTACGACCGGTCCACCGTCGAACGGCTCATCGGCCGCCTGACCCGGCTCCTGGACCGGGCCACGGCCCGCCCGGACAGCCGGATCGGCGACCTGGAGGTACTGGAGCCCGACGAGCGCGAGCGGATCCTCGTCGACTGGAACGACACCGCGCGCGAGACCCCCGCCGGCACGCTGCCCGAGCTCTTCGCGGCGCAGGCCCGGCGCACCCCCGCCGCCCTCGCGGTGGTGGCGGGCGGCCGGCGGCTCGGTTACGCGGAGCTCGACGCCCGGGTCAACCGGCTCGCCCGGCACCTGATCACGCACGGCATCGGCGCCGAGGACCGGATCCTGCTGGTCATGCCGAAGTCGCTGGACCTCCTCGTGGCGCAACTCGCCGTGGTCACGGCGGGCGCCGCGTTCGTGCCGGTGGATCCCGGCTACCCGCGCGAGCGGGTCGAGTTCATGGCCGAGGACTGCGCTCCCGCGCTGGTGCTGACCACCTCTTCGGTGGCGGACATGGCCGCGGAGGTGCTGCCCGGAGTGCGCCGCATGGTGGTGGACGGCGCCGCCACGTCGCGGGCGGTCGAGGGGCGGCAGGCCGGCCCGGTGACCGACGCCGACCGCCGGGAGCCCGCCGTTCCCGGCCACGCCGCGTACGTGATCTACACCTCCGGTTCGACCGGTGTGCCCAAGGGCGTCGTGGTGACGCACAGCGGCATCGGCAACCTGGCCGCCGCGCAGGCCGAACGGTTCGCGGTGCGGGCGTACAACCGGGTCGTCCAGTACGCCGCGCCGAGCTTCGACGCCGCGGTGTCGGAGACCTGCATCGCGCTGCTCAGCGGCGCCACGCTGGTCCTGCCGGTCGACCGGGGGCTGCTGCTCGGCGAGGAGCTGGCCCGGTTCCTGACCGAGCACCGGATCACCCACGCGACCATTCCCCCGATCGCGCTGACCGGCCTCGACCCGGCCGCCGTGCCCGCGGACATGGTGCTCACGGTCGCCGGTGAGGCGTGCTCGGCGGAACTGGCCGCCACCTGGTCCGCCGGCCGGCGGATGATCAACGCGTACGGGCCGACCGAGACGACCGTGTGCGCCACGATGAGCGAGCCGCTCTCCGGCGCGCTCGCCCCGCCCATCGGCACGCCGATCGCCAACTCCCGGGTGTACGTCCTGGACGCGCGGCTCAGCCCGGTCCCGGTCGGGGTGCTCGGTGAGCTGTACGTCTCCGGCGTGAACCTGGCCCGCGGCTATCTCGGCCGCCAGGGGCTCACCGCCGAGCGTTTCGTCGCCGCGCCGTTCGGGACGCCGGGGGAGCGGATGTACCGCACCGGAGACGTGGTGCGGTGGCGTGCCGACGGGCAGCTGGAGTTCGCCGGCCGGGCCGACGACCAGGTGAAGGTGCGCGGTTTCCGGGTGGAGCTGGGCGAGATCACCGGCGTGCTGGCCGAGCAGCCGCAGGTGGCGTCGGCCGCCGTCGTGGTCCGGGAGGACCGCCCCGGGGACCGCAGGCTGGTCGGCTACGTGGTGCCCGACGACAACGCGCTCGCCTCCCGGGACACCGGGCTGGAGAGCGACCAGGTCGAGAAGTGGCAGGTCATCAACGACGAGGTCTACAGCGCGTCGGACCGGGAGGACGGTGCGCCGCTCGGCGAGAACTTCAGCGGCTGGCACAGCAGTTACGACGGCTCGGAGCTGCCCGAGGACGAGATGCGGGCCTGGCGGTCGGCCACCGTGGAACGGATCCTGGAGCTGAAGCCGCGCCGGGTGCTGGAGATCGGCGTCGGCGCCGGGCTGATCATGTCCCCGGTCGCCCCCCACGTAGAGCTGTACTGGGGCACCGACCTGTCCGGCGAGGTGATCGCCACCCTGCGGCGGCAGACCGCCGAGGACCCGGTACTGGCGGGCCGGACCCGGTTCACCGCCACCCCGGCGCACCTGCTGGGTGACCTGCCGGCCGGCACGTTCGACACCGTGGTCATCAACTCGGTGGCGCAGTACTTCCCCAGCGTGGACTACCTCACCGAGGTGATCTCCCAGGCGTTCGCCCTGCTCGGCGACGCCGGGACGGTCTTCCTCGGCGACCTCCGCGACCTGCGGCTGCTGCGCTGCATGCGCACCGCCGTCCACCTCACCGAGGCTCCGGAGGACGACGCCGAAACCCTCCGGCAGGCGGTCGACCGGGCCGTGGAGCGGGAGACGGAACTGCTGGTCGACCCCGCCCTGTTCGACACCCTCGCCGGCGTCCTGGACGGCTTCGGCGGCGTGGACGTCCGTATCAAGCGCGGCGCCTACGCCAATGAGCTGAGCCGCTACCGCTACGACGTGGTGCTGCACAAGAGCCCCGCCGACCCGGTCTCCCTCGTGAACACGCCGGCCGTCGCCTGGGAGAACGTCGGCAGCCTCGAAGGCATCGCGCTCCGCCTGAGCGAGGAGCGCCCGGCGGCGCTGCGGATCACCGGTGTGCCCAACGGCAGGCTGCGTGCCGACCTGGCCGCGGCGGCACGGGCGACCGGATCCCCGGAGCCCGGGGGCATCGACGTCACCGCCCTGCACGAGGCGGGCGTACCCGCCGGATACCGGGCGCTGGTCACCTGGACGGCCGGGGCCGAGGACGGCCGGCTGGACGCGGTGTTCGTGCCCGCCGCGGACGGTGACGGTGTGCCGCCCGCCTACCGGGACCTGTACCTCCCGGACGCGGTCCCGGCACGCTACGCCAACGACCCGCTCGTCGCCCGCCGCAGGGGCGCGCTGGTGGCGGAGCTGAACGGCGCGCTCGCCGACCGGCTGCCCGAGCACATGGTGCCCGCCTCGCTGGTGCTGCTGGACGCGCTGCCCGTCACCCTGAACGGCAAGCTCGACCACAAGGCGCTGCCCGCGCCGGACGCGGTCGCCGCGTCGGAATCGGCGCCATCGACCCCCGAGGAGCACACCGTCGCCCGGCTCTTCGCCGAGGTCCTGGGGCTTCCCCGGGCCGGGGCGGACGACGACTTCTTCCGCCGGGGCGGCGACAGCATCATCTCGGTCCAACTCGTCAGCCGCGCCCGCGCCGAGGGGCTGCGGTTCTCCCCGCAGGACGTGTTCGCCCACCGCACCGTGCGGGCCATCGCCGCCATGGCCGAGCCGGAACCCGGCGACACCGGGACGCCGGCCGCGGCTCCCGACGGCGAGTGGGACGTGGAGCTGGTCTCGCAGGACGAACTCGATCGGTTCGCGTCGGAATGGAGCGTCTAGGAATGACCACGAAGGACAACGCGTCACTCGAAGCGGTGCTGCCGCTCACCCCGCTCCAGGAAGGCCTGCTCTTCCACGCGCAGTACGACGACCGTTCCGGCCCGGACGTCTACGTCATGCAGCTCGGCCTGGACATCGACGGCCCGCTCGACGTGCCCGCCCTGCGGGCCGCCGCGCAGGCCCTGCTGGAGCGCCACGGCAACCTGCGCGCCGGGTTCCGGCACGACGGCCCGCGCCCCCTGCAGTTCGTGCCGAAGGCCATCGAGCTGCCCTGGCACGCGTTCGACCTGACCGAGACACCCGCCTCCGAGCGGGAGTCGGCGCTCCGCGAACTCACCGAGCGCGACCGGGCCGCCCGCTTCGACCTGCGGACGCCTCCGCTGCTGCGGTTCACGGTGATCCGGGTCGCCGAGGACCGGCACCGGCTGCTGGTGACCAACCACCACATCCTGCTGGACGGCTGGTCCGCGCCGGTGCTGCTGCGGGAGCTGTTCGCGCTCTACGCGACGGGCGGCGACGCGACCGGCCTGCCCGCGGTGACCCCGTTCCGCTATCACCTGACCTGGCTCGCCAGGCAGGACCGGGGCGCGGCCGTCGCCGCCTGGAAGGGCGCGCTGGAAGGGCTCGACGAGCCGACGCTGCTCGCCGCGATGTCCGACGACCGCTCCACCACGGTGCTGCCCAGCAAGGTCGGCGTCCACCTCCCGCCGGAGATCACACGTCGGCTGGGCGACCGGGCCCGCGAGCACGGCCTCACCCTCAACACCGTGGTCCAGGCCGCCTGGGGGCTGGTGCTGAGCAGGCTCACCGACCGCAGGGACGTCACCTTCGGCATGACGCTCGCGGGACGCTCCCCGGAGATACCGGGCGTGCACACCATGGTGGGACTCTTCCTCAACACCGTGCCCGTGCGGGTCCGCATCCGGCGGGAGGACTCCCTCCTCACGCTCTGCGAACGGCTCCAGGAGGAGCAGGGCGCACTGATGGCCCACCAGCACCTCGGTCTGGCCGAGATCCAGCGGTCGTCCGGGCACGGCGACCTGTTCGACACCCTCACGGTGCTGGAGAATTTCCCGGTCGACCCGGCCACGCTGGCGCTGCCCGGCGGCCTCTCGGTGGCCGGCTACTTCTCCACGGACGGCGCGCACTACCCGCTCGCCCTCATGGTCATCCCCGGCTCCTCGCTCGAACTGCGTTTCACCTACCGCGCCGATGCCTTCGGTGAGAGCGAGATCGAGGGCTTCAGCAGGCGGCTGACCGCGGTGCTCCGGGCCTTCGCCGACGACCCGTCCGGTGCGGCGGGCGCGATCGAGCTGCTGGACCCCGACGAGCGGGCGCGGCTCCTGGACACCTGGAACCCCGCCCCGGTCCCCGCGCCCGCGCGCACCCTGCCGGAACTGCTGGCCCTGCGGACCGCCGAGAGTCCGGACCACCCGGCCGTGGTGCGCGGCGACCGGTCGCTGACCTACGCGGAGCTGTCGCGCCGGGTCGAGGAGATCGCGGCCTGGCTGCTCGACCGCGGGGTGCGGCCCGAGGAGCCCGTCGGCATCGCCATGGACCGGTCCGTCGACTTCGTGCTGGCGGTGCTGGGCGTCCTGCGTGCCGGTGCGGTGTACGTCCCCATCGACCACCGCTGGCCCCGCACCCGGCGCGAGGACGTGCTGAGCGACAGCGGGATGTCGTTGGTCCTGGAGCCGGGCGGCCTGCCGGAGAGCCACCCGGTCCCCGAGGGCGGCGTGCCGATGCCGCCCGGCGCGGAACGGCTCGCGTACGTCATGTACACCTCCGGCTCCACGGGGCGGCCGAAGGGGGTCGCCATCACCCACCGCGGTATCGCGGACCTGGCCGCCGACAGCCGGTTCGCCGGCGGCGCGCAGGAGCGGGTGCTGATGCACTCGGCCCACGCGTTCGACGCGTCGACGTACGAGATGTGGACTCCCCTGCTGAACGGCGGAACCCTGGTCGTCGGCCCGCCCGGAGAGCTGGACCTGGCCACGATCGGCCGGACCATCGCCGAAGGCCGGGTCACCGCCGCGCTGTTCACCACCGGACTGTTCCGGCTCATCGCCGCCGAGGCCCCGGAGACGCTCCGGCCGCTGCGCGAGGTGTGGGCCGGGGGCGAGGCGGTGCCCGCCGCGTCGGTCCGCCAGGTCCTGGAGGCCTGCCCGGACCTCACGGTCGTGGACGCCTACGGGCCGACCGAGGTCACCGTCATCGCTGCCGCGCACCCGCTGACCTCCCGCGAGCCCGTGCCGGACCCGGTGCCGATCGGCCACCCCTTCGACGGCAAGCAGGTGTACGTCCTCGACGGCGACCTGCGCCTGTGCCCCGTGGGGGTCGCGGGTGAGCTGTACGTGGCCGGGGTGGGCCTGGCCCGCGGATATCTGGGCCGTGCCGGGCTGACGGCCGAGCGGTTCGTCGCGCATCCCTACGGCGCTCCGGGCGAGCGGCTGTACCGCACCGGAGACGTGGTGCGCTGGTGCGCGGACGGGGTGCTGGAGTTCGTCGGCCGCCGGGACGGCCAGGTGAAGCTGCGCGGCTTCCGGATCGAGCTGGGCGAGATCGAGTCCGTGCTCGCCGGCTGCGAGACGGTCGGTCAGGTCGCCGTCCTGGTCCGGGAGGACCGGCCCGGCATCCGCCGTCTCGTCGGTTACGCCGTGCCGGCCGCCGACGCCGCGCTCGACCCGGACGAACTGCGGGCATGGGCGGCCGACCGGCTCCCGGAGTACATGGTGCCCCGGCCGATCGTCGTGCTGGACGCGCTGCCGCTGACCACCAACGGGAAGATCGACACGACGGCCCTGCCGGCTCCCGCGCACACCACGGAGGACGCCAGAACGCCGCGCACCCCGCACGAGGAGCTGCTGTGCGGGCTCTTCGAGGAGGTGCTCGGCCTGCCCTCCGTGTCGGTCGACGACAACTTCTTCGAGCTCGGCGGGCACTCCCTGCTCGCCACCCGGCTGGTCAGCCGGGTCCGTGCGGTGCTCGGCGTCGAACTGCCGATCCGGCGGGTCTTCGAGGAACCCACGGTGGCCCGGCTCGCGACCGGTCTCCTGGAGTCCTCCGACGCCGCCCGGCCGCCGCTGCGACCGGCCGTCAGGCCGGAGCGGGTGCCGCTGTCGTTCGCCCAGCGCCGGCTGTGGTTCCTCAACCGGATGGAGGGGCCGAGCGCCACCTACAACATCCCGTTCGCCATCCGGCTCTCCGGCGTGCTGGACGAGCAGGCGCTGCGGGCCGCGTTCGGTGATCTCCTGGCCCGCCACGAGTCGTTGCGCACCGTGTTCCCGGACACCGACGGCGAACCGTGGCAGCACATCGTCCCGGCCGGCGAGGCGACGGTGGACCTCCGGGTCTCCGACGTACCGGAGGCCGGGCTGGACGCCGCGCTGGACGCGGCCGGTTCGGCCGGGTTCGACCTCGCCCGCGACCTGCCGGTGCGGGCATGGCTCTTCAGGACGGCCCCGGAGGAGCACGTGCTGTGCGTCCTCGTGCACCACATCGCGGGGGACGGCTGGTCACAGGCCCCCCTCGCCCGGGACCTCGGCGAGGCCTACCGGGCCAGGCTGGCCGGCACGGCACCGCGGTGGCAGCCGCTCGCCGTGCAGTACGCGGACTACACCCTGTGGCAGCGGGAACTGCTGGGCGACGAGCACGACGAGCAGAGCCTCGCCGCCGCCCAACGGGCGTACTGGGCCGAGAACCTGGCCGGATCCCCGCAGGAACTCGCCCTCCCGGCCGACCGCCCCCGCCCGTCGGTCGCGACCCACCGCGGTGCCGTCGTGCCGGTGACGGTCGACGCCGAGCTGGGGGAGGCGCTGCGCGAGCTCGCCGCCCGGACCGACACCACGCCGTTCATGGTCTTCCAGGCGGCCCTGGCCGCTCTCCTGTCCCGGCTCGGCGCCGGGACGGACATCCCGCTCGGGACGCCGGTCGCGGGCCGGATGGACGCGGCCACCGACGACCTGGTGGGGTTCTTCGTCAACACGCTGGTGCTGCGCACCGATGTGTCGGGCGACCCGAGCTTCGCCGAACTGCTGCGCCGGGCCCGTACCACCGCCCTCGGCGCGTACGCCCACCAGGACCTGCCCTTCGAGCGGCTGGTCGACCTGGTGGGAGCCGACCGCTCGCTGTCGCACAACCCGCTCTTCCAGGTGCTGATCGCCTACCAGAACAACGCCTCGGGGGACCTGGAACTGCCCGGTCTGCGGGTCACCGCCCAGGACCTGATGCTTCCGGTGGCCAAGGTGGACCTGGAGCTCAGCCTGGCCGAGGACGCCGACTCCGGCCGGATATCCGGCATCCTGAACTACAGCACCGACCTGTTCGACCGGGACAGCGCCGAGCGCCTCGTCGGACATCTGGTCGCCCTGCTGCGCGCCGCCGTCGCCGACCCCGCCCGTCCGGTGCGCAGTCTCGACATCCTGGCCCCGGCCCAGCGCGAACAACTCCTCGTCGGCTGGAACGACAGCGACCGGCCGGTGCCCCCGGGCACCGTCCCCGACCTGTTCGCCCGCCGGGCCGCCACCGCTCCCACCCGGCCCGCGGTGAGCGGCGACGGCGTCACCCTGGACTACGCCACGCTGGCCGAACGGACCGGCCGGCTGGCCCGGCTGCTCGTCGAGCACGGCGTCGGACCGGAGGACCGGGTCGCCCTGGTCCTGCCGCGCTCGGTCGAGCTCACCACCGCGCTGATGGCCGTGATGACCGCCGGCGGGGCCTACGTCCCCGTGGACCCGAACCACCCCGCCGAGCGGATCACGCACATGATCGGCGACAGCTCCCCCCGGCTCGTGGTCACCGTCGCCGCGCTGGCTCCGCTGCTGCCCGACCACGACGCCGCGACGCTCGTCCTCGACGCGCCCGGGACCGTCGCGGCCCTCGCCGCGCTCTCCGGGAGCGCCGTCACCGACGCGGACCGCGGGGCGCCGCTCTCCCCGGACCATCCCGCGTACGTCATCTACACCTCCGGCTCCACCGGGCGCCCCAAGGGCGTCTGCGTCACGCACCGGGGGCTGGGCAGCCTCGCCGCCTGGCAGGCCGACCGGCTGGGCGTGGACGGGACCAGCCGGGTCGGTCAGTTCGCCGCGCCCAGCTTCGACGCGTCCGCGTGGGAGACGGTCATGGCCCTCCTCAACGGGGCCGAGCTCGTCCTGACCCCGGCCGAGGGTCCGGTCCTCGGCCCGGACCTCACCGACTTCCTCACCACCCGCAGCATCACCCACGCCACCCTCACCCCGACCGCGCTGTCCGGGGCCGATCCCCTGCACGCGCCCGCCGGACTGACGCTGGTCACCGCCGGCGAGGCGTGCCCCCGGGATCTGGCCGCCCGCTGGTCGCCCGGCCGCCGGGTGATCAACGCCTACGGCCCGACCGAGACCACCGTCTGCGCCACGGCGAGCGACCCGGTCGACGGATCGACCACCCCGCCCATCGGCGGACCGATCGCCAACACCCGGGTGTACGTCCTGGACGCCGCGCTCAACCCGTGCCCGGCAGGCGTTCCCGGGGAGCTGTACGTGGCCGGGGTGGGCCTGGCCCGCGGGTATCTCGGCCGCGCCGGTCTGACGGCCGAGCGGTTCGTGGCACATCCCTTCGGCGGCCCCGGCGAGCGGCTGTACCGCACCGGTGACGTCGTGCGGTGGCGGGCCGGCGGGACGCTGGAGTTCGTCGGCCGCCGCGACGACCAGGTGAAGCTGCGCGGCTTCCGGATCGAGCTCGGTGAGATCGAGTCCGTGCTCTCCGGCTGCGCCGGTGTGGACGGCGCGGCGGTCGTCGTCCGGGAGGACCGGCCCGGCTTCCGGCAGCTCGTCGGCTACGTGGTCCACGAAGAGGGCACGGAGCCGGACACCGCCGCCGTACGGGCATGGGCGGCCGACCGGCTCCCGGAGTACATGGTGCCCCAGGCGTTCGTGACCCTGGACGCCCTGCCGCTGACCGTGAACGGCAAGCTGGACCAGGCGGCCCTGCCCGCACCCGAGTTCACCGGCTCCGGTGACGGCCGGGATCCGGGCACGGACGCCGAGCGGGTGATCGCCGAGGTGTTCGAGGCGGTGCTGTCGCTGACCGGAGTGGGCGCCGACGACAACTTCTTCGAGCTGGGCGGCGACAGCATCGTCTCCATCAAGCTCGTGGGCGAGGCGCGCAAGGCGGGGCTGGTCATCACGCCCCGCGACGTGTTCGAGCACAAGACGGTCGCCGGGCTCGCGGCGGTCGCCCGCACCGTGGACGAGCTGCCCCCGCAGGACCCGGACGCGGGGATCGGGGACGTCCCGCTCACCCCGATGACCCACTGGCTGCGGGACAACGGCGGTCGCATCGAACGGTTCCACCAGTCCGTCCTCCTCCGCACCCCCGCCGAGGTCACTCTGCCGACGCTGACCTCCGCCGTCGGCACCGTGCTCGACCACCACGACGCGCTGCGGCTGCGGCTGACGATCGAGGACGGGGCCTGGTCCTGCGAGGTCCGGCCGCGCGGTGCGGTGGACCCCGCCGACTGCGTCAGCCGGGTCGACATCGCGGGCACGGACGCCGAGAAGGTGCGGGCGCTGATCGCCGAGGAGGCGGAGCGGGCCGTCGCGAGCCTGTCCCCGGCCGAGGGCACGACCGTACGGGCCGTCTGGTTCGACGCCGGGCCCGGCGAGCCCGGCCGGCTCCTGCTCGTCGGCCACCACCTCGCCGTCGACGGGGTGTCCTGGCGGATCCTCGTCCCGGACCTCGCCGCCGCCTGGCAGGCGGCGCACGCGTCCCGCGAGGCCGATCCGCAGCCGGTCGGCACCTCGTGGCGGCGCTGGGCCCAGTGGCTCACCGAACTCGCCGCCGAACCCGCCCGCGCCGCGCAGGTCGCCTGGTGGACCGACCAGCTCGCCGATGGGGACGTCCCGGTCACGGCGGAGCCGCGCGACCCGGCCGTCGACACCATGGAGACGCAGGCCGCTCTCGTCCTGACCCTGCCGGAGGCGGTCACCGAACCGCTCCTGGCGAAGGTGCCCTCCGCGACGAACAGCGGCATCGAGGACGTGCTCCTGACCGCGTTCACCCTGGCGGTGTCCGACTGGCGACGACGGCGCGGCCTGGGGGCCGGCACCGAAGTGCTGGTCGACGTCGAGCGCCACGGCAGACAGATTCCGCCGGGGGAGGACCTGGACCTGTCCCGGACGGTCGGCTGGTTCACCTCCCTGGCGCCCGTACGCCTCGACCTGGGGCCGGTGTCCTGGGGGCGGGTCCATTCCGATCCCGCCGCCCTGCGCAAGGCCCTCGACCGGGTCCGGGACACGCTGCGGCGGATGCCGGACGAAGGAATCGGGTTCGGCCTGCTGCGCCACCTCAACCCGCACACCCGCCAGAAGCTGGCGGCCCTGGGATCCCCCCAGTTCGGCTTCAACTACCTGGGCCGCACGGCGGTCGCCGAGGACCAGCCGGAGGGCCCCGGGGGCGACGGCTGGACCATGTCCGCGGACGGCGATGTGCTGCGGCACCTCGGCGGCGACCCCGGCATGCCCGCCCCGCACACGCTGTCCCTCAACGTCCTGGTCCAGGACGACGTGGACGGCCCGCGCCTGGTCGCCAACTGGACCTGGCCGCGCCGTCTGCTGGACCACGACGCCGTACGCGCCCTGGCCGAGGGCTGGTTCCGCGCGCTCACCGCACTCGCGGAGCACGCGAGCGACGGGGAGCCGGCCGGCCTCGCCCCCTCGGACCTGTCACTGATCGACCTCGAACTCGACGAACTCGGGGTACTGGAAGCTGAGTGGAGGAAGACCCGGTGACCCGCAAGGATCTTTTTGAGGACATCCTGCCGCTCGCACCGTTGCAGGAGGGCATGCTCTTCCACGCGACGTACGACGACGATGCCCTCGACGTCTACACCGTGCGGCTGGCCGTCGACTTCGAGGGCCCGTTCGACCTGGACGTCTTCCGCGAGGCGGTACGGGCGCTGCTGATCCGCCGCGGCACGCTGCGGGCCGGCTTCCTGTCGGAGAACCTGAGCCGTCCGGTGCAGGTGGTGCCGCGCGCGTTCGAGGTCCCGGTCTTCGCGCACGACCTGTCCGGCCTGGCCGAGGACGAACGGCGCACCCGTATGGAGGCGTTGTCGGCGGCCGAGGAGACGGTGCGCTTCGTCCTCTCCGACCCGCCGCTGCTGCGGTTCACGGTGGTGAGGCTGGGCGAGCGCTCCTGGCGGCTGATGTTCAACTGCCACCACATCCTTCTGGACGGCTGGTCGATGCCGATCGTCCTGGGCGAGCTGTTCGAGCTCTACCGGCGCGGCGGCCGGTCCGCGGGGCTGCCGCCGGCCCCGTCGTTCACACTCTTCCTGGCCTGGCTGCGACGGCAGGACAAGCAGGCCGGACTCGGACAGTGGCGGGCGGCGCTGGACGGGCTCACCGGCCCCACCCTGGTCGCCCCGAAGGCGGACGACACCCTCTCCGACCTGCCGGGTCAGGTCACCGTCGACCTCACCGACGAGCACAGCGCGGGGCTGGCCGGCCTGGCCCGCAGGCTGGGCGTCACGGTCAACACGCTGGTGCAGGTGGCCTGGGCGCTCCAACTGGCCCGGCTCACGGGTGACGACGACGTCGTGTTCGGCGCGACCGTCTCCGGCCGGCCGCCCGAGATCGAGAACGTCGAGAACATCGTCGGCCTCTTCATCAACACCGTGCCGGTACGCGTCCGCCTGGACCGGACCGAAACGCTCATGGCGCTCCTGCTGCGCGTTCAGGACGAGCAGTCGGCGCTCCTGGACCACCACTACATCGGGCTCACCGAGATCCAGCGCGCCGCCGGACACGGCGAACTGTTCGACAGCCTGGTCGCCTTCGAGAGCTACCCGGTGGACGCGGACAGCATGGGCGGATCGCTCGGCGACCTCACCATCACCGGTACCTCGGGGTCCGACGCCACGCACTACCCGCTGACCCTCATCGCCGTTCCCGGGACACGCCTCCAACTGCGCCTCGGCTTCCGCGGCGGCCTGTTCACCGAGGCCACCGCCGTCGCACTCCTCGACAGCCTGGAGGCGGTCCTCGCGACGGTCGCCGGCGGCGGCGCGCAGCCGGTGGCCGAGGTGATGGGCACCATCGCGCTCCCGGCGGGCTGGAAGCGCGCCGCCCCCCGTGCGAACGGCAGCGCGTCGGTGGCCGACCTGAGCGCCGCCCCCGCCGGGGGCCGGGCGCCGAGGACCCCGCACGAGGAGATGCTGTGCGGGCTCTTCGCGGAAGTCCTGGGCGTGGAGTCGGTGTCGATCGACGACAACTTCTTCGACCTCGGTGGTCATTCGCTGCTCGCCACCCGGCTGGTCAGCCGCGTCCGCGGCGTCTTCGACATCGAACTGCCGGTGCGCGCCCTCTTCGATGCGCAGACGGTGGTGGCGTTGGCGGAGCGGGTGGTGGGTTCGTCGGTGGGTGGGCGTGCGGCGTTGGTGCCGATGGAGCGTCCGGTGCGGGTTCCGTTGTCCTTCGCTCAGCGGCGGTTGTGGTTCTTGAACCGGATGGAGGGTCCGAGCGGGACGTACAACATTCCGTTGGGTGTGCGGTTGTCGGGTGTGCTGGATGTGGGTGCGTTGCGTGCGGCGTTGCGGGATGTGGTGGTGCGGCACGAGTCGTTGCGGACGGTGTTTCCGGATGTGGGTGGTGAGCCGTGGCAGGAGGTGGTGCCGGCCGGGGATGTGGTGGTGCCGTTCGAGGTGGTGGACGTCGGGTTCGGTGGTGCGGGTGGGGCGTTGGGTGTAGCGGCGTCGGGTGGGTTCGATCTGTCGGTGGATCTGCCGGTGCGGGTGGTGTTGTTGCGGGTGTCGGCGGTGGAGCATGTGCTGTGTGTGGTGGTGCATCACATCGCGGGGGATGGTTGGTCGCAGGCTCCGTTGGCGCGTGATCTGGGGGTGGCTTATCGGGCTCGGGTGGCGGGGGCGGTTCCCGGGTGGGAGCCGTTGCCGGTGCAGTACGCGGATTACGCGTTGTGGCAGCGCGAGATCCTCGGCAGCGAGGACGACGACGAATCCCCGATCTCCGGACAACTCGCCTACTGGCGCGACGCTCTCCACGGGATACCGGACGAGCTGACCCTCCCGGTCGACCGGGCGCGGCCACCGACCCCC
Source organism: Streptomyces sp. NPDC091289 (assembly GCF_044757365.1). Taxonomy (NCBI): domain Bacteria; kingdom Bacillati; phylum Actinomycetota; class Actinomycetes; order Kitasatosporales; family Streptomycetaceae; genus Streptomyces; species Streptomyces sp. NPDC091289. Next base: position 50,247 of record NZ_JBIVUT010000040.1, read on the forward strand.
AGCTACCGGGGCGGCCTGGTTCCGCTCCGGTTGAACGCGCGGTTGCACCGGGATCTGGTGGGGTTGGCGCGGTCGTCGCGGTCGAGTCTGTTCATGGTGTTGCAGGCGGGTGTGTCGGGTCTGTTG
>NZ_JBIVUT010000041.1:0-39002 GCF_044757365.1 Streptomyces sp. NPDC091289
GCGCTTCCCTTCGTTCTTGCGTTTCCGACTCTATCAGACTCTTTCGTGTCCGATTCCCGGTCGAAGCGGGTCAAGCGGTCCTGCTCTTTTCGCTTCCAGGTAATTCGCTTTCGCGGTTTTCCCTTTCGGCGAGTCCGACTCTATCAGGCCTTTTCCCTTGCCTTGACCACGTCCTGCGGGCATGCCGAAGAAAGGTTCAGGGTTAGGATCTGGGCTTGAAAGGTCGCCGCCGACCCCCGACTCAAAGTCGCGTTGGGGTCAGGCAGGAGTACGACAGTACAGGCCGCCGGGGATCGAGGCAAATCGTTTCTGGTGCACCCCTAGGTCCGCCAAGCGGTAGGTCTCGGGCGGAACCGGGACTTCATATGACTTACCCTGCTGAGCAGTACGCCGTCCCCCATCAGTCGCGGCGGCGACACCAGAATCTCCACCCCCTGGGAGGCTCCCCATGACCAACGTGACGTCCCCTCTTGCTGGACGCGCCATCGGACTCACCGCGGTTCCCGACCCGGTCTTCTCCGGCGCGATGGTCGGTCCCGGCACCGCCATCGACCCCGTACGCGAGCCCTCCGAGGCCGTGTCCCCGGTCGACGGCATCGTCGTCTCCCTGCACCCGCACGCGTTCGTCGTCGTCGACGCGGACGGCCACGGGGTCCTGACGCACCTCGGCATCGACACCGTCCAGCTCAACGGCGAGGGCTTCGAGCTTCTCGTGAACAAGGGGGACACGGTGACCCGGGGCCAGAGCATCGTGCGCTGGGACCCGTCCGCGGTCGAGGCCGCCGGCAAGTCACCCATCTGCCCGATCGTGGCCCTGGAGGCCACCGCCGAGTCGCTCTCCGACGTCCGTGAGGACGGGGACGTGAAGGTCGGCGACACGCTGTTCGGCTGGCAGTAGCGCCTCGCGCGCAGTGACAAGCCAGTTGCACAACCACCGCGGTGACTCGGTCGCCGCACAACCGGAGACGGGTGAAATGGAGACAACGCTGCGAGGCGTCGGCGTGAGCCACGGTGTGGCCATCGGCGAGGTTCGGCACATGGGTACGGCGGTGCTGGAGCCGCCCGCCAAATCGATTCCCGCCGAGGAGGCCGGTCGCGAACAGGGGCGCGCCAGGCAGGCGGTGGAGGCGGTCGCCGCCGATCTGATCGCGCGCGGCAACTTGGCCGGCGGCGAGGCACAGCATGTGCTCGAGGCGCAGGCCATGATGGCTCAGGACCCCGAGCTGATGTCCGATGTCGACCGGCGCATCGCCGTGGGCAGCACCGCCGAGCGGGGCGTGTACGACGCGTTCGCCGCGTACCGGGCGTTGCTCGCCAATGCCGGGGAGTACCTGGCGGGGCGGGTCGCGGACCTCGACGACGTACGGAACCGGATCGTGGCGCGGCTGCTCGGTGTGCCGATGCCCGGCGTGCCGGACAGCGACGAGCCGTATGTGCTGATCGCGCGCGACCTGGCGCCGGCCGACACCGCGCTGCTGGACCCGACGCTGGTGCTCGGCTTCGTCACCGAGGAGGGCGGGCCGACCAGCCACAGCGCGATCCTGGCGCGGGCGCTCGGTGTTCCGGCCGTGGTGGCGCTGCCCGGCGCGGGTGAGCTGGCCGAGGGCACGGTCGTCGCGGTGGACGGCAGCACGGGTGAGATCTTCGTGAACCCGAGCGCCGAGAAGCGGGAGAAGATGGAGAGCGCCGCTGCCGCCCGTAAGGCTGCGCTGTCCGCATCCACCGGTCCTGGTGCGACCTCCGACGGGCACAAGGTGCCGCTGCTCGCCAACGTCGGCGGCCCGGGCGATGTGCCCGCGGCGGTCGAGGCGGGGGCCGAGGGCGTCGGGCTGTTCCGGACCGAGTTCCTGTTCCTCGACGACAGCAAGCAGGCTCCTTCCGAGGAGAAGCAGATCGCGGCCTACCGCGCGGTGCTGGAGGCGTTCCCCGAGGGGCGTGTCGTCGTACGGGTGCTGGACGCCGGGGCCGACAAGCCGCTGGACTTCCTGACGCCGGCCGACGAGCCGAACCCGGCGCTCGGCGTCCGTGGGCTGCGGAGCCTGCTGGACCACCCCGAGGTGCTGCGTACCCAGCTGACCGCGCTGGCGAAGGCCGCCGAGGGTCTGCCGGTGTACCTGGAGGTCATGGCCCCCATGGTGGCCGACCGTATCGACGCCAAGGCGTTCGCGGACGCGTGCCGCGAGGCCGGGCTGCGGGCGAAGTTCGGCGCGATGGTGGAGATTCCGTCGGCCGCTCTGCGGGCGCGGTCGATCCTCCAGGAGGTGGAGTTCCTGTCGCTGGGCACCAACGACCTGGCGCAGTACACCTTCGCGGCCGACCGTCAGGTGGGCGCGGTGTCGCGGCTCCAGGACCCGTGGCAGCCCGCGCTGCTGGATCTCGTGGCGCTGTCCGCCGACGCGGCCCGTGCCGAGGGCAAGAGCTGCGGTGTGTGCGGTGAGGCCGCGGCCGATCCGCTGCTGGCGTGTGTGCTGACCGGGCTGGGTGTCACCTCGCTCTCCATGGGTGCCGCGTCCATTCCTTATGTGCGGGCCACGCTGGCCAAGTACACGCTGGCGCAGTGCGAGCGGGCGGCGAACGCCGCCCGTTCCGCCGACTCCGCCGACGAGGCGCGCAGCGCCGCTCAGGCGGTGCTGTCCGGCGAGTAGCCGAGGCAGGTGCGTTCAGCAGGAGGGGCTTTCCGCCGGGTGGTGGGGAGCCCCTCCTGCTGTGTGGTGTTGTCCGGCGTCTCAATGGTGGGGTTCCGCCGGGTCGGCTCCGATGTCGAATCCCGCGCAGTATTCGACGCCGGATTCCGGGGAGACGGGCTCTCCGGTGTCCGCGTCGGTGCAGTAGGCGTTGAAGACCTCGCCGGCGGTGAGCGGGGCGAGAGCGCCGTGGGCCAGTCGCCAGCCGTGGACGCGGTCCGGGCTGTCGGGGGCGCTGGTGCGCAGGACGACTCCCCCGCGGGATTCCATGGCGATGGCCACCGCGAGGACGGTGGCGAACTCCGCGCCCTCCGCGCTGTCGAGGCGGGCCGGTCCCGCGGTGTCGCGGTGGGTGTGGAGCACGGCCAGGAGCTGGTCGCTCTCCGTCGGTGTGCTGCACACCAGGTGGTGGGTGCCCGGTCCCGCCGTTTCCAGCAGGCGCATGAGGAGGTGCGAGGCCCGGTCGAAGGCCGCGCGTCCGATGTCCTGGCCGCAGTCGGCGCAGGCGCCGAGGTCGGCGAGGAGGAGGGTGGCGTACTCCCAGGTGGCCTGGCGGACCGCGCGGGTGACGAGGACGGGGATGAGGTCGCTCAGGTGTTGGCCGGTGTAGGCGACCGTGGCTCCGGCGGCGGCGATCTCCGCGGTGAAGCGGCTGCGGCTCGCGCCGCTGTCGGCGTCGAGGCCCGATTCGGCGCAGAACTCCGCGTAGTCCTCCGGGTCGAAGAGGGCGACGGTGGTGTGCACGCCCTGGGCCGCGAGCGCCTTGAGCAGGCCCTCGACCTGCTGGAGGTAGACGGTGTGGTCGTCGAAGGCGAAGGTGCGGTAGCGCCGCATGGCCGCGAAGTCCTGTGCGTCGGCCAGCAGGCCGATGGTGCTGGGTGCTTCGCGGCGCAGCGTGCGGCGCATGGTGGTGCCCTGCTGGGTGCGGGGCTTCGTGGTGGGTGTGGAGCTGTGCTCGGTGTGGCCGGTCTGCGCCATGTGTCCCCCTGTGCGCGGTGAATCCTTGCTCACTCAGCGTAATCAGGGGGACTGACAGTGGCGTTACGCGCGGCGGCTCGCGGCCAGTTCGGCGTAGAAGTGGAGGAGGTCGAGGTTGTCGACGGAGCCCGGGTTGACCGCCTTGGCCAGGTCGGTTCCCTGGAGCAGGCGCTTGACCGGAACCTCGATGCGCTTGCCGGTGAGGGTGTGCGGGATGCCGGGGACCTCGATGACCTCGTCCGGTACATGGCGCGGGGAGAGGTTCTCGCGGATGGTCTGCTTGATCGCGGCGCGCAGGTCGTCGTCGAGGGTCGCGCCTTCGGCGAGGTGGACGAAGAGCGGCATCCAGTAGCCGCCGTCGGGTTCCTCGATGCCGATGACGAGGGATTCGCGGATCTCGGGGAGCCTCTCGACGGCCTCGTAGATGTCGGCGGAGCCCATGCGGACGCCCTGGCGGTTCAGGGTGGAGTCGGAGCGGCCGTGGATGACCACCGAGCCGCGGTCGGTGATGGTGATCCAGTCACCGTGCCGCCAGACGCCGGGGTACATGTCGAAGTAGCTGTCGTGGTAGCGGCTGCCGTCGGGGTCGTTCCAGAAGCGGATCGGCATGGAGGGCAGCGGGTTGGCGACGACGAGTTCGCCGACCTCGCCGATGAGGGGTTTGCCTGCCGGGTCCCAGGACTGGAGGTCGGTGCCCAGGCAGGGGGCCTGGAGTTCGCCGATGTGGACGGGAAGCGTGGGGACGGCTCCGGCGAAGCAGCTGCAGACGTCGGTGCCGCCGCTGACCGAGGCGATCCAGAGGTCCGCTCCCCTGTCGGTGAACTCGTCGTGCAGCCAGCGGAAGCCGTCGGGAGGGAGCGGGGAGCCGGTGGTGGCGACGCACTGGACGCGGGAGAGGTCGAAGTCGCGGCCGGGGTGGATGTCGGCCTTGCGGCAGGCCATGACGTACGCGGCGGAGGTGCCGAAGAGGGTGGCGCCGGTCTGTTCGGCGATCCGCCACTGGGCGCTGACGTCGGGGTAGCCGGGGCTGCCGTCGTACAGGACGACGGTGGTGCCGGTGAGGAGGCCGGAGACGAGGAAGTTCCACATCATCCAGCCGGTGGAGGTGTACCAGAAGAAGCGGTCCTCGGGTCCGAGGTCGCAGTGCAGGCCGAGCTGCTTGAAGTGTTCGAGCAGGATGCCGCCCTGGGACTGGACGATGGCCTTGGGCAGGCCGGTGGTGCCGGAGGAGTAGAGGACCCAGAGCGGGTGCTCGAAGGGGACCTGCTCGAAGACCGGCTCGGTGTCGGCGGAGGTGAGGGCGGCCCAGGCGAGCGCGCCTTCGGGGGCGTCGGTGCCGAGCAGCGGGATGTGGACGACGGCGCGCAGGGTGGGCAGTTCGCGGCGGAGTTCGGCGACGGTCTCGGTGCGGTCGTGTTCCTTGCCGCCGTAGCGGTAGCCGTCGACGGTGAACAGGACGACGGGCTCGATCTGCTGGAACCGGTCGAGGACGCTGCGGGCCCCGAAGTCGGGGGCGCAGGAGGTCCAGACGCCGCCGACCGCGGCGGTGGCGAGGAAGGCGACGACGGCCTGCGGAATGTTGGGGACGTAGCCGCTGACGCGGTCGCCGGGGGTGACGCCGAGGGCGCGGAGTTCGGTGGCGAGCGCGCCGACCTGGCGGCGGAGTTCGGCCCAGCTGACGGGGGTCTGGGTGTGGGTCTCGTCGACGTACAGCAGGGCGGGGGTGTCCGCGCGGGACGGGTCCTCGGCGGTGCGCAGGGCGTGTTCGGCGTAGTTGAGGGTGGCGCCGGGGAACCAGGTGGCGCCGGGCATGGCGCGGTCGCCGAGGACGCTCTCGTACGGCGTGGAGAAGCGGATGTCGAACCATGCGGCGACGGCGCGCCAGAAGGTGTCGAGTTCGTCGATGGACCAGCGGTGCAGCGCCGCGTACCCGCCGTCGGCCGGGGCGCCGTACCGGGTCGCGGCCCAGTTCTGGAAGCGGGTGACGGCCGCGGCCTCGATGCGGTCGGGGCCGGGCTGCCAGAGCGGGGCGTCGTCGGGCGTGGCTGCGGTCATGAGGGCTGCTCCCTGGCTGTACGGGTACGCGGGGGTGGGCGTGTCGGTGCCGCACGGGCCGGGGTGTGCGCGTGAGCGGCTGACACGGACGATGCCATGTGATCGTCTTCGGCACCAGGGTGGCCCCTGCGTGAGGGGTTCCGTCCCTTCCCGGCCGGACCGGGTGAACGGGAGTTGAACGGAAGGTTCTGCGGGTCGGACGGGTGGCAGGGTGTGCGCCATGGACGGTCGTGACCTGGTGCGTCGGGTGAGGTTGGTCGGTTCGGTGCGGGGGCTGCGCACGGTGCGTTCGGCGTGGCGGCGCCGGTCCGCGGACGCTGCGGCGCTGCCGGCGCGCGGGGCGGAGCGGGCCCGGGTGCCCGGTGCGCTGACGGGTGCGGAGCCGGGGCCCGGCGGGGGTGTGGTGCGGTTCGCCCGTTCGGAGCTGCGCATCCGGGTGTCAGTGGGCGGTGCGGTGTTCTGGGCGTGGGACGGGGCGGATCCGCTGCCGTCGTACGCGGTGCCGGGCGAGGCTCCCGCGCCGGATCCGCGGGCGGAGCTGGAGCCGGACAAGGACGGCGGCTGGCAGGTGGTGTCGGAGCGGCTGACGGTGGTGGTGTCGCGGACCGGGGCGGTGGAGCTGCGGACGCCGGGCGGGCTGCTGTTGCGGCGTGAGCTGCCGCCGCGCTGGTGGGAGCCGGTGGGCGGGGGTCCGGTGCGGTGGGTGCAGCGCTCGGAGGTGCCGGCGGACGCGCGGTTCTTCGGGCTGGGCGGCCGGGCGGGCGGGCCCCGGTTGCGGGACGGGGTGTACGGGCTGTGGAACACCGATCCCGGGGGGCGGTTCGGGCCGGGGGACGATCCGCTGTATCTGACGATGCCGGTGCAGGTGGTGGTGTCGGACGCGGGGACGCATCTGGTGTTCCACGACAACAGCTGGGCGGGGCGGGTGGTGCTGCGGGAGGGCGAGGAGGGCGCCGGCTCGGGGCATGACCGGCCGGGCACCTGCGAGGTGCGGATGGAGGGCGGGCCGCTGCGCTGCTGGGTGGTGGCGGGGACGCCGGCCCGGGTGCTCCAGGGGTGGACGGCGTTGACGGGTGCGCCGGCGCTGCCGCCGGCCTGGGCGCTGGGGCCGCAGCACGCCCGGTGGGGGTTCGGCAGTGAGCGGGAGGTGCGGCGGGTCGCCGCCGGGTACCGGGAGCGGGGGCTGCCGCTGTCCGTGCTGCATCTGGACATCGACCACTACGACGCGCACCGGGTGTTCACGGTGGATCGGGAGCGGTTCCCCGATCTGCCCGCGCTGGCGAAGGAACTGCGCGAGGACGGGGTGCGGCTGGTGTCGATCGTGGATCCGGCGGTGAAGGCGGAGCCGGGCGACGCGGTGTTCGACGGGGGCCGGGCGGTGGGTGCGCGTGGGGCGTACGTCCGGGACGCGCGGGGGCGGGTGGTGGTCGGGGAGGTGTGGCCGGGGGCCTGCGTCTATCCGGACTTCACTGATCCGCTTGTGCGGGATTGGTGGGGATCTCTGTACGAGGAGCGGCTTGCGCAGGGCTTCTCGGGGGTCTGGCACGACATGAACGAGCCGGTGTCGTTCGCGGCGTTCGGGGATCCTTCGCTGCCGCGTTCGGCCCGGCATGTCCTGGAGGGCGCCGGTGGCGATCATCGCGAGGCGCACAACGTGTACGCGCTGGCGATGGCGCGGGCGGGTCATGAAGGGCTGCTCCGGTTCCGTCCGGAGGAGCGGCCGTTCCTGTTCTCGCGGTCGGGCTGGGCGGGGATGCAGAGGTACGGGGGCACCTGGTCCGGTGATGTGTCGACGGGGTGGCCGGGGCTGCGGGCGTCGTTGTCGCTGGTGGTGGGGCTCGGGCTGTGCGGGGTGCCGTACTCGGGTCCGGATGTGGGCGGGTTCGACGGCTCCCCGTCGCCGGAGCTGTATCTGCGGTGGTTCCAGCTGGGCGCGTACCTGCCGTTGTTCCGGACCCATGCGGCGATCGACGCGGGACGTCGGGAGCCGTGGGAGTTCGGGCCGGAGGTGCTGGAGCACGCGCGGGCGGCGCTGGAGGAGCGGGAGCGGCTGCTGCCGTACTTCGTGACGCTGTCGCACGTGGCGCGGCTGACCGGTGCGCCCTATGTGCGGCCGGTGTGGTGGAGCGCGCCGGGCGACCGGGCGCTGCGGGAGTGCGAGGACGCGTTCCTGCTGGGCGACGCGCTGCTGGTGGCTCCGGTGCTGGAGCCCGGGACACGGCGGCGGGCGGTGCGGCTGCCCCGGGGGCGGTGGTACGACACGGTGACCGGGCGGGCGTACGAGGGTCCGGGCCAGGTCCTGGTCGACGCTCCGCTGTCCCGGGTGCCGGTGCTGGTGCGGGCGGGCGCGGTGCTTCCGGTGCGGGGTGCGGACGGCGGCCCGGAGCTGGAGGTGTGGGCGCCCGCGCCGGGGCGTACGGGCGGCGGGCTGGTGGTGCGGGACCCGGGCGACGGGTGGGCTGAGGCGGAGGTCGAGCGGTATGCGACGCGCTGGGAGGGCGACCGCGTGGTGGTGGAGCGGGACGGTGCGGAGGGCCGGGTCGGGTGTCCGGTGCGGGTGCGGGGTGCGGGAATGGGGACGGGGGCGGAGGCGGAGGCGGAGGGGTAGAGCCTGCCGGCCGCTGTGTCATCGGCCGTGGCGTCCCGCGAGCCAGGCGTCGGCGGCTTCCGTGTGCAGGGGGAAGGCCAGGGGGCGCGGGCCGTACAGGATCTCATAGCCGGACGTCTCGTCGGTGGGGGCCGAGGGCGGGAGGCTCGCGAGGGGGCGGGCCGGGAGGAGGCCGAAGACCAGGAGGTGGCCGTCGGTGTCGCTGAGCGCGTCGGCGAGACGGACGTCCTGTTCGGCGGCCTCGATGCCGGTCTCCTCGCTTATGGCTGCACCTTCTCGTGTCTCAACGAGAGGCTTGCTATGCCTCCAGAGCACATGTCTCACGAGACGCGAGGACGACTTGCCCCAGCACGAAGCACCTGAAGCCGTGGCCGCACTGCACCGCACCAAGAGCCAGTTGGCGACGGTTCCAACATGGGATCTTGACGCCATCGGGGTACTCCAGCGCACCGGCGTCACCGAACGCCAGCCGTTCCACCTCGGCCCTGACGGCAAATACACGGTCGAGCGCCCCCTCCAGCTCGGCACGGCCCTCGCCGGTGCCGAGCCCGTGTTCCTGGAACAAGGGGGGCCTTCGTCCGGCCGGGCCCCTGCCCGTGATCGCACCTCGAGGCGATTTCGACTACGGCGCGGTGCCACAGCCGCAGGAACAGATCGACACCGCCGTGAACGAACACGGCAGCTTGATCCTGGACGCCGGAGGGATCACGTTCATCGACTCCGAAGGAACCTGACATGGCGGCGGGAACCCAGGGCACATCCAGGGCCCATGAGAGCCGAAAATGCCGGTGATCAACGGCAACTACTGAAGGTGGTTTTCGCTGATCACCGGCCGGATTGAGACACCGGATTGAGACAAAGGAGCAGGTCAGGGGATCAGGATGATCACTTGCTCCACGAGTGGCAGGGCCTTGCGTCCCGATGCCACGAGGCAGGACATCAGCTGCACTGCCTAGTGTGGCCCTGACCTGCTGCTTTACTTGATGCGCCCGACGGGTTCTCGGAAACATTCGTGCATCCGGGATGCCCCGGGGGCCAGGTTAGGGAGATTGCGGCGCTCGGCAGGTCAGGTCCTTGGCCGGGAGCCTGCCTGTGGTCAGGTAGAGCGTGGCGCTCCTGTCCGCGCAGGAGTTGGTGCCGTTGACGATGTGCCCCTCCCCGCCGGCGACGGTGACCATCCGGGAGCCGCGCAGGGCCCGGTGCATGGCCTGGCCCTCGGCCAGGGGCGTCGCGGGGTCCCACTCGTTCTGCAGGATGAGTGCACGGACCGTGTTTTTCACCGGTGTCCTGGGCTCGCTGCCCGGCTTCCAGAAGGCACACGGCTTGATGTTGGACTCGAAATCGCCGGACAGCGGATATCGCGTGTTGTCGCGGATCGCGTCGCGGCGGTACTGCTCCGGGTCGCGCGGCCACGACGTGCGGGTGTCGGCGCAGAGGACCGCCCAGGCGCTCGCGGCGTTGTTGTCCGAGGGAACGTCACGGGCGGACACCGGCGGGAGAGGGCTCGGGGCCGGCGTCTTGCCTTCGGCCGCCTTCTTCAGTCCGGTGACCCATGAGGCGGCTTCTCGGACGCGGGAGAACATGGCGCGCTGAGCGCGGATGGCGTCACTGGTGAAGAGTGTCCCGCCGTAGTCGACGGGTTCGCGGTCGGCCCGGGCGATGAGGTCCCAGAAGGTCTTGCGTACCCCGGCCGGGGTACGGCCCAGCTCGTACGTCGTGTGGCGCCGGGCGGTCCATTCGGTCCATCGTGTGAAGGCGGGCTCGGCCCTCGCCGCCATCGCCTGGAACATGCCCCGCCCGTACCGCGCGGGGTCGGTCGCGCTGTCCAGCACGAACCGGTCGGTTCGCCGGGGGAACATCTGCGTGTAGACGGCGCCGAGGTAGGTGCCGTAGGAGAACCCCAGGTAGGAGATCTTCTCTTCTCCCAGCACCGTGCGGATGACATCCATGTCGCGAGCGGTGTTGCGGGTGGTGAGGTGGCGCAGTGTGTCACCCGCCCTGGCCCGGCACTTGTCTGCCACCGTACGGGCCCACTTGACGTCCTTCGCGAAGGTCTCGGCCTTGTACGGGCGCTCCACGTCCTGTTCGTCGTCGGTCAGACCGCAACTGACGGGTGAGCTGCGCCCGACACCCCTCGGGTCGAACCCGATGAGGTCGTAACGTCTGTTCACTTCCTCGGGGAGGTTCACGTCCGAGTCGACAGGCATGTTCAGGCCCGGCCCGCCGGGGCCGCCGGGGTTGAGCAACAGAACGCCGCGACGTTCCTTTGCCCTTGCGCTGCTTGCCTTCAACCGGGATATCGCGATGTCGATCTTCTTGCCGCCGGGGTCGCTGTAGTCCAGCGGCACCTTGAGAGTCGCGCACTGATAGGTAGCGGGGTTCTTCGCATCGCAGCGCTGCCACTGGGGCTTCTGTTGCGCGTAGTGCCGCAGAGGGGCCTTGACCGCAGATGCAACCGCAGCTGGTTCAGATGTGGCAAAGGCCGTTGTGGGTGTCAGCGCCGAAACGAAAGTCGCCACGGTGCCGACGGCCATGAGCGATGCTGTTCGTGTGTTTCGCACAATGATGCTCGTCCTTGCTGGGGAGACTGCGAATCGCCCGCCGGTCAATTTCCGGTGAGCTGCTGGTGGACGCACTGCTTGTACTGCTGGAAGCTGTCGGGCTGGTAGCACTCCTGCGTCTTGTCGGCGTACCAGACGAAGAAAACGGCGACCAGGACGGACACCACGATCGCGATGGACGACGTCACCACGCCGGTGATGGACATGCCCCGTCCTGCGCCGGTCCGCTTGGTCGTCTTCAGGGCGATGAGGCCCAGGACCAGGCCGATGACTCCGAGCAGGCCGCCGATGAAGACGATCGAGGTGCTCAAGCCGATGAGGCCCAGCACCATGGCGGCCCCGGCCAGGCCGTTCTTGCCGCCCCGAATGCCGTGGCCGGGGCCGGGCGCATACGGGTCCGCCCCGGCAGCCCAGGTCGATGCTGTGTGATTCGGCGACATCTCTATCCCTTGCGTGTTCATCGGCCGTCCTTCCGGTCAACTGCTCAGGGCACGATCCTGGCTTCCGGGGTCTCGGGTGCGCATCGCGGGAAAGCGGGAAAAGGAGCTCCCTCGATCGGGGGAGGCCCCCGGTGAGCCGCCCGGTCATACTGGCCGAATCATGATCAAGGGAATCCGGCCGCTGCTGCGCGGCTCAACGTATTCGGGCGTGCTGTTCGCCTACTGCGGCGCGATGGCGAGCCTTCCACTGCTGCCTTTCGCGATGCTGCCGGCGCTGGCCCGGCCATCCGCTCCCTATGGAATGCAGATGGTTCTGACCCTGCTGGTCTGGGCAGCGCTGATAGGCATGGTCGGGCTGGCCCGCACCACGCGGCGGGCGCTGATCGCGTTCGCCCGTCGACTGCTGAGGGTGCCGTTGCCGGATCCCGTGGCCGCGTCGGCTCCAGCCGTCTCGGGCCCCGCCACGCCGTCCGGCGTCGATCGCCTGCGGACTCCGCTCTGGCTGCTGCTGCACGTGGCGCTGGGGTGGGCGGGGGCGCTGACGAGCGGCGTGCTGGTCATCGCGGGCCTGACTCTCCCGGTGGGCCGGTTCCGTGCCGAGGCGGAGCTGAGTCTGTTCGGCTGGTCGGTGCGGCCGGAGTCCGGCTGGCAGAGGTGGGCGGCAGCGCTCGGCTGCGTGCTGCTGGCGGCGGCCGTGTGCGTGCTGGTGACGAGCGCCCTGCGGTGGTTGGCGCCGAGGCTGTTGGGGCCGTCGTCGGCCGAGCGGCTCGCGCTGGCGGCCGAGCGGGAGCTGCGGCTGGCCGAACGTAACCGGCTGGCCCACGAGTTGCACGACTCGATCGGGCACACGCTGACGGCGACCACGATCCAGGCGGCAGTGGCGGGCGAGGTGCTCTCCGCTGATCCGACGGCTGCGCGGGCTGCCCTGCGCAGCATCGAGGAGTCGGCCCGGGGCGCGTTGGAGGACCTGGACTACGTGCTGGGCGTGCTGCGCGAGGAGAAGGCGCAGACAGCACCGACCCGGACCTTGGCCGACCTGCCCGAGCTGCTGGACCGGTTGCGGCACGCGGGCGCGGTGGTGGAGCCGGAGCTGTCGGGCGAGTTGGCGCAGGTCCAGGGGACGCTCTCCCGCGCGGCGTACCGAATCCTGCAGGAGGGATTGACGAACGCGTTGCGGCACGGGGCGGGCGGTCCGATCGAGGTCCGGGCGGCGGCCGCGGCGGATGGACTGGAGCTCAGTGTGGTCAACCGGACCAGGTCAGGGGCGGGCGCGGGAGCGGGAACGGGCACCGGGCCCGGTGTCTTCCCTACGTCCGGCCACGGCCTGCCCGGGCTGGCCGAGCGGGTGCGGCTGCTGCACGGTGAGATCGAGGCCGGCCCGGACGGGCCGCAGCACTGGCGGTTGGCAGTCCGGCTGCCGGTGCGGTTCTCGGCATGACCGGCTCCGACACGAGCGAAGCCGTCACTCTCCTGATCGCGGACGACGACGAGGTGACCCGCAGCGGCCTGCGCATGTTGCTCGCGGCACGGCCGGGGATCACGGTGGTCGGGGAGGCCGCCGACGGCGTCGAGGCGGTCGAGCAGGTGCGGCTGCTGCGGCCGGACGTGGTGCTGATGGATGTGCGGATGCCGCGTCTCAACGGGCTGGAGGCCACCCGGCAGCTCCTTGCCGATTCGGCCGGTTCGGCCGAACCGCCGAAGGTCGTGGTGATCACCACCTTCGAGAACGACGGCTACGTCACCGCCGCGCTCAGCGCGGGGGCCAGTGGGTTCGTGCTCAAACGGCTTCCGGTCCAGCAGATCGCGGAGGCGGTACGGGTGGTGGCGGCGGGAGAGACGATCCTCTTCCCGGCGGCACTGCGCCGGATGGTCGCCGCCCGCCCGCTGGGCTCCGCCGAGGCGTTGCCGAGGGCGGCCCTGACGGGGCGGGAGGAGGAGGCGCTGCGGTTGATGGCCACCGGGCTGTCCAACCCGGAGATCGCACGGTCGCTCACGGTGAGCCTGGAGACGGTGAAGACGCACGTCGGGAACGTGCTGACCAAGCTCGGCGCGCAGAACCGGACCCACGCGGTGGTGATCGCGTACGAGTCCGGTCTGGTGGTGCCGGGCTTCTCCGGCTGACCCGGTGACCCGGTGACCCGGTGACCCGGCAGATTACCCAACGCGAGCAAGTCGGCACGTCAGCACGTCGAGGGAGAAGGCGCCAAGCCCCGCCGTCAGCGCACGTCGCTGCCGAAGTGGGCCAGGGCGGTGTCGGTGACCAGGGTCGGGGCGCGCAGGGGCGGGAGGTCGTCGACGCCGAGCATGCGGATGAGGCGGCAGGCGGGGATCCGGCGGCCATCTGCTCGTTGCAGGCGATGATCGGCGGGCGATCGAGGTCTCCGACCATCAGGACGGTGGGCACGGCCAGTTCGGCGGGGCGGGAGTGGACGGGCGGATCGTCGCGCCGGAACGCGTGCTCGGTGATCCAGCCCGGGACCGCGCTCCTCACCTGTGCCACGACGGCCTCGTCGGCGCCGGCCGCCGCCCACTCGCGGAGCGTGAACGCGAACGCGACCAGGCCGTCCACATCACCCGCCGCCGCCGGCGCGTCCGCCTCCGCGCCCTGGAGGGCACGAACGGCACCGCCTCAAATCCGCTCGTGCTGAACACGCCCGGCACCACCGGGCGTTGGTGTTGCGAGCCCTGTGCCTACCGGCCGGGCAGTCATCACCAGCATGCGCTCCTCGCGCTGGCGCGGGCCCGCCGGGGCACGGTGATGATCGCCCCGAACGGTGTCGCCCGCCAGAGCGCCGCGGCCCTGCGCGAAGCCGGCGCACAGATGGCATGCTCTGTGTTCGTCTTCGGGTCACGCCAGGAGATGATGTTCTCGCTGGTGAGGCGTCGGGCCATGAGGTCGGTCATGGCCATGTGGATGACGGCTTCGGAGCGCGTGGGCAGGGTTTCGTAGTCGCGGGCCAGGCGGCGGTGGAGCATGAGCCAGCCGTAGGTTCGCTCGACCGCCCACCGCTTCGGGATCGGGGTGAAGCCCCTGCTCCCAGGCTACGTACCGGGGTGGCTGCGGGGCGGTCGGGGAAGGGCTGTCGCCGGGTTCGGACACGGGCGGACCGCATCGGACCGCCCGCGTCCTTTCCCGCAGGGTGCCCGAGCTGATAGACGGTGTGCCCATGACAGGAATGCGTACCGCTCTCCGTGCCCTGGCCGCCACGGCCGCCGCCCTCCTCGCCGTCACCGCCCTCTCCCCCGCGGCGCAGGCGCGCCCCGAACCGCGAGCTCCCGAGGAGTTCGTGGCGCTGCGCTCGGTGGACCCGACGATCATCCAGGAGATGCGTTACACCACGGCGCACACGTTCATGGGTGAGCGGGTGGACGGCTACCGGCAGCCGGTCTGCATCCTGACCCGGCCCGCCGCCCGGGCCCTGCACCTGGCGCAGAAGCGGCTGTTGCGCCAGGGGTATTCGCTGAAGGTGTACGACTGTTACCGGCCGCAGCGGGCAGTGGACCACTTCGTGCGCTGGGCGAAGGATCTCGACGACCAGGTGATGAAGGACGAGTTCTTTCCGCTGGTCGACAAGGAGCGGCTGTTCGAGGACGGTTACATCGCGGAGAAGTCCGGCCACAGCCGGGGCAGTACGGTGGATCTGACGCTGGTCCGGCTGCCGGCTCCGCCGACCCGGCCGTACCGTCCCGGCGAGCCGCTGTCCCCCTGCTTCGCGCCGAAGGGTGAGCGATTCCCCGACAACTCGGTGGACATGGGCACGGGTTACGACTGCTTCGACACCTTGTCGCACACGGACGATCCCCGGATCCAGGGGCTCCAGCGCGCCAACCGGCAGTTCCTGAAGCGGACGTTGACCGAGGTGGGGTTCGTGAACCTGCCGGAGGAGTGGTGGCACTTCACGTTCAAGCCCGAGCCGTTCCCGGACACCTATTTCGACTTCCCGGTGCACCGCCGGTCGGTGGGCAGGTCCTGAGGAGAACGGGCGACCGGGACCACCCCCGTGGGCTCCGGCCGCCCGTTCTTCATTTCGGACGCGAAAGGGGCGTGTTCGGTTGCCGATCGGGCGACTACGGTGCCCGTATGTCACAGCAGACGTTCGATTCGTACGAGGAATTCTGGCCGTACTACGTCGCGATGCACTCCCGAGCCGCCACCCGCTGGGTCCATCTGACCGGCACGCTGACCGGGCTCGCGATCTCCGCCTACGGGCTGGCGCGGGGCCGGAAGCGCTACCTGGCGGCCCTGCCGCTGATCGGGTACGGCACGGCGTGGCCGGCCCACTTCCTGATCGAGAAGAACAACCCGGCCACGTTCGGGCATCCGGTGTGGTCGCTGCGCGGGGACGCGCAGATGATCCGGACGATGCTCGCGGGCCGGGACGCGGAGCTGGCGGAGACCGCGGCGAAGTGGCTTGCGGAGAACGGGGAGGACGGGCGGGACTGAGGAGAGGCCGGCGGGCCGGACCCCTCGCCGGGGAAGAGTGTCCGTGGCACACTTCTGACGTTCCGTCAGATCCAGTGCCGGGAGGGGCTTTGTCGCGCACGCGCACACCCGTGGTGGCCGGTTGGTTCACCGAGGACACCGCACAGGAGGACTTCCGGCTGCTGGGCACCCGTTGCTCCGGCTGCCGGTCGGTCCACTTCCCCCGCGAGGACGACCACTGCCGCAACCCGGCCTGCCCCGGGGGCGCGTTGGAGGAGGTGCCGCTGTCGAAGCGGGGCACGGTGTGGTCCTGCACCGACGGGCGCTACCGGCCGCCTCCCCCGTACGTCAGCGACCCCGAGACGCCCTGGGAGCCGTACACGCTGGTCGCCGTCGAGCTGGCCGCCGAGCGCATGGTGGTGCTGGGGCAGGCCGTGCCCGGGGTGGGCGTGGGCGATCTCCCCGTCGGCTCGGTGGTGGAGGTGGTGCCGGGCGTCCTGGACGAGGACCGGGCGACGGGCACCGTACACACGACGTGGCACTGGCGGCCCGTACCGGCGGGCGGGGACGCCTCATGAGCGGCGACGTGGCCGTCCTCGGGGCCGGGATGCATCCGTGGGGCAAGTGGGGGCTCGGCTTCGTCACGTACGGGCGGATCGCCGCGCAGGCCGCCCTCGCCGACGCGGGCATCGGCTGGCCCGAGGTCCGGTCGGTGGTCGGCGCGCAGACGGTGCGCGGGGGCTATCCGGGGTACGTGGCGGGGGCGACGTTCGCCCGGGCGCTCGGGTGGCAGGGGGCGCGGGTGGCGTCCGTGTACGCCGCGTGCGCCTCCGGGGCGCAGGCCATCGACACGGCGCGGGCGCAGATCCTGGCGGGGCTGGCGGACGTGGTCCTGGTGGTCGGGGCCGACGCGGCGCCCAAGGGGTTCTTCGCCCCGGCGGGCGGGGAGCGGCCGGACGACCCGGACTGGCTGCGCTTCCGGGTGCTCGGGGCGACGAACCCCGCGTACTTCGGGCTGTACGCCCGCCGCCGCATGGCGCTGTACGGGGACACGCGGGAGGACTTCGCGCTGGTCAAGGTGAAGAACGCGGCGGCGGGGGCGCTGAACGCGTACGCCCGCTACCGCAGGCCGGTGACCGCCGAGGAGGTCGCCGCGTCCGCGATGGTCGCCGATCCGCTGCGGCTGCTGGACATCTGCGCCACGTCCGACGGGGCGGCCGCCCTGGTGCTGTGCAGCATGGAGTTCGCCCGGCGGCGCGGGGTGGCCGATCCGGTGCGGATCCGGGCCGTCTCCACCGTGGCGCCGACCTTCCCGAGGACCGTCCTGGACCTGCCCGACATCGGCACGGACTCGGCGGTGGCCGTGGATCCCTCCCCCGAGAGCTTCCGGGCCTCGATCGCGCGTAACGCGTACGAGGAGGCGGGGATCGGGCCGGAGGATCTCTCGCTGGCCGAGGTCTACGACCTGTCCACGGCCCTGGAGCTGGAGTGGTACGAGGACATCGGGCTGTGCGGTCCGGGCGAGGGGGCGAAGCTCCTGCGTACGGGGGCGACCGCGCTGGGCGGCCGGGTTCCGGTGAACGCGAGCGGCGGCCTGGCCTCGTTCGGCGAGGCGGTCCCCGCCCAGGCCATCGCGCAAGTATGCGAGCTGACGCGGCAGTTGCGGGGGCGGGCCGGGGAGCGTCAGGTGCCGGGCGCGCTGGTCGGCATCACCGCGAACCAGGGGCTGTTCGGGCACGGATCGGCGGTGGTGGCGGTCCGCTGAGCGGGCGTGGCCTCAATAGGTTTTCTCTGCGCGTGACTTGACTGGACGTCACCACCGCAGAACACTCGGGGCCCGGCGCGCCGGACAGTGTGCGGCCCGTACCCCTGTCGGCGGGGGTACGGGCCGTACGCGTACCGCGTCGGGCCCTGGGCTCAGGTCGCGACGGGTTCGCGGGCCCGTGCGGCGCGCTCCAGGGCGTGTTCCACGACCGCGACCAGGACATCGCGCACGGAGGACCGGTCCCGCGCGTCGCAGACGAGCACCGGGACCTCGGGGTCGAGGTCGAGGGCGGCCCGCACGGTCTCCGTGGGGAACCGCTCGGTGCCCTCGAACGTGTTGACCGCGACGGTGAAGGGGATCCGCCTGCGCTCGAAGTAGTCGACCGCGGCGAAGCAGTCCTCAAGACGCCGGGTGTCGGCGAGGACGACCGCGCCCAGGGAGCCCTGGGCCAGTTCGTCCCACAGGAACCAGAAGCGGTCCTGGCCGGGCGTGCCGAACAGATAGAGGACCAGGTCCTCCCGCAGCGTGATCCGGCCGAAGTCCATCGCGACCGTGGTGGTGGTCTTGGACTCGACCCCTCCCAGATCGTCCACCGGACGGCCGGCCTCGCTGAGGCGTTCCTCGGTGCGCAGCGGCCTGATCTCGCTGACCGCGCCGACCGCGGTGGTCTTGCCGACGCCGAACCCTCCCGCCACCAGGATCTTCAGGGTGACGGGCTCGACGGGCCGCTGCTTGACGCGGCTAGAGCGCCCGAAGGCCATTGATTACCTCGCGAAGAATGTTCACGTCCGGCAGCTCGGCCGGCGGAACGGGACGGGTGACGTGCACCAGCTCGTCCTCGACGAGATCGCCGACCAGGACCCGTACCACCCCTACGGGGAGGTCGAGTTCGGCGGCGAGCTCGGCGATCGACTGGGGCATGTCGCTGCAGAGTTCGACGATCGCCACGTGTTCGGGGGCGAGCGTCTGGTCCCGGCCGGGATCGTCGGCGGCCGGTTCCGGTACGACGAGCGCGATCAGGTCGAGGCGATGACGGGAGGCGCTGCTCGTACGCCCCCGGGTCATCGCGTACGGGCGGACCACCGGTCCCGCCTCCGCGTCGTACCACCGCGAGGCCTGGGGGTCGACGGTCCCGTCCGGGGATCCGGGGCCGGTGCCCCGGGGGGAGTCAGCGCTCATGCCCGCCACACTCACCCTCCGGCGGGCAGACCGGTCGTCCGTGGGGCGTTGGCCAGATGGGCCCCCACGCGCTTGACCATCAGGGTCATCTCGTACGCGACCTGGCCCACGTCGGAATCGGCCTCCGCCAGAACGGCGAGGCAGCTTCCGTCGCCGGCGGCGGTGACGAAGAGGAACGCCTCATCCAGTTCGACGACCGTCTGGCGCACCCGGCCCGCGTCGAAGTGGTGGCCCACGCCCTTGGCGAGGCTGTGGAACCCGGAGGCGACGGCGGCGAGATGCTCGCTGTCCTCGCGGGTCAGGTCCGCCGACGCGCCGGTGGCGAGACCGTCGCTGGAGAGGACCAGCGCCTTGCGGATGCTGGCGACGCGCTGGACGAGTTCGTCGAGCAGCCAGTTCAGTTCGCCCGAGCCGTGGCGTGCGGGGTTGTGTGCTGCGGCGTTCGGTGCGGTCATCGACCGTCCCCTCCCGGAGTGGTTCCTGGTGCTGTGCCACCGGGGCCGCCGGTGTCCTCGGTGTTGTCAGTGATGTCGGTGATCTCGGTGGTGTCGGTGTTCTCGGCGTGTTCTGTGGTTTCGGCGTGCGCTGTGGTTTCGGTGGGTTCGGCGTTCTGCCGGCGGCCGCGCTGCCAGCCGCGCTGGAGCGAGGCCATGCGGTCGCGCACCTCGTCCGCGTCGCGCTCGGCGTCGTCGAACGTGTCCACGGGCGTCCGGGGCGGCGTCCGCTCCGCGGCCTCCTCCCGGAGCTGGCGGGCGAGGCTGGCCTGCCGGACCCGCCGGGGCAGTCCGCCCACGGTGTCGGGCGCGGGCGGGCCGGCCGGCTCCGGGGTGCTGGGGGGTTCCGTGGCGCGGGTCGCCGCTGTCGTGCGCTGCGCGGCGGCTCGCGTCGTCCAGGGCGCGTCGGCGGTACGGGGGCTGCCGGCCGGGTCGGGGGCCCGGTCGACGGTGTGCGGGACCGGGCCGGTGGCCCTCGCGGGGGGCACGGCCGGGTCGTCGCCCGGTACGTCGACCCGGCGGCCCCGGTCGGTGACCAGCGTCGGCGGGGTGCGGCGGGGCAGCGGGACGGGGCCGACGGAGCGCATCGGGCGGACCTCCGCCGTGGGCTCGTCGCCGTGGTCGCGGGCCTGCTGGTGCTGGTCCCGGTCGGTGTCCCGGCGCGGGCCGCCGGGCTCGTCGCCGCGGGGCTCGTGGTCGCCCTCGCGGCGTAGGTCCCGGGCGCGGAAGATGCCGCCGCGCTCGCTCTCGGTGTCCTCCAGATCGGACACGCCGTCCAGGACGGGGCCGAGAGCCGGGTCGAGGGCCGGATCCGGCGAACGGTCCAGCGGGTCACCGGCGAAGTCCAGTGGGCCGACCGGGGCCTCCAGCTCGACCGGCCCGTCCAGGGCGACCGGTCCGGTGAGCCCGGTGGGCACCGGCGACAGGACCGCGGACCTGCCGTTGACGCGGCGTTCCCCGCCCGAGGTCGTCTTCTGCGCGCCCTGCGCCGCATCCGGGCTCCGGCCGCTGCCGATCGCCCGCTCGGCCCGGCGGTCGAGGCGGAACCCGGTGCCGTGGGTGTCGGGGGCGTCGGTGAGCAGGGCCGCGGGGATGAACACGACCGCGGTGGTGCCTCCGTACGGCGATTTCTGCAGGGAGACCCGGACGTTCTGGCGCTGGGCGAGCCGGCTGACGACGAAGAGGCCCAGACGGTCGGTGTCGGAGAGCTCGAAGTCGGGAGTCTCGGCGAGCCGCAGGTTGGCGTCGAGGAGGACTTCGGGGGGCATGCCGAGGCCCCGGTCGTGGATTTCGAGCGTGAAGCCGTTGGAGACGCGTTCGCCGTGCACCTGGACCGCGGTGTGCGGGGGTGAAAAAACGGTGGCGTTCTCCAGGAGTTCGGCGATCAGGTGGGTGAGGTCGGCGACGGCGGGCCCGCCCACGCCGATCCGGGCGAGGCGCCGGACCTCGATGCGTTCGTAGTCCTCGACCTCGGCGACGGCGGCCCGCACCACGTCCATCAGCTGGATGGGCTTGCGCCACTGGCGGGAGGGTGCGGCGCCGGAGAGGATCACGAGGCCCTCGGCGTGCCGCCGCATGCGGGTGGTGAGGTGGTCGAGGCGGAACAGGTCGGCCAGTTCGTCACTGTTCTCGGTACGACGCTCCATCGCGTCCAGCAGTGTGAGCTGGCGGTGCAGGAGGACCTGGTTGCGGCGGGCGAGATTGACGAAGACCTCGGAGACGCCGCGCCGCATGTCCGCCTGCTTGACCGCGGCCTCGACGGCGGCCCGTTGCAGCGTGTTGAGCGCCTGGCCGACCTGGCCGATCTCGTCGGGCTCGTAACTGAGGTGCGGGGCTTCGGTCTCGACGTCCACCTGCTCGCCCGCGGCCAGGCGGCGCATGACGCTCGGCAGCCGGACGCCGGAGACCTCGTGGGCGTCCTTGCGCAGCCGGGAGAGGTCCCGGACGAGTTCACGGCCGATGCGCACGGAGACGAAGACCGAGACGATCAGGGCCAGGAAGCCGAGGACGCCGGCGATCCCGGCCTGGGCGAGGACCCGGTAGGCGGCCGGTTCGGCGCGGTCCCGGAAGCGGTTGCCCATCTCCGTGGTGTCGCCCGCCAGCCGGTCGAGGACGGGCACGGCCGCCTCCTCCCAGCGGTCGGCGTCAACGGCGCCGGGGCGTTTCGTCGCTCCGGCGGCGATCAGGGTGTCCTCGGCGGTGCGCAGCGGTTCGGTGTCGGGGCTGCCCCAGAACTGCTCGACCCGTCGGCGCTCGAAAGCGGGGAGGTTCTCCAGGCTGACGTCGTAGAGCAGCTCGCGCTGGGCCACGAGGCCGGATATCTGGTGCAGTTCGGAGGAGGTGAAGCGGCCGGCGACGAGGCCCGAGGCGATCAGCGCGTCCTCTCGCGAGAGCATCTCCCGGGCCCGGGCGACCCCGACCAGCGCCCGCATCTGCTTGTCCATCGACACGTTCTCCAGGGTGTGGAGTCCGTTGAGGAAGCGGTACGAGGGGTCGACGAGGCCGTTGTAGAAGTCCAGCGCCTTCGCCCGGCTGATGGTGCGCTTCTCGACCGAGTCGCGCAGGGCGTCCAGTCCGTCGACGGCGCTGAGGATCGCGTCCAGGCGGCTGCTGTCGGCGGAGCTCAGCGCTTCCCGGACGTCCTGCGCCCGGGCGTTCTCCCTGACCTCGCCCACGATGCGGTCGGTGATGGCGCGTTGGCCCATGAGGACGGGAAGCGCGTCGGATGCCCGGGGGTCGGCGAGGAAGACCAGAGTCTGCCGTCGCTCGGCCTGTACGGCCCGGACGGCGTCGTCCAGCGGGTGGGCGACCTTCTCCAGCATGGATCCGGCGGCCATCAGCTCGCCGGCCTCACGGCCGGTGATGTAGGTGGCGAAGACCCAGAGGCCCGTGAGGGAGACGAGCGGCACCAGCAGCAACGCCACGATCTTCCTGCGGATGGACTTCCCGCGAAAGCGCATGGCCTCCCCCAGATCGGCCCCGCACCGCGGGGGTGGTCTTCTCCGTCAATAAACGGCGCGAGCCTACTACTGACACAGAGACAACTCGAAGACACGTCCGGATGATTTTCAGCCGTCCACACTGGGCTTGATCATGAGTTGTCCCGGTATTCCCGGAGATGAAATTCGCGAAAGCGACAGAGGATACCGGCCTGACGAGGCGGTACCGGCACGTATCAGTTGGCTGGAATTCTTCGGTCCGTGACCTTCTGTGCCGTGCTGGCACTTTTCCCGGGAATCTTCGGGACGGGTGGTTCGTCCATATGTACGGGGTAGACGCACGGTGGGGTCGTGCGCGGCAGGACGGACGTGTTCCGCCCGCGTAGAACCGGCGCAAGCCGGGCAGCCACCCTGAAGTCGGACAGTGGTGGGGAGTTGAAGGACCTTGAGCACGCAGGAACGCGGGAGCGCCGGAGTACCGGCGGCCGCGCGTACGGAAGCCGCGGACGGGGCACGGATCCCGCGGCAGTTGTGGGTGGAGGAGCCGGCCTCGAAGCGGCGGATGCCCGATGCGGTGCGGACGGCCGCCGTGCGCGCCGTTCTCATCATGTCGCTGACGATCATCCAGGCGATGGTCGCCTTTCTGAGCACCTTGACCGGGTCCTGGCTGGCCTTCCCGATGGTGCTCAGCAGTGTGGCCAGCACGGTGGTCGCCACCTGGTCGGTGCTCGACGTCTGGGTGACCCGGCAGGTGTGGAACCAGCGCAACGGCGTGGTGTCCGTGCCGAGCAGCTCGGCACGGCAGATACGTCGTGAGCGGCGCCGGTCCCGCCGGGCGGAGCGGGCGGCCGAGCGGGACGGCACCGGCGGGGCCATAGCCGGCCGCCGGAGCGCCGGCGGCCTCTCCCGGGCCTGACCCGCATCCCGGCCCCGAGCCGCCGGCCGGGCCCGGCCCGTCTCCCGGGCCCGGCCCGTCGGCCGGTCCTGCTGCGGGGCCCCGGTTACGCGTCGGGCTGCGGGCCCGGCGCCTCGGTGGCGGTCTGCTGCTCGCTCCGTTTGAACATGCGGGTCGCCGTGATCTCGCCGTGGACCGTCTCACCGTCCGGGTCCTGCTGCGGCAGGCCGGGGCGCAGATGCTCCTCCACGCTGATGTACTTCAGCCCCGCCCTCAGGTCGGCGTCGTTGCGCAGCCGGATGACGAGGGGGAATTCGGCGAGCGCGGTCGTGTCGAACAGGCCCGTCGTGTACAGCAGTTGTACGCCCAGCGCGTCCGACACCGCCCGCTGGAGCTCCAGCAGATACGTGGCGTTGGCGCGGCCGATCGGGTTGTCGAGGAACAGGGTGCCCGCGTGCCGGTGGCGGTCACGGCCCCGATCGTTGCTGCGCAGGGCCGCCATCGTGCAGTAGAGGGCGATGGCGGCGGTGAGCAGCTGGCCGCCGGAGAAGACGTCGCCCATCTGCCCGACCGGGACGCGCTCGGCGCGCAGCACGGCGTCCGGCTTCAGGATCTCCACCGCGATGCCCTTGGGCTCCAGCGCCGCCTCGACGCCCCTCAGCAGCAGGGACATGCCGTCCCGGCGGAGGTCGGAGTTCTTCTTGAGGGCGGCGTGGGTGGCCTCGTCGACGACCTCGCCCAGGCGTTCGGTGAGGGTGGCCTGGTCGGGTTCCTCGAAGCGGATCCGGAGGAATTCCTGACCCGACCACTCCCCCAGGCCCTCGGGGAGCTGGGAGAGCC
This sequence comes from Streptomyces sp. NPDC091289, assembly GCF_044757365.1. Classification (NCBI taxonomy): domain Bacteria; kingdom Bacillati; phylum Actinomycetota; class Actinomycetes; order Kitasatosporales; family Streptomycetaceae; genus Streptomyces; species Streptomyces sp. NPDC091289. Next base: position 23,862 of record NZ_JBIVUT010000041.1, read on the forward strand.
GCTGGGCGGAGCGCAGGGTGGTGAGCGCGGAGTCGACCAGGCCGCGCAGCCGGTCGACGATGGAGTCGCGGTTGCGCTCCAGCTGGATCAGTTCGTCGGTGAGGACGCGCAGCCGGGGGGCGAAGGCGTCGGCCCACTTCTGGGCGTGCTCGGGCAGGGCGGAGGCGGGCAGCTCGCGGATCTGCTGGCGGGCGGGGGTGCGGACCTGTTCGTAGCGGGTGGAGTTGGCGTGCCGGACGAGGATGTCGCTCGCTTCGCGGACGGCGCTCTCGGCCGCCGAGAGGTCGGCGTTGCAGCCGCGCAGGGAGCGGCGGGACTCGGCGGCGGACTGCCGGGCCTCCTCCAGGGTGCCGGGGTACGGGTCGGGGTCCTCGGTTCCGTCCTCCGTGCCGTGGTCGCGCAGGAGGTCCCGGAGCAGGGCGGCGGTCTCGTCGAAGCCGCCGGCGGAGTCCTCGGCGGTGCGGTGGGCGTGCAGCAGCTCGCCGTGGGCGGCGCGGGCCGTGTCCAGGGCGGCGCTGGCGGCGGCCAGTTCGGCGGTGGCGGTACGCAGGAGGGCCTGGGCGCCTTCGGCGTCGGCCGGGATCAGGTCGTCGGGGAGTTCGGTGTGGTGCTGCCGCTCGTCGTCGGGGGCGAGCCGCTCGGCCTCGCCGCGCAGCCGTCCCAGGTGCTCGCTGGCGGTGGAGGCGCGGGTCTCCAGGAGCTGGACGTGCGCTTCGGCGCGGGCGGCGGCGGCCTGGCGGGAGGGGCCGTCGGCTCCGTCGGTGCCCTCCAGGAGCTGGGCGGCGCGGGTGCGGACCTTGTTGGTGAGGCGGTCCAGCTCGGCGCGGGCGGCGCTCTCGTCGCTCTCGGCGCGGGCCTGTTCGGCGCGCAGGTCGGCGCCGACGCCGACCTTCTCGTACAGCTGGGAGGCGGCCCGGTAGGCCTCGCGCAGGGTGGGCAGGGCGGTGCGGGCCCGGGTCTCGTCGGGCTCGGGGAGGACTTCGGGGACGCCGGCGATCTCGGCGCGCTCGGCGCGCAGCGCGCGGGCGGTGCGCCGGGCGTCGTCCCCGGCGCGCTGGGCGGCCCTGCGGTCCTCGTCGGCGGCGCGGGCGAGGTCGAGGCAGACGGCGGCGCGGGCCTCGGACTCGGCGGCCTCGTCGACCAGTTCGCGCAGCCGGGCCTGCCAGCCGGCCCGCTCGCGCAGCCGGTGGGCGAGGCCGGCCAGGGCGTCGGCGGCGCGGCGGGCCCGCTGGGCGGCTTCCTGGCGCTCGTCGCGGACCCGGGCGGTGTCGGCGGCGGCCTCGTCGGCCTCGGCGCGGGCGGTGCGGGCCTCGGCGAGGACGGCTTCGGCGCTCTCGGCGGCCGTACGGGCACCGGCGGCGGCCTCGGCCAGCTCGGCGAGCATGCCGGGCGGGCAGTCGGCGCGCCAGGAGCCGATGCGGGCGGCCAGCGCGCGGTCGCCGGAGAGGCGGGCGGCGAGGGTCCTGATGTCCTCGTCGCGGGCGGCGGCGCGGCTGCGCAGCGCGTGGCGTTCCTCGTCGGCGGCGTGTTCGTCGTGCATGGCCGGGTTCGGCGGGACGAGGAAGACGCCGTCGTTCTGCGCGTCGGAGCCGGTGGCGGGGTCGGGGACGGGGGCGAGGAGGGCGGCGGCGGTGCCGACGGCCACGGTCGAGCGGGGCAGCAGGGCCGCGCCGCCGAGGACCTCGCGGGCGCGGCTGTGGGCGTCGGGGTCGGTGATGACGACGCCGTCGACGAGCTCGGGGCGGGCGGCGAGGACAGCGGCGTGGTCGGCCGGGTCCACGGCCTGGGCGAGGTAGCGCCAGCCGGGCAGGGCGGGGATGCCGTGCTCGCCGAGATATTCGACGGTGGCGAGGACGTCGGGTCCGGGCGGCAGCAGTCCGCCCTCGCCGAGCGCGCCGAGGATGCGGGCGTCGTCGGCGGCGGCGGTGCGCAGGTCGAAGAGGCGGCGCTCGGCGGCGGCGACGGACTGGTCGAGGAGCTCGCGCAGCTCGTCGGCGCTGCGGTCGAACTCCTCGGCGGTCAAGGGCTGCTGGGCGGTGGCGGGCTGGTCGGCGAGGGCCACGGCGCGGTCGGCGGCCGGTTCGCCGGTGGCGGCGGCGACGGCCGTGCCGTCGTCGCTGCTCCCCGGGCCGGTGGTGCGCGTGGTGGCGCTCTGCGCGGGTGCCGATGCCTCGTCGGCGGTTTCCCGGCGGGGGTGCGGGACGCCGGTGCCGGAGGGCAGGCCCAGCAGGTCGCCGAGGCGGGGGTCGGCGGCGATGGAGGCGGCGGCGCGGAGCTCGTCCTCGTAACTCTGCTCGGCCGCCCTGGCTCCGTCGGCGGCGCGGGCGGCGGCCAGGTCGGCGCGGCTCTCGGCGGCGGCGGCCTCGCGGGCGGTGTCGGCGGCGCTCCGGGCGGCTTCGCGGGCGGTGTCCCACGCGGCGACGGCGGACTGTTCGGCGTCGTTGGCGGCGAGGGCGGCGCGGGCGGGGTCGGCGTCGGGCGCGGTGTCGTCGAGCCAGCCGGCCCGGACGGCCTCGGCGGTCTCCTGGCCGACCTCGGCGAGGCGCTGGCGCAGATGTCCGGCCTCGCTGCGGGCGCGCTGGGCCTCGGTCGCGGCGACCGTGGCGTCGCGGTGGGCGCGTTCGCCGGTGGCCTGGAGGGTGTCGGAGCGCTCCTCCTCCTCGTTGGCGACGCGTTCGCCCTCCTCGGCGGCCTTGTGCAGGGCGCGGACGAGGTCGGTGGCGGCGGCGCTGCGGGCGGCGAGGGCCGGGGCGGCGTCGCGTTCGGCCTCGCGGATGGCGACGGCGACCCTGGCGGAGCGGTCGGCGGCGGCACGGTGGCGCAGGACGGCTTCGGCGGCCTGCCAGGCGGCGTGCAGGGTGCGGGCCTCGACCAGCTCCTTGCGTCCGGCGGCGGCGCTCTTCTCGGCGGCGGTCAGGGCCAGCGAGGCATGCCGGTAGGCGAGTTCGGCGGCGATCTGGGCGCGGCGGCCACTGGTGGCGTCGGCTTCGGTGACGGTGTGGGCGGCGGCGGTGACGCGTTCGGCCAGCTCGGTGGTGCGGCCGCGCTCCTCGGCGGCCCGGGCGGTCAGGCGGCGGGCGAGGGTGCGGGTGCGGCGTTCGGCGCCGGCGTGGATGTCGCGGGCGCGGGCGCGGCTGTCGGTGGCATCGACGATCCGGCCGAGGAGGTCCACGGAGCCCGCGGTGAAGTCGCGTTCGGCGGTCAGCTCGGCGCGGCGGCCCAGCTTGTTGCCGAAGCCGCTGACCAGGTCGGCGAGTCCGTCGGTGTCGCGGGTGTCGGTGACGGCGCGGAGCAGCAGGTCGGTGAAGTCGGAGTCCTTCTTCACCGCGAAGAGCCCGGCGGCCTCGCCCTCGTCGGCGTTCATCTCGCGCTGGTAGCGGAAGAGTTCGGGGTCGAGGCCGAGGTCGCCGAGGTGTTCGTTCCAGCGGTCGTGGATCTCTTCCCAGTGCACGTCGAGGTGTGCGTAGAACTTGCCCGCGTCCATCAGCGCGTCGCGGAAGCCCTTCATGGTGCGCCGCCTGCCGCGTGCCCCGGAGACGCCTTCGGCGGGGCGGCCGACGGCGGAGGACTCGGCGACGGGCAGGCTGTCCAGGCTGAGCCCGGGGCCGGGGCGGAACGAATACCAGGCCTCGGCGAACTTGCGGGGGTCGTTGGAGACCTGGCGGCCGCGCCACTCGCTGACCTTGCCGACGACGACGCACTCACCGGTGAGGGTGTGCTGCCACTCCAGGGCGACATGCCCGCAGTCGTCGGCGAGGAGGAACTTGCGCAGCACGCCGGAGCTGGCGCCGCCGAGGGTGTTGCGGTGACCGGGGAGCATCACCGAGAAGATCAGCTTGAGCAGGACGGACTTGCCGCCGCCGTTCTCCAGGAAGAGGACGCCCGCCGGAGCGGGGCGGCGGGGCGGGCCGACCGGCTCGTCCTCGAAGAACTCCGCCTGGGCGGGCGCGGGGTTGGGGACGGGCGCTCCGACGCCGCGCAGGTCGAGGACGGTGTCGGCGTAGCGCGCACCGGCAGGCCCGATGGAGTAGAGGCGGACCCGGGACAACTCGTACATGGCGGCGGACTCTCGTCGTTCGGTGAGCGGGGGTGGAGCGGCGGGGGTGTGCGGGCTGGGCGGGGACGGTCGGTCGGGTCAGGAGTGGAAGGGCAGGCCCGCGTCGGCGGCCAGCTCCACGCTGTCGGGGTCGGGCGGCGGCAGCAGGGTGGCGGAGCCGTCGGTGACGGGGACGACGCCGAGCTCCAGCAGTTCGGCCATGGCGGCGCTGCCCGCCATGTCGCGGACCTGCAGTTGGTAGCGGGCGGTGGTGCGGTAGGCGCCGCCCGCGTCGTCGCCGGTGCGCTGGAGGAAGCCGGAGTCGGTGAGGAAGGCGACGGCCTTGCCGATGATGCCGGTGGTGGATCCGGCGAGCCGGCGGGCGTCCTTGGTGGCTCCGGTGGCGCTGCGGCGGGCGTAGATCCGCCAGCCGGCCTCGAGTCCGGGGGCGTCGCTGGCCGGGTCGGTGTTGTCGCCCTGTTCCTCGGCGCGCTCCTCCAGTCGGCGGCAGGCCTGCCGTACGAAGGCGTCGACGCCGTTGACCGTGATGCGGCCGATGTAGGCGTCGTCGGCGAGGTCCTCGGGGCGGGGGAAGGCCAGGGCGGCGACGGCGAGGTGGGCGAGGCCGTGGAGGAAACGGTCGGCGGCGTCGGAGGAGGCGCGGCGGGCGTAGTCGCCCATGCGGACGGCGAAGACGGAGTCCTCGCCGGCGGTGACGGCCATCCCGGCGCGCGGGGAGACCTCCAGGACGATGAGGCCGAGGCCGGTGGCGACGGCGTCGGCGAGCCGGGCGAAGGCGCTCTCCTCGCGGTAGCGCCGCAGCAGGTCGGCGTATTCGGCGTCGCGGGCGGGCAGCAGCTTGGGCTGGAGCCCGAAGGAGACCAGGCGGGCGGCGTCGGCGGCGTCGGCCGGGGTGACGGGTGTCTGGCCGGCGGGCTCGGCGGCGCCCGGGTGCGGGTGCGCGTGGTCGCCCGCGTGTGTCGTGGAGGGACCTGCGTACGCGGAGGGCTCGGTCCACGCGTCGGGGTGCTCGGCGTCGTGGTCGCTCACGGCTGGGACTCCTCGGTACGGAAGTGGTGCGGGTGCGGAGGGAGGGCGGGGCCGGCCGTGGCAGGGGGCGCGGGACTGTTCATGACGGAGGCGGCGGGGCCGGTCATGACAGCCGACATGGGGCCGGTCATGAGGCCTCCTTGCGGTCGGCGGCCATGCCGACGGCGTCCAGCAGGGCGGTGCCCACGATCAGGTCGGCGCCGCCGAACTCCGGGTCCTCCAGCTCGGCCCCGTCGTCCACGGCGAACAGCAGGCGGCGCTCGCCCTGGCGGTAGGCGGTGCCGACCGGCGGGCTGGCGGCGTGGACGGCGAGCAGGGCGACCAGATACGGCAGGTCGGTGTCGCCGGTGCGGCGGGCCTCGGCGAGCAGTCCGGAGAGCCGGCGCGGGGCGTCGTGCTCCAGGTCGAGCAGGGTCATGGCGCGGGCGAGCTGCTCCTCGCTGAACCGGCTGTCGTCCGGGGTGGCGATCAGGTCGGGCTCGGGCATCTCCGCGCCCAGGTGCTCGCGCTCCAGGGGCGGGGTGAGCAGCATGTCGACCAGGTCCCCGACCCGTACGGACGTGGGGGTGCGCAGTCCGGTGCCGTGGGCGAAGAAGGCGTCGGTGGCCCGGGTGGACTGTTCGACGGGGAGCGGGAGGAGCGGGGCGAGGAGCTGCCCGTACAGATCGAGGCCCGCGTGGGCGGTGGGCGGGGCGAACGCCTGCCGGTCCTGCTCCGCGCGGAAGAGGGGGCCCGCCTCCAGGAGCCGGGACTGGAGCTGGGTGTGGCGGCGGATGCAGTCCTTGACGATGTCGACGAGCTCGGCGGCCCGGCGCTTGTGCTCGGGCTCCTCGGCCTCGTCGCGGGCCTTGCGGATGTTGGTGAGGATCGCGTTCTCGTGGCGGTAGCGGTCGGCCACGTGGTCGAGGGCCTCGGCGATCATGTCCGGGACGGTGTGGAGCCAGTCGACGGCGCGGACGTTGCGCCGGGTGGCCTCCAGGGTGCGGCGCAGGGTCTCGGCGTACTGCACGGTGCGGTAGCGGGCCTGTTCGGCGGCGAGCTGGGCGTCCGCGAGGCGGCCCCGGCTGATGAGGACCTCCAGCTTGACCTCGGCGGCGATCTGGGCGCTGGTGACATCGGTGTCCAGCGCGCCGACCAGGACGTTGACCGCTTCGTCGGTGGCGCGGAGGTAGACCGTGCCGCCGTAGCCCGGGACCTCTTCGATGAGCTTGAAGTCGTAGTCCCGGCGGACGTAGACCCCGTCGGGGTTGAACGTGCCGTAGACCGCGCGGAAGCCGCGGTCGACGCTGCCGACGTTGATCAGGTTCTCCAGGACCCAGCGGGCGACCCGTTCGTGCTCGGCGACGGGGCGCTCGGGGGCCTGGGCGCCGACCCGGGGAAGCAGTCTGGCCACTATCTGGTCGTGGTCGGCCCCGGTGTCGAAGTCCATGTTGAGCGTGACGTGGTCGATCGCGGCGAGGGCGACCTCCGCCATGGCGTACACCGTGTACTCGCCGGCCAGATTCGCCTTGCGGACGTCGAGGTCGTGCAGCGGCGCCGTGCACGCGAGCGCGCGCAGCCGCCGTGAGAGCCCCTCGTCGGCGGCGGGGCCCGGGGCAGGCCGCGGCCCCGCGCTGAGCTGCGGCGAGGCGGTGTCCGGGTAGGCAGGCGAAGTCACGTGGGACAGATTAGGTCCTCGCACTGACAACGGTCGAAACGGCGCTAATGCGACCGGCCCGGAGCGGGTGCCCCGGGCGCCCCCGGCCCGTATCCTCCGCCGCCCGGCGTGCGCACCACCAGGACGTCGCCGGCGGCCGGTTCGGCGGTGTCGCAGCCCTCCAGCGGGACGATTTCGCCCCCGGCCCGCTCGATGTGCTGCTCGCCGAGCGCCCCCGGCTCCCCGCCCTCCGCTCCGTACGGCGGGACGCGGCGGTGTCCGGAGAGCAGAGCCAGGGTGACGGGTTCCAGGAAGCGGATGCGGCGCTCGACGCCGTCGCCGCCGTGCCACCGCCCCACTCCCCCGCTGCCGTCCCGGACCGCGAAGCTCTCCAGCAGGACGGGCAGCCGCCACTCCAGGATCTCGGGGTCGGTGAGCCGGGAGTTGGTCATATGGGTCTGTACGGCGTCGGCGCCGTCGAAGCCGTCCCCCGCCCCGGATCCGCTGGCGAGCGTCTCGTAGTACTGGACGTTCTCGTTGCCGAAGGTGAGGTTGTTCATGGTGCCGGAGCCCTCGGCCTGGCCGCCGATCGCCCCGTACAGGGCTCCGGTGACCGCCTGGGAGGTCTCCACGTTGCCCGCGACGGTCGCCGCCGGGTAGGCGGGGTCGAGCATGGACCCGGGCGGAACGGTCACGTCCAGGGGTTTGAGGCAGCCGCTGTTGAGCGGGATGTCCTCCCCGACGAGGGTGCGGAAGACGTAGAGGACGGCGGCCATGACGACGGACCGGGGCGCGTTGGCGTTGCCGGGCTGCTGGGGCGAGGTTCCGGTGAAGTCGAGGTGGGCGCTGCGGGCGTCGCGGTCCACGGTCAGCCGGACCTGGATCACGGCCCCGCTGTCGGTCTCGTAGCGGCAGTGGCCGTCGTGGAGTCCGGCGACGATACGGCGTACGGACTCCTCGGCGTTGTCCTGGACGTGTCCCATGTAGGCGTCCACGACGTCGGCCCCGAACTGGTCGGTCATGCGCCGCAGTTCGGCGATGCCCTTCTCGTTGGCGGCGATCTGGGCGCGCAGGTCGGCGAGGTTGGTGTCCGGGTTGCGGGAGGGGTACGGGGCGGAGGTGAGCAGGTCGCGGGTCTCGTCCTCGCGCAGCCGGCCGTCGCGGACGAGCAGCCAGTTGTCGAAGAGCACACCCTCCTCGTGGATCGTCCGGCTGAAGGCGGGCATCGAGCCGGGGGTGATGCCGCCGATCTCGGCGTGGTGCCCGCGCGAGGCGACGAGGAAGCGCAGCCTGCCCTGTTGCTGTCCTTGTTGCTGTCCTTCGCCCTCGTCGAACACGGGGGTCACCACGGTGACATCGGGCAGGTGGGTGCCGCCGTGGTACGGGTCGTTGACGGCGTACACGTCGCCGGGGCGCAGGGCGCCCTCGTTGCGTCGCAGGACCTCCTTGATCGACTCGCCCATCGAGCCGAGGTGCACCGGGATGTGCGGGGCGTTGGCGATCAGGTTGCCCTCGGCGTCGAACAGGGCGCAGGAGAAGTCGAGGCGCTCCTTGATGTTGACCGAGTGGGCGGTGTTCTCCAGGCGGACGCCCATCTGCTCGGCGATGGACATGAAGAGGTTGTTGAACACCTCCAGCATCACCGGGTCCACCCGGGTGCCGACGGCGGTGCGTTCGGGCCGGGGGCGGCTGCGGGTGAGGACGAGGTGTCCGGTGGGGGCCGCTTCGGCCCGCCAGCCGGGGTCGACGACGGTGGTGGCGTCGTCCTCGGCGACGACGGCGGGCCCGGTGACGGTGTCGGCGGGGCGCAGGTCGGCCCGGCGGTGGAGCGGGGCCCGCTGCCACCGGCCGTCGGCGTACAGGTCCACGGTGCCGGCCGGGTCCGGCGGGGTGTCGCGGGGGCCCGGCCCTGCGGCGGGCGCGGCATTCGCGGTCGTGCCGGTGGGCCCTGTCGTACCAGCCGCCCCGGAGCCCCCGGAGCCCCCGGAGTCCCCAGTGGCGCCCGTCGCCCCGGGGTCCCGGGTGGCGTCCGTCGTCCCGGTCGCTTCCACCGAGACCGTCTCGACGACGACCGGCTTGTCCATCGTGAAGCCGAACCGGGACCGGTGAGCGGCGGCGAACGCCTCGGCCATGGCCTTCTCCGTGTCCAGGTCCACCGGCAGCGCCGCGTCCGTCCCGGCGTACCGCAGCAGGACGCGGGCCCGCGTGGTGATCGCGGAGTCCGGCACCCCGTCGGCGCGCAGGGCTTCGCGGGTACGGTCGGCCAGCTCCGCGCAGAGCCTCTCCACGTGTTCCCGGGCGGCCGCGTCGAGCTCCTCCTCCACCGACTGCTCGCGCATCGCGGTGGCGTCGGCCAGGCCGATGCCGTACGCGGAGAGCACTCCGGCGAGCGGGGGGACCAGGACCGTGTCGATGCCGAGGGCGTCGGCGACGGCGCAGACGTGCTGGCCGCCCGCGCCGCCGAAGCCGGTCAGCGCGTAGCGGGTGACGTCGTGGCCGCGCTGGACGGAGATCTTCTTGACGGCATTGGCCATGTTGAGCACGGCGATCTCCAGGAAGCCCGCCGCCACCTCCGCCTCGTCCGGTCGCCGCCCGGTGGCGTGCCCCACCTCGTCGGCGAGCGCGGTGAACCGTTCGCGCACCAGGTCGGCGTCGAGCGGAAGGTCTCCGTCCGGCCCGAAGACCGCCGGGAAGTGGCCGGGCTGGACGCGGCCGAGCATCACGTTGGCGTCGGTGACGGTGAGGGGGCCGCCCCGGCGGTAGCAGGCGGGGCCGGGGTGGGCGCCGGCCGAGTCGGGGCCGACGCGGTAGCGGCTGCCGTCGAAGTGCAGGACGGATCCGCCGCCGGCCGCGACGGTGTGGATGCTCATCATCGGGGCGCGCATCCGGACTCCGGCGACCTCGGTGCCCAGTTCCCGTTCGAACGCGCCGGCGTAGTGGGAGACGTCGGTGGAGGTGCCGCCCATGTCGAACCCGATGACGCGGTCGTATCCGGCCTGCTGCGAGGTGCGGACCATGCCGACGACGCCTCCGGCCGGGCCGGAGAGGACGGCGTCCTTGCCGCGGAACCGGGCGGCTTCGCGCAGTCCGCCGTTGGACTGGAGGAACATCAGCCGGATCCCGCCGAGGCGGGCGGCGACCTCGTCGACGTACCGGCGCAGGACGGGTGAGAGATAGGCGTCGACGACGGTGGTGTCGCCGCGGGGGACGAGCCTGATCAGCGGGCTGACCTCGTGGGAGCTGCTGACCTGGGTGAAGCCCGCCTCCCGGGCCGCATCGGCGACGGCCCGCTCGTGGGCGGGGTGGCGGTAGCCGTGCATCAGGACGACGGCGGCGCTGCGCAGCCCGTCGGCGTGGGCGGCGCGCAACTGTTCGCGTACGGGGTCGAGTTCCAGGGACCGTACGGTGCGGCCCTGGGCGTCGACGCGTTCGGGGACCTCGATCACGCGCTCGTGGACGGTCCCGGGGAGGACGATGTGGCGGTCGAAGAGGCGGGGCCGGTTCTGGTACGCGATCCGCAGCGCGTCCCGGAAGCCCTCGGTGATCAGCAGGACGGTCGGCTCGCCCCGCCGCTCCAGCAGGGCGTTGGTGGCGACGGTGGTGCCCATCCGGACGGCGGCGACCCGGTCGGCCGGCACCGGTTCGCCGGGGTCCAGGCCGAGGAGCAGCCGGATTCCGGCGACGGCGGCGTCGTCGTAGCGGTCGGGGTCGTGGGAGAGGAGCTTGCGGGTGATCAGGCGGCCGTCGGGGCGGCGGCCCACCACATCGGTGAAGGTGCCGCCCCGGTCGATCCAGAACTCCCAGCGTCCGGTCATGGCGCCATTGTGTGCCCGCGCCCATGACCCCGCAGGCGCGGAGCCGGGAGGAGGGTCCGACAACGGCCCTCCGCCCGGCTCCGCTCGTCAGACCGCCGGTGCGTCCGGCCCGATCCGGCTCCGTACCGCCGTCTGGACCTCGGCCTCCTCGGCCGGGTCGGCGGCGAGGCGGCGCAGGCGTTCGGCGACGCGGATGTCCCCGGTCTCGGCGTGCAGGGCGGCGACCTCCCGAGTGGTCTCCTCGCAGTCCCAGAGGCACTCCACCGCGAACCCGGTCGCGAAGGACGGGTCGGTGGCGGCCAGGGCGCGGGCGGCCCTGCCCCGCAGATGCGAGGAGGACGTCTCGCGGTAGACGTGGCGCAGCACGGGGGCGGCGCAGGCGATGCCGAGGCGGCCGGCCCCGTCGACCAGGGTCCACAGCAGGGGGGCGTCGGGTCCGTCGCCGCGTACGGCCTCCCGGAGCGCGCCGAGGACTTGGGGAGCGTCCTGGGCGGTGCCTCGGCAGGCGAGCACTCCGGCGGCCGAGGCGCCGAGGGCGTCGGGGCGGTGGGCCCAGCGCCTGGCCCGCTGTACGGCGTCGTCGCAGGTCATCCGCTCGAAGGCGGCGATGGCCGTGTCGGCGACCGTGCGGGCGGGGCTGACGGCGGCGGCCTCGATGAGGTCGAGGACGGCGGGGTCGCCCGCCTCGGCAAGGTAGTGCAGGGCGGCGCAGCGGGCGCCTTCGGGGCCGCTGCGGGCGGCTTCGACGATCTGCGGGAGGTCGTCGGGTCCGGCGACGGCGGAGAGGCAGCGGGCTGCGGGGACGTGCAGTTCGCTGCCGCGCTCCAGGGCCTGCTGGGCCCAGTCGAAGACGGCCTGGACGCTCCAGCCGGGGCGGGGACCCCCGGGGCGCATCTGGCGTTGCCATCGGTCGAACGAGCCCTGTTCGCCGGCGGCCCTGACCCGGGCGCCGACCGCTTCGCGCGGGTCGTCGGCCCACAGCCGCCAGGGGCGCGGCTCGAAGGAGTCCCGTACGGCGGCGGCGAGCTCGGCCGCGCCCTCGTCCGTGGCCGGGAAGCGGGCGAGGACGGGCAGCGCGAGGGAGCGCAGACCGGCGTCGTCGTCGCGCAGGGCGAGTTCGTCCAGGGCCCAGGCCCAGTTGGCGCCGGTCGCCGCGTAGCGGCGGAGGAGGGCCAGGGCGTCGTCGCGTCCGTAGGAGGCGAGGTGGCCGAGGACGGAGAGCGCCAGACCGGTGCGTGAGTCATCGGTGTCGATGGGGTCGTCGGGATCGGCGAGGTGCCGCTCGATCTCCTCGATACCGCCGTCGAGGTCGAGATAGAGGCGCGCGTAGTAGAGGGAGCGGTTCTCCACCTGCCAGTCGTGACGGGGGTCGCTCACGACGCAGTGGTTGAGAGCCGCGAGGGCCTCGGGGCGCGGTGCGGCGAGCGCGTGGAGCGTGCCGTCGCCGCGGCCCCTCTGCAACAGGCCGAGCAGGGTGCCGCTCGGCGCTATGAACGGATCGAACATGGGAGAAAGCCTCACATCAAGCTGTCGACGCAACCGGGACTGTGCAGTGCCCCCGTGCCTCTCGGCACGCGGGGGTGTCCGGGGGACACCGCTACGCCGCGCAGTGACATGATCGGCCGACCGCCGTCTTTCGCCTGGTGTAGAGCATCTTCCTCTGCCTCTCGTCGGTGGCCCTGAGCGGGCCCGCGACGTCATGATGACCCAGCCATTTCGCCACCGCGACCACATTTACGACGGACCGGTCAGCGGAGCCCACGGCGGACGCGTCGACGAGCGCGTCCGCCGGCGTCTCACCGGGCACCGAAGCGTTCCAGCAGGTCGGCCTTGCCGAACATCCGGGCCGTGTCCAGCGCGGACGGGGTTCCGGCGGCCGGGTCGGCGCCCGCGGCGAGCAGGGCGTCGATGACGGCGTCCTCGCCCTTGAAGACGGCTCCGGCCAGCGGGGTCTGGCCGCGGTCGTTGGCCCGGTCCGGGTCGGCCGCGCGGGCGACGAGGGCGGCGACGGTGGAGGCGTGCCCGTGGTAGGCGGCGAGCATCAGGAGCGTGTCGCCCCGGTCGTTGGTGAGGTTGGCGGGGACTCCGGCCTCGACGTACGCGGTGAGCGCCTCGGTGTCGCCGGCGCGGGCCAGGTCGAAGACCTTGGTCGCCAGCTCGACCACCTCGGGATCGGGGGTTTCGCTCATCGGACGGACCGCCTTCCTTGACTGCTGCCGCGGCTGTCACCGCCGCGGTTGACCTGGTGGGGAGTACGGCACGGGGCCGTACGAGTGAATCGACAGGGTACTGCTCCCGGGCCGACATGACCCGGCCCGGATGCGGCAAGGGATCACCGCGGCTGATCCTGCCCGGCACGGACGAGGTGATGCCGCTCCCCGGAGGCCGACTTCTGTGGGCCAGTCAAGTGAAAGCGCGGGATATTCACTCGATTGCACCTTTTGTCGTATAGATACTTCCCGTGATCCTGGAAGGACTCATGGTGACTGTCCCCTTCAACCAGGAGAGAACCGCTCATGATCCTTTCCATCTCGGGCGTGGTACTGCTCGCCATCATCGTCTTCCTGTTCTTCAAGAAGGACGGGCTCAAGGCCTCCCACGCCATCGTCTGTGCCCTGTTCGGCTTCTACCTGGCCGGCACCGCCATCGCACCGAGCATCACGGCGGGCGGGGCGAGCCTCGCCGGCCTGCTGGGCGGGATCAAGTTCTGACGCTCCGCGACCGCTCCCACCCCTTCAGGAGACCGATGTGGCCCGGCGACCACTCCCCCGCATTCTGAGCAGCGGCAGCGCTTCGATCACTCGCAGCAGAGAGATCGCGCGCACGGCCGCCGACAGTGCCACCGATGTCCTCCATCCGCTGATCACGGTGGTCCGCGGACTGCGGCTGCTGGCCGTGTCCGGCCGGCAGAAGTGGGTCGCGACCCCCAAGGAACGGCGAGGTCCCAAGCTGTTCCTCGGCGCGGCCTGCGTGCTGGTGGTGGCGCTCGTCCCCTACGGGCCGATCCTGGCCCTGATCACGGTGATGGGCGCTGCCGCGTGGAAGGGGCGGGAGCGGACCCCGGTGCGGACCGGGCCCGACGACGCGGAGACCGCACGCCTGCGGTCGTTGTACGAGGCGCTCGTGCCGTATTTCTCGACGGCCGACGACCCCGATCCGCTGTTCGCCCACGGCGGCGACTGGGCGAAGGCCTTCGACGGGTACGTCTTCGACGACGACGGGCGGCTCACCCGGCTCCAGGTCTCCTACCCCGCGTACTTCACGGACGGCGAGGCCGCCGCCCGTTCCCGGATCGAGCAGCTGCTCCACACCAAGTCCGGCCGGGGCCGCGAGTACCACTTCGGCTGGGACGAGGAGGCCAACCGCCTCGTCATGACCGTGCTGGACGCCCTCCCCACGACGATCGTCGCCCAGCGCTTCGTCACCGCCCCCGGCGAGAGCGTCCTCGGCTTCACCGACCCGGACGCCGTCTCGCGCACCGTCCCCGTGCGCGACGGCGACACGACGGTGGACGCCTCGCCGGTGGTCTGGCGGACCGGCGGCCGCTCCACCGAACCGCACCTGCTGGCCGTCGGACACCCCGGTGGCGGCACCACGACCCTGGTCCGCTCGATCGCCCTCCAGGCCCTCCGGGACGGCGATGTCATCGTCGTCGACGGCAGTGGGACCGGTGAGTACGCCGCCCTCTCCGGGCGGCCCGGCGTCCTCGCCGTGGAGTCCGGGCTCGGCGGGGCGCTGGCCACGCTGGAGTGGGCGGCGCACGAGACCGAGCGGCGTCTGATCACCGCCAACCTGGCCCGCCAGACCGGCCGCCGGGCGCCGGACGACATCCGGCGTCCGCTGTGGATCCTGCTGGACCGCCCCGGCGTGCTGGGCCATCTCGCGGCGGCCGACGGCAGGCCCGACCCGCAGGAGCTGCTCCGGATCCCGCTGCGGCACGGCCGGGCGGCCCAGGTCACCGTCGTCCTGGCCGAGCAGTTCGACGCGCTGGACACGCTCACCGAGACCGTGCGGACCCACACCCGCGCCCGCGCCGTCCTCGGCCCGGCCTCCCACGAGCAGATCGAAGCCGTGCTCGGCGCCGAACCGAACACCACGCCGCCGCCCGAGGTGCCCCCGGGCCGTGGCTACGTCCGCCTGGGCGCGGGACCGGTCCTGCGGCTCCAGGTGCCCGCCACCCCGGACCCGTACGACGACTCCACCAGCGACGCGCACCGGCAGGCGGTGCTCGACCTGCTGCCCGACCGGGGCGCCCCGATGGCGGCGGAGCCCGCGCGCGAGCCCGCCGACGAGGGCCCCGCCACGGAGCAGGTCCCCGTGGCGGTGGAAGCCGCGGCCCGTCCGGTCGAGGCGGTTCCGGTGGAGGCGATGGCCGCCGAGGCCAGGCCGTCCGAACCGCTCGCGAAGGCGCAGCCGGCGGGCGCCGAGAGCTGAGCCGGGCGGACCCGGGCAGCACGGCGGGGGGGGGGGGGGGGGGGGGGGGGGGGGGGCCCCCCCCCCCCGGGGGGGGGGGGGGGGGGGGGGCGGCGGGGGGGCGCCGGCGGCGCGCCCCGCGGCGCGGGGGGGGGGGGGGGGGGCGCCGGGCCCGGCCGCCCGCGGGGGCC
>NZ_JBIVUT010000042.1:0-38723 GCF_044757365.1 Streptomyces sp. NPDC091289
CCGACGCGGGTGGCTTCGACGACGAGGCGGCCGCCGGCGTTGAGGGTGGCTCCGGTGACGGTGTCGCCCACGGCGACCTCCACGGGCACGGACTCACCGGTCAGCATCGAGGCGTCCACGGCGGACGAGCCCTCGACCACCGTCCCGTCCGTCGCGATCTTCTCCCCGGGACGCACGACGAAACGGTCCCCGACGACGAGCTCACCCGCCGGGACGCGTACCTCCCGGCCGGCCCTGAGTACGGCGACGTCCTTGGCGCCCAGATGCATCAGCGCCCGCAGCGCAGCGCCGGACTTCCGCTTCGCGCGGGCCTCCAGATAGCGGCCCAGCAGGATGAACGTGATGACCCCGGCCGCCACCTCCAGGTAGATCGTGGAGGTGGCGTCGGCGCGCGAGACGGTGAGGTCGAAGCCGTGGCGCATGCCGGGCATGCCGGCGTCGCCGAGGAACAGGGCCCACAGCGACCAGCCGAACGCGGCGAGCGTGCCGAGCGAGACCAGGGTGTCCATCGTGGCCGCGCCGTGCTTCGCGTTGGTCCAGGCGGCGCGGTGGAAGGGCAGGCCGCCCCAGACGACGACGGGCGCGGCGAGGGTGAGGCTCAGCCACTGCCAGGAGTCGAACTGGAGCGCCGGGACCATGGCGAGCAGGACGACGGGGAGGGCGAGCACGGCGGAGACGACGAGGCGCTGCCGGAGTGCGGCGGAAGAGGCGTCCTGTCGCTCCTGTTCCGCATCGGCGTCCCGGGCCGGGGGGCGGTCACTGTCCCGGGACGGGCGCCGATCGCCGTCCCGGGCCGGGGGCGTGGTGACGTCGTCCGCCTCGGCCGGCGCATTGCGTTCCGGCTGTGGGACGGGGCGGGCCGTGTAGCCGGTCTTCTCGACCGTGGCGACGAGGTCGCCCAGCTCCAGTCCGTCCCCGAAGGTGACGCGGG
The DNA here is from genome assembly GCF_044757365.1 of Streptomyces sp. NPDC091289. NCBI lineage: Bacteria > Bacillati > Actinomycetota > Actinomycetes > Kitasatosporales > Streptomycetaceae > Streptomyces > Streptomyces sp. NPDC091289. The sequence goes on from NZ_JBIVUT010000042.1 coordinate 932, forward strand.
CCTTCTCGGTCGCGTAGTTCACCGTGGCGGTGACGCCGTCCATCCGGTTGAGCTTCTTCTCGACGCGGGCCGCGCACGAGGCGCAGGTCATCCCGCCGATCATGAGCTCGGCCTCGGAGGCGCCGACGGCCGGGAAATCGGCTGCTGCTGTGCTGGCCATGTCCGAAACTCCAGGGAAACGCAGGTCGGGCCGTACCCCCACCAGTATCGACTGGTGGGGCCGGCCCGACGACGAACAGGGTGCTGCTGTTCCGGGCCGGTCTTCAGGCGGCCGGGCCGAGGAGCTCGTATCCGGCCTCGTCCACGGCGTCACGGACGGCGTCCTCGGTCAGCGGGGCCTTGGACGTGACGGTGACCAGGCCGGTGGCGGCGACGGCCGCGACCGAGGTCACGCCCGCGATCCCGGAGATCTCCTCCGAAACGGCGCCCTCGCAGTGGCCGCAGGTCATGCCCTTGACCTGGTACACGGTGGTGACCGAGTCGGTCCCCTCGATCCGCACGTCGGCCGCGCCGTCGTGGCAGGAACCGGTGGGCGAGCAGCAGGAGCCGGTGGACTGGGCGGTCTCGGTCTCGGCGGTCATGACGATCTCCTCTTCGCGAACACGTTTCGGCGGCACGACGGGGTGCGTGGGGCCACAGGGGACTCCGTGGCGCCCCGTCTCGTTCATACTATACCCCTAGGGGGTATGAATGCGTTCCGGTGGTGCCGCGTGTCGGCCGATGGCGATCGACGCCGGTCAGTGGTGTTCGACGCCGGCCGGTGGCGGCTGGTGGCGGTCTACGGTGCGTGCGGGGCCCGGTGCAACGCGTCGTCGCCGACCAGGGGGTCCAGGTAGCGGAACAGGACCGTCTTCAGCTCCTGGATGTAGGCCGCGCGCTCCTCGTCCTCGTGGGCCATGATCAGGTCCAGCCCGGCCTTGAAGACCATGAAGACCATGTCGGCGATCCGGTGGACCTGGTCGGCGGGTGCGTCCGGGAGGTAGCCGGCGAGCACCGATTCGACCCGCGTCAGCATCGTGGCGTGCAGCGTGTCGTGCCCCTCGGTGACCCGGCCGGGGATCTCCGAGCCGTGCATCAGGACGGAGAACGCCGGGTTCTCGCAGTTGAAGGCGATCAGCGGGTCGAGGATGGCGTCCAGCATCCGGTCGAGCGGCAGCTCGATATGGCTCTGGGAGAAGGCGGCGCCGTAGGTGTCCCGCCAGCGGTTGAGCAGCTGGTCGCCGAGCTCGACGGCGATGGCCTCCTTGTTCGGGAAGAACTGGTAGAGCGTGCCCGGCGACACCCCGGCCTCGCGGGCGATGGCGTTGGTGCTGGACGCGGTGTAGCCGCTGGTGCAGAAGACGTCGGCGGCGGCCCGGAGCAGCTGGGCGATACGGGCCTCGCCGCGGGCCTGGCGGCGGCGCGGGCGGGCGGAATCCGGCGCTCCGTCGGCCGCGCCGGCGGTGGATCCGCCGTCCGCTCCGTCCGCTGCGGCGCCCTTGGTGGCTTTGGCCTCCGACACGGTCAATCCCCGGCTCTCATGATGCGGTTGACAAACGCGAGTCCTCGCTCGCATTCTAGTGAAACGCGAGCGACTACTCGTGTTTGCCAGGGTAAGTGGCAACGACCGACCCATGCTGCCTTGTGCTGCCCGGGTCTCGGTGAAGGGGACACCGCACCATGTCCGAAGTCAACCGTTCCGCGCCGCCTTCGGTCGGCGGCTGGACCCGGTTCGTCACCGCCCGGCCGCGGCTCGCGCTGCTGGCCGCGCTGGTGATCACCGCGCTCGCCGTGTTCGCCGGGAGTGGGGTGGCGGACCGGATGGGCAGCGGCGGCTGGCAGGCCCCGGACGCCGAGTCGACCTATGCGACCGACGTGCTGGCGCGGGAGTTCCCCGCCTCCCAGCCCAACCTCCTCCTTCTGGTGGACAGCGGTTCCGTGACCGTCGACGACCCGGCGGTGGCCGCCGAAGCCGCCCGCCTCGTCGAGCGGCTGGAGGCCGAGCCGGGCATCTCGGGCATCGGGTCCTACTGGGGGACCGGATCGCCCGCCCTGCGCTCCGAGGACGGTCGCGAGGCGATCATCGCCGCCCGGATCGGGGGCGACGAGAAGACCGCGGGCGAGACCCTCGACCGGATAGCCCCCGTGTTCGCGGGGGAGCGGGGCCCGGTGACGGTCTCCCTCGGCGGGCCCGTCGCCGTGCAGCACGAGATGCAGACAATCATCGAGGAGGACCTGCTGCGGGCCGAGCTGATCGCCCTGCCGGTGACGCTCGTCCTGCTGGTCATGGTCTTCGGCAGCGCCGTCGCCGCGCTCCTGCCGCTCGCTGTCGGTATCGTCGCCATCCTCGGCACCAACGCCGTGCTGCGCGGCCTGACGGAGTTCACCGACGTCTCGGTCTTCGCCTTGAACCTCACCACGGCGCTCGGCCTCGGACTCGCCATCGACTACGCCCTGTTCATCGTCCGCCGCTTCCGCGAGGAGCTGGCCGGCGGGGCGGATCCCCGGACGGCGGTGGGCACGACCCTGCGGACCGCCGGGCGTACGGTGCTGTTCTCCGCGCTGACCGTGGCGGTGTCCCTGTCGGCCATGCTCGTCTTCCCGCAGTACTTCCTGCGGTCCTTCGCCTACGCCGGGATCGCCGTGGTCCTCCTGGCCGCCGCTGCCGCACTGATCCTGCTGCCCGCGGCGCTCGTGCTGCTCGGCCACCGGATCAACGCGCTGGACCTGCGCCGGCTGCTGCGCCGCGGAAAGGGGGCGGCGGCCGCGGAAGGCCCCGCCCCGGAGACCGGCAGGGGATGGGGGCGCTTCGCCGGGCTGGTGATGCGCAGGGCGCCGGTCTTCGCCATCGTCACCACGGTGGGGCTCGTCCTCCTCGGACTGCCCTTCCTCGGCGTCAAGTTCGGTACGGCGGACGACCGCCAGCTCCCCGCCGGGGCCGAGTCCCGGGTGGTCCAGGAGCACATCCGTGAGGGCTTCCCCGGCAGCCCCGGAGGCGGCCTGGAGCTGCTGGTCGAGGGGGAGGGGACGCCCGCCGCGTACGCGGCCCTCAAGGACCGGATCGAGAAGATCCCGGGCGTGCTGGGCGTCGACGGCCCGGTCATGACGGACTCGGCCGCGTATTTCGGCGTCCTGCCGGACGGCGAGGCGGTCGGCGAGGCGGCCCAGCAGCTCGTACGGGACCTGCGCGCGATGCCCGCCGACTCCTTCGACACCTCGGTGACGGGCACGGCGGCCGTCCTCGTCGACTCCAAGGACGCCATCGCGGACCGGCTGCCCTGGGCGATCGGCATCATCGTCGTGGTGACCCTGCTCCTGGTCTTCCTGCTCACCGGCAGTGTGCTCATCCCGCTCCAGGCGGTCGTGCTCAACGCCCTCAGCCTGACCGCGATGTTCGGTGCGGTGGTCTGGGTCTTCCAGGACGGGAATCTCTCCGGGATCCTCGCCTTCACCAGTACGGGCGACATCGAGACGACACTGCCCGTCCTGATGTTCTGCGTGGCCTTCGGCCTCTCCATGGACTACGGGGTCTTCCTGCTCTCCCGCATCAAGGAGGAGTACGACCGGACCGGCGACCACGAACGCTCGGTCACCTTCGGCCTGTCCCGCACCGGCGGTCTGATCACCGCGGCCGCCGTGATCCTCGCGGTCGTGATGGTCGCCATAGGCACCTCGCGGGTCACCAACACCAAGATGCTGGGGCTCGGAATCGCCCTCGCGGTCCTGATGGACGCCATGGTGGTCCGCAGCCTGCTGGTCCCCGCCGTGATGAAGCTGACGGGCCACGCCACGTGGTGGGCCCCCGGGCCGCTGCGCGCCCTCCACCAGAGGTTCGGCCTCAGCGAAGGGGATCCGGCCCCGGCCGGCCCCACCGCTCCGGAAGCTCCGGGCGACCGGGGCGGCCCCGGGGACATGTCCGGGGAGGGCGTGGAGATCGCCGAACCGGTGGGGCGTCGCTGAGGCCGGTGGATGGAAAGCGGTTCGGAAAGAGCCCTCGGGGAGGCCGGGAATGCCCTCGGGACGGATCCCGGCGGCCCCGCGCCGCACCGAACGGGGGAAGGTCGGTGGGCCGGGCCCCGGCCCGGTCCAGAGGGCTCCAGAGGGCTCCAGAGGCCCATCGACGGGATCACCAAGAGGCCTCTGACCTGGGATTTCATGCTCGGGCCGCCTAGAATTACCCCATCGGAAAAGGGGGCCCGGATGGACCGGAACATACGCACGACGGACGACGTGCTGGCACTGATGGACGGACTGTTCGCCCCGGAGGCGGACCGGTGGACGCCCGACGGGGCCTCCTGGTGGGACGACTTCTACGCGGACCGTTCGAAGGCAGTGCCGTTCTTCGTGGACAAGCCCGACGAGAACCTCGACGCGTATGTCCGCCAGGGGCTGATCACCCCGGGCAAGGTGCTCGAACTCGGCTGCGGGCCCGGCCGCAACGCGCTGCACCTGGCCTCGCTCGGCTTCGACGTCGATGCGGTCGACCTCTCCCCGGGGGCGATCGCCTGGGCCCGGGAGCGGGCTGACGGAGCGGGGGCCGACGGAGCTCGGGCCGGCGACGTTCGGTTCCACCTCGGCGACGCGTTCGCCCTGACGGCAGCGGGGGCGCCCCTGGCCGGGCCCTACGACCTCATCTACGACTCCGGCTGCTTCCACCACCTGCCGCCCCACCGGCGTATCAGCTACCTCGCCCTGCTGGAGCGTTGCCTCGCCCCCGGCGGCCACTTCGGGCTCGCCTGCTTCGCCGCCGGGGAGGGCGGGATGGGATCGGAGCTGCCGGACGACGAGCTCTACCGGACGGGCGGTCTGCACGGCGGGCTCGCCTATACGTCGGAGCAACTGCGCCACATCTTCACCGGCCTGACGGGGGCGGAGGAGAGGGAGCTGCGCCGGATGAACGACGAGGCTCCCGACTCCCCGCTCTTCGGGGAGTCGTTCCTCTGGACGGGCCTCTTCCGCGTAGCCGGCCGGAGGTAGCGGACCCGGGGCGGCGGCCGTGTCCGCGCCGGGCGTCAACGGCCCCTGTTGCGGGGGCGGGAGGCGACCCAGGCGCGGACGGTGTCGCCGTACCAATACGGCTTCCCGTTCTTCACCTGGTCGGGCGGGGGCAGCAGCCCGTGCTTGCGATAGGAGCGGACGGTGTCCGGCTGGACCTGGATGTGCGCGGCAATGTCCTTGTAGGACCAGAGCGTTCTGTCCGTCATCGTGACACCTCTCTGCACTTCTCAAGCCGACGATCACTCAGCCTGTGCTCGGTTGAACGACCCCGAAGGGCAGGCGGGGTGGGGCTGTCGACCGGCTGTGACAGAAAACCCGCGTAATGGAGATATGTGTGCCGAAACGGTTACTGCTGTGGCAGAAGGGATGAACCGTGGCCGGTGTTGCGATCGGAGAGCGGCCGCTGTCAGACCCGGGTGCCACGATGAAGAGCATGAGCACTACCGAACGCCCGATGCCCCCTCTGGTCGCCGACGAACGCACCTCCCTGGAGAGCTGGCTCGACTTCTACCGCGCGACCCTCGCCCAGAAGTGCGCGGACCTGCCCGGGAAAGGCCTGCGTGAGGCGTCCGCGGCGCCCTCGCCGATCACGCTGCTCGGACTGCTCCAGCACCTGGCGGAGGTCGAGCGGAACTGGTTCCGCCGGGTCCTCGCGCAGGAGGACGCCCCGACGCTCTTCGCCCCTCCGGCCGGCGGCGGGGACGGGGACGAGGGCCGCGACGGCGGCTGGGACCTCGCCGAGGACGCCACCTACGAGCAGGCGCTCGGGCGTTGGGAGGCCGAGGTGACGAGGGCCCGGCAGAACTGCGCGGCACGGGCGCTCGACGACACCAGCCCGTTCATGGGCGGGCAGGTCACGCTGCGCTGGATCTATACCCACATGATCGGCGAGTACGCCCGGCACTGCGGCCACGCCGACCTGATCCGCGAACGGGTCGACGGACGCACAGGAGTCTGACCCGGGCTTCTGGCCTGGGCGTCTGACCCGCGCTCAGGCCGTGGCGCCGGGCCATCCGCAGGAGCGGAGGAACTCCCGGGTGCGGCGCGCGATCGGGAGCGGCTTGTCCGGGTCGCACGGATACATGTCCTGCTCCACGATCGCGAACAGGTCGACGTCCAGGGCGCGGGCCGCGTCCAGGACCGGCTCCAGGGCGGGGACCCCGCCGGGCGGCTCGCACATCACGCCCCGGGCCACCGCCGGGCCGAACGGCACCTCGTCCGCCACCACCGCCGCCAGGATCTCCGGATCGACCTGCTTGAGGTGGAGGTAGCCGATGCGTTCCCCGTACGTCTCGATGAGCTTGACGCTGTCACCGCCGCAGTAGGCGTAATGCCCGGTGTCCAGGCAGAGCGAGACCAGGTCCGGATCGGTGGCGTCGAGGAAGCGGTTGACGTTCTCCTCGGTGTCGATGTGGGTGTCGGCGTGCGGATGGACGACGATCCGCAGCCCGAACCGCTCCCGGACCTCCCGGCCCAGCCGCTCCGTCTGCGCGGTCAGATCACGCCACTGCGCCGGGGTGAGCGTCCGGTCCTCCAGCACCTCGCCCGTCTTGTCGTCGCGCCAGAAGGAGGGGATGACGACCAGGTGTTCGGCGCCCATGGCCCGGGTCAGCCCGGCGATGTCCGCGACATGCGCCCAGGTCCGGTCCCAGACGTCCGGGCCGTGGTGCAATCCGGTGAAAACGGTCCCGGCGGAGACCGTCAGCCCCCGGCCGCGGGTCTCGTCGGCCAGCCGGGCCGGGTCGGTGGGCAGATAGCCGTACGGGCCGAGCTCGATCCACGCGTACCCGGCCTCGGCCACCTCGTCGAGGAAGCGTCGCCAGGGCACCTGCTTCGGGTCGTCGGGGAACCACACGCCCCAGGAGTCGGGGGCCGAGCCGATGCGGATGCGTGCCGAAGACGGTGCGGAGGGGGTCATAACGCCCAGCCTCCTGGCCGTCGCGGAAGGGTGTCAAGGGTTCGTCCGAATGTCCGGACAAAATATTGACAGGGTTCCCGGGAGGGGACTAGACCTGGGACCAGCCGGCCTCCGGCGGGGCGAACCGGCGGTCCGAAGGGATGCGTATGCCTGAGCCGTACGACGTGATCACCATGGGGCGGATCGGGGTGGACCTCTATCCGCTCGAGGTCGGGGTGCCGCTCGCCCGGGTCGAGACGTTCGGCAAGTTCCTCGGCGGCTCCCCGACGAACGTCGCGGTGGCGGCGGCCCGGCTGGGGCGGCGGACGGCCGTGATCACCCGGACCGGACAGGACGCCTTCGGTACGTATCTCCACCAGGAACTGGAACGGTTCGGCGTGGACGCCCGCTGGGCGACGGCCGTGGAGCAGTATCCGACCCCGGTCACCTTCTGCGAGATCTTCCCGCCGGACGACTTCCCGCTCTACTTCTACCGGCAGCCCAAGGCCCCCGACCTGGAGATCCACGCACCGGACCTCGACCTGGACGCGATCCGCGACGCCCGGATCTTCTGGATGACGGGCACCGGACTCAGCGCCGAGCCGAGCCGCTCCGCCACGCTGGCCGCCCTGGCGGCGCGCGACACCGGCCCGGCGGGTGCTCCGCGTACGGCGACGGCGACGACGACGGCGACCGTCTTCGACCTCGACTGGCGGCCCATGTTCTGGGACGGGGGCGACGACAGCACCGAGGCGCCCGCACGGTACCGCGAGGCGCTGGCCCATGCCACGGTCGCCGTCGGCAACATCGACGAGTGCGCGATCGCGACCGGCGAACGCGAACCGTACGCGGCGGCCCGCGCGTTGCTCGCGGCCGGGGTGGAACTCGCCGTCGTCAAGCAGGGCCCGAAGGGCGTGCTCGCCGTCCACCGCGACGGCACCACCGCCGACTGCCCGCCGCTGCCGGTGGAGGTGGTCAACGGCCTCGGCGCGGGGGACGCGTTCGGGGGCGCGCTCTGCCACGGGCTGCTCGCCGGGTGGCCGCTGGACCGCCTCGTGCGGTACGCGAACGCGGCCGGTGCGATCGTCGCCTCCCGGCTCGCCTGCTCGTCCGCGATGCCGTTCCCGGACGAGGTCGAGGAAGCCCTCGCGGCCGGAGCCGTCACGACGGACCTCGGGACGGTGGCCGCCCCCGGTGCTCCGACCGCCCCCGGCGCCCCCGCGGACCCCCGTACCGGAGCGGGCTCATGACGCCGCTCGCGCCCTCCCTCTCCGAGCTCGTGCGGCTGCGCGCCGAGCGCCCCGAAGCCGTCGCCGAGGCCGCCGCACGACGGAAGCGGCGACGACTGATCCGTGCCACCGGCGACCGGTTGATGATCATCGCGGCCGACCATCCCGCGCGCGGCGCGCTCGCCGTGGGGGACCGGTCCCTTGCCATGGCCAACCGCTTCGAGCTGCTGGAGCGGCTCTGCCTCGCCCTCTCCCGCCCCGGGGTCGACGGCGTGCTCGCCTCCGCCGACGTCCTGGACGATCTCCTCCTGCTCGGCGCCCTGGAGGACAAGATCGTGATGGGCTCGATGAACCGCGGCGGGCTGGCCGGGGCCGCGTTCGAGCTCGACGACCGGTTCACCGGCCACCGCCCCGAGGATCTGGTCCGGCACGGGTTCGACGCGGGGAAGCTGCTGCTCCGCATCGACCACGACGACCCCGGTTCGCTGGACACCCTGCACACCGCCGCCCGGACCATCGACGCGATGGCGGCGCACCGGCTGCCCGTCTTCGTCGAGCCGTTCCTCTGCCGCCGTGTCGACGGCCGCCTCCGCAACGATCTCGGCGCCACCGCCGTCGCGACCTCCATCGCCATCGCCTCGGGCCTCGCCGGGACGTCCGCGTACACCTGGCTGAAGGTCCCCGTCACCGACGACCCCGATGCCATGGGCCGGGTGATGGAGGCCTCCACGCTGCCCGCCGTTCTGCTCGGCGGCGAGGTCGGCGACGACCAGGACGCCGCGTACGGGAAATGGCGCGACGCGCTGCGACTGCCCACCGTGCGGGGGCTGGTCGTGGGACGCTCGCTGCTCTACCCGGTCGACGGGGACGTGACGTCCGCCGTCGACACCGCCGTATCGCTGCTCCGGACGGACAGGGAAGGTTCATGACGACGCATCACCCCCATCCCCACCGAGGGCGGCGGCACGAGTGTCACCTCCCGGCCGGCAGCACCGCGCGCGGGGCGTACGCCGTCGACATCGACCCCGAGCGGGCCGGCTGGGACCGTTCGTCCCTGCGGGTGCTGGAGCTGGAGCCGGGCGGTGTTCACACGCTTGTCACCGGCGGTAGCGAATGGGTCGTTCTGCCGTTGGCCGGTGCATGTACGGTGCGTACGGCAGGTGAGACCTTTGAACTGCTGGGCCGGGAAAGCGTGTTCAGCGGGGTCACCGACTTCGCCTACGTGCCGCGCGATGCCCAAGCACAGATCGCCTCCGGCGCAGGAGGCCGCTTCGCCCTGGCAGGAGCGAAGTGCGAGCGACGACTCCCCGCTCGCTACGGCCCCGCGCCGGAGGTACCCGTCGAACTGCGCGGCTCCGGGACCTGCTCACGCCAGGTGAACAACTTCGCCGCGGCCGACACCTTCGACTGCGACCGGCTGATCGCGGTGGAGGTCCTCACCCCCGGCGGCAACTGGTCCTCGTACCCGCCCCACAAACACGACGAGCACGTGCCGGGCGAGGAGTGCGAACTGGAGGAGATCTACTACTTCGAGGTGCAGGACGGCGGACTCGGCTACCACCGCGTCTCCCCGTCGCGCGACGGCGGTACGGACGTTCTCGCCGAAGTGCGCGGCGGTGACGCAGTCCTCATCCCCGACGGCTGGCACGGCCCGTCCATCGCCCCGCCCGGCCGGACGCTGTACTACCTGAACGTGATGGCCGGGCCGGGGGAGGAGCGCGCCTGGCTGATCCGCGACCATCCCGACCACCGGTGGATCCGCGACACCTGGCGGGACGAGCCGATCGACGCCAGACTCCCGCTGTACACGGCGCATCCGTCGCCCGGCCCGGAGGTAACGCCTTGAGCCCGACGAGTCCCGAGAGCCCGAAGAGCCCCGCGAACCCCCACTGTTCCACCCGCCGGCTGACCACCGCTCAGGCGCTGGTCACCTTCCTGGCCCGGCAGTACACCGAGCGGGACGGCCGACGACAGCGGCTCATCAGCGCCACCTGGGGCATCTTCGGCCACGGCAACGTCGCGGGCATCGGTCAGGCGCTCGTGGAGGCGGCGGGCGGCGGCAACGGCGGCACCACTCACGGCACCGTGGCCGGGCACCGTATGCCGTACCTCCAGGGCCGCAACGAACAGGCCATGGTGCACGCGGCCGTCGGGTACGCCCGCCAGTCCGGCCGGCTCTCGGCGCACGCGGTGACCACGTCCATCGGCCCCGGGGCCACCAACCTCGTCACCGGGGCCGCGCTCGCCACGATCAACCGCCTGCCCGTCCTCCTCCTGCCCGGCGACACCTTCGCGACCCGGCCCGCCGACCCCGTACTGCAACAGCTCGAAGTGCCGTACGCGGGCGATGTCTCGGTCAACGACTGCCTGCGCCCGGTCTCGCGCTACTTCGACCGGATCACCCGGCCGGAGGCGCTGATTCCGGCGGCGCTCCAGGCGATGCGGGTCCTCGCCGACCCCGCCGAGACCGGGGCCGTCACGCTCGCGCTGCCGCAGGACGTGCAGGCGGAGGCGTACGACTGGCCGGAGGAGTTCTTCGCCGAGCGCGACTGGCACGTCCGCAGGCCCGCCCCCGACGCGTTCGAACTGGAAGCGGCGGTACGGGCGGTGCGCTCCGCCCGCCGTCCGCTGATCGTCGCGGGCGGCGGGGTCCGGCACAGCGCCGCCGAGGAGACGCTCGCCGCGTTCACCGCCGCGACCCGCATCCCGGTCGCCACCACCCAGGCGGGCAAGGGCGCGCTCCGCCACGACCACCCGGCCGACGTCGGCGGCATCGGCCACACCGGCACCGCCACCGCCGACGAGCTGGCCCGCAGTGCCGACCTGGTGATCGGCGTCGGCACCCGCTTCTCCGACTTCACCACCGCCTCCGGCACGCTCTTCGCCGATCCGGCGGTCCGCTTCCTCCACCTCAACATCACCGGCTTCGACGCCCACAAGCTGGCCGCCCTCCCGCTGGTCGCCGATGCCCGCGCGGGGCTTGAGGCGCTGACGGCGGCGCTCGCCGGACGCGGCTACCGGGTCGACCCGGCGTACGAGACGGAGTACACCGGCGCGAAGGAGGCGTGGGAGGAACGGGTCGAGGCGTCCTTCGCCACCCCCGACCCCACCGCGCGCCCCACCCAGACCCAGGTCCTCGGCCTCCTGGACGCCCTGGTCACCGAGGACGACATCCTCATCAACGCCGCCGGCTCCCTCCCCGGCGACCTGCACAAGCTCTGGCGCCCCCGCTCCCGCGACCAGTACCACGTCGAGTACGGCTACTCCTGCATGGGCTACGAGATCCCGGCCGCGATCGGCGTCCTGCTCGCGACCGGAAGCCAGGGCCGTGAGGGCCGCCCCGTCTGGGCGCTCGTCGGCGACGGCACGTATCTGATGAACCCCACCGAGATCGTCACCGCCGTCCAGGAGAACCTCCCCCTCAGACTGCTGATCCTCCAGAACCACGGGTACGCCTCCATCGGCGGCCTCTCCGAGTCGGTCGGCGGCGAACGCTTCGGCACGGCCTACCGCCACCGGGACGCCGACGGCGGCTTCACCGGCCCGCCGCTCCCCGTCGACCTGGCCGCCAACGCGGCCTCCCTCGGCATGCGGGTCCTGCGCGCCACCACCGTCGACGACCTGCGCAAAGCCCTCTCCGAGGCGCGCGACTCGGAGGGCCCCACATGTGTCTACGTCGAGACCGAAACGCCCGACACAGTGTCGGGCCCCCCTCCGGCACAGGCGTGGTGGGATGTTCCTGTGGCCGAAACCGCGACGCGACCGGCGGCGGTCAAGGCCCGGGAAGAGTACGACCGGCGGGTTGCCGCCCGACGCCACCACCTGTGAAACCACGCCTGTGCCTGCCTGAAGCCTGAAGGAGTACGTCATGACGAAGACCGTCAACCACTGGATCGGCGGCAAGACAGTGGAGGGCACGTCGGGCCAGTACGGTCCCGTCACGGACCCGGCCACCGGCGCGGTCACCACCCAGGTGGCGCTCGCCTCCGTGGAGGAGGTCGACGCGGCCGTGGCGGCGGCGAAGGCCGCGTACGCGACGTGGGGCACGTCCTCGCTCGCCCAGCGCACCACGGTCCTCTTCCGCTACCGCGCGCTGCTCGACGCCCACCGCGACGACATCGCCGCGCTGATCACCGCCGAGCACGGCAAGGTGCACTCGGACGCGCTGGGCGAGGTCGCCCGCGGTCTGGAGATCGTCGAGCTGGCCTGTGGGATCACCACCCAGCTCAAGGGCGAGCTGTCCACCCAGGTCTCCAACCGGGTCGACGTCTCCTCGATCCGCCAGTCGCTCGGCGTCGTCGCGGGCATCACCCCGTTCAACTTCCCGGCCATGGTGCCGATGTGGATGTTCCCGCTGGCCATCGCGTGCGGCAACACGTTCGTGCTGAAGCCGAGCGAGAAGGACCCGTCGGCCGCCAACCTGCTGGCCGAGCTGGCGTCGGAGGCGGGCCTTCCGGACGGCGTCCTGAACGTCCTGCACGGCGACAAGGTCGCGGTCGACGGCCTCCTGAACCACCCCGACGTGGCGGCCGTCTCCTTCGTCGGCTCCACCCCCATCGCCCGCTACATCCACGCCACGGCCTCCGCCAACGGCAAGCGCGTCCAGGCGCTCGGCGGCGCGAAGAACCACATGCTCGTCCTCCCGGACGCCGACCTGGACGCGGCCGCCGACGCGGCGGTCTCGGCGGCGTACGGCTCCGCCGGTGAGCGCTGCATGGCGATCTCGGCGGTCGTCGCGGTCGGCGCGATCGGCGACGAGCTGGTCGCCAAGATCCGCGAGCGGGCCGAGAAGATCACGATCGGCCCCGGCAACGACCCCGCCTCCGAGATGGGCCCCCTGATCACCGCCGCCCACCGCGACAAGGTCGCCTCCTACGTCACGGGCGCCGCCGCCCAGGGCGCGGAGGTCGTCCTCGACGGCACGGGCCACACGGTCGAGGGCTTCGAGGACGGCCACTGGATCGGCCTGTCCCTCCTGGACAAGGTCTCCACCGACTCCGACGCGTACAAGGACGAGATCTTCGGCCCGGTGCTGTGCGTGCTCCGCGTCGACACGTACGAGGACGGCGTCGCCCTCATGAACGCCTCGCCGTTCGGCAACGGCACCGCGATCTTCACCCGCGACGGCGGCGCGGCCCGCCGCTTCCAGCTGGAGGTCGAGGCCGGCATGGTCGGCGTCAACGTCCCGATCCCGGTCCCGGTGGGCTACCACTCCTTCGGCGGCTGGAAGGACTCGCTCTTCGGCGACCACCACATCTACGGCAACGACGGCGTGCACTTCTACACCCGCGGCAAGGTCGTCACCACCCGTTGGCCCGACCCGGCCGACGCCCCGTCGGGCGTCGACCTCGGTTTCCCGCGCAACCACTGAGCCGTTCCCCGGGCCGAGAGGTCCGGAACCGCCTCCGGCCGGCCGGCGCAGGGACATGAGTCCCGCTCCGACCGGCCGGAGGCACGAGCGGCACGCACCGTTCGTACGGGGCCTGGATCAGTAGGTGCTCCTGGCCCAGTTGGCGAACTTCTTGAACGCCGTCTGAGTGCCGGACCCGGGGTCGCCGTCGATCTTGCCGCTGTAGCCATAGGCCCTCAGCTTCCGCTGCAGGGCTTCGATCGTCCCTTCCCCGGGGTCGCCGTCGATCAATTTCGTGTAGCCGTGATTCTTCTTGAGATCCCGCTGGAACGCCTTCCAGCTGTTGGTGCCGAGCTCTCCGTCGATCGAATCCCTGTAGCCCCAGTGTGCCCTCAGCCAGCGCTGGACTCCCATCGCCTGACTCTTGTTGAGGCCGAAGTTCTGCGCCGCGAGCGTGCCGACCTCGGCGGTCACCGCCGTCTGCTGCACGGACGTGTCCGGCGCGGCGGAGCTGACGGTCGCGCCCGCGAGACTCCCGGCGGCGATGCCCGCCGCGGCGACGATACTGACGGCTGTCCTCTTCAGGGTGTTCGGTCGCATGTATCCCCCTCTGATGCACGGAGCGGCTGGTGGTGGTTCGGTCTGCCGGTACCGCTCCAGGAAGTCCGGCCCGATCACGCTCGCACGACCGTCCCGGCACCGGAACCTGGAACGTTATAGGGCGTATCGTCACCTTGCGGTGAACAGCGACTCGGCCGGCCACGCCTGCGAAATCGAGGTGCCGAACCGCGAGCGCGTCCGCATCCTGGACCCATGAACACTCCACCGCTCCCGCCCCGTTACGAGATCCGCGCCCGGCACACCGCCTTGACCGTCACCGTCTACCAGGCCTACCGGCCCGAGATCGGGCTGCCCGCCGCACGTGACGGGCGGTTCCCCGAGGCCTGGAAGCGGGACCGAATGACGTGGATCAAGCCCAGCTTCCTGTGGATGATGTACCGCTGCGGCTGGGGCACGAAGGAGGGCCAGGAGGTCGTCCTCGCCGTGGAGATCGACCGGAGCGGCCTGGAGTGGGCCCTCGCGCACGCCGAACTCTCCCACTACGTACGCGATGTGCACCCGGACGAGGCGTCCTGGAAGCAGAACCTGCGCGCCGCTCCCGCCCGGGTCCAGTGGGACCCCGAACGCGACCTCGACCTGAACCCGCTCCCGTACCGTTCCCTCCAGCTCGGACTCAGCGGCGAGGCCGCCCGGCGGTACGCGGACGAGTGGACCGTGTCCGTACGCGATGTCACCCCGCTCGCCCGCGAGGTGCACGCGGCGGTCCGGGCGGGGGAGCGGGAGCGGGCCGCCGCCCTGCTGCCGGTGGAGACGCCGCTCGACCTTGCCGCACCACGGCCGGTGCCGCCCGCCGAGGGCACCGCAGCGACGGGATAGGGCCGGGTGTCGCGGACAGCCCGGTCTGCCAGGCCGCGCTTCCTTAACCCGGGGTGTCGTCCCCGGCGAACTCCCACACCAGCATCCTGAACCCGCCGTCGTCCCCCGCCCCCGCCGACCGGTACGTCGCGAGCGCCGCCTCGTTGTCCCCCTCCACGCCGACCCACAGGTCGTAGCACCCCCGCTCCCGGGCGATGTCCGCGAGCGCCAGCGTCAAGGCCCTGCCGATGCCCCGGCGGCGGAACGGTTCGTCGACGCCGAGTTCGTACAGGCACATCTCCGTGCCCTTGTCCGGGTGCAGCATCTCGATGCCCGAGACGAAGCCCGCCGGGACGCCGTCCACGTACGCGATCAGCATCACGTGACCGTCCGCGGCGAGGAAGCGGGCGGCCCAGGTCTCGCGGGGCGGTGCGTCGTAGAGGTGGCCGGCGGCCAGGAGTTCCGTGACGGTCGTGGCGCGGCGAATGTCCACCATGGCCTCCCGAGGCAAGGGTTCCGGTCGCGCTCTGTACCGCGTCCGGAGTACGGCGAGGGTGGACCGTACCTCTCAGGGAGGCCGTTCACCTCACCCTGACGGCACTCAACCGGCTTGCGTCCTCCGTTTAGGGTCGAGGGATGGAGACCCCTACTGCTCGACGGTGGCGCCTGCTGCCCCGTACCCGCGGCCGGTGGGCCGCGGCCGTGGCCGTGCTCGCCGTGCTCGTGGGCGGCGGCACCTGGACCGCCGTCGCCGACGACGGCTCGCCCGCCGTGCAGCGCGAGGACCGGACGCTGCGCATGGACGGGGTGCCGATCGACACCTCGTTCTTCCACGCGAGCGGTTCCGGTAAGCGGCCCGCCGTGCTCATCGGGCACGGCTTCGGCGGCAGCAAGAACGACGTACGGGCCCAGGCCGAGAAGCTGGCCGCCGACGGATACGCGGTGCTCACCTGGTCGGCGCGCGGCTTCGGGAAGTCCGGTGGGGAGATCTCCCTCAACGACCCGGACCACGAGGTCAAGGACGTCTCCCGGCTCATCGACTGGCTGGCCGAGCGGCCCGAGGTGGAGCTCGACGGGAAGGGCGACCCCCGGGTCGGCCTCACCGGGGCCTCCTACGGCGGGGCCGTCTCGCTGCTGGCCGCCGGGTACGACGAGCGGGTCGACGCCATCGCCCCCGTGATCACCTACTGGAACCTCGCCGACGCCCTCTTCCCCGACGGGGTCTTCAAGAAGCTCTGGGCCGGCATCTTCATCACCACCGGCGGCGGCTGCGAGAAGTTCGAGAAGCGGCTCTGCGAGATGTACGAGCGCGTCGCCGTCAGCGGGAAGCCCGACGCCGAGGCGGTGAAACTGCTCACCGAGCGGTCGCCTTCCGCCGTCGCCGACCGCATCAAGGTCCCCTCGCTCCTCCTCCAGGGGCAGTCCGACTCCCTCTTCCCGCTCGGTCAGGCCGACGCCATGCAGAAGGCCATCAGCGCCAACGGCGCACCCGTCTCCGTCGACTGGATCTCCGGCGGGCACGACGGCGGCGACAGCGAGACCGGGCGCGTCGAAGGACGCGTCGGGGACTGGTTCGACCGGTATCTCAAGGAGGACACCGGCACCAGCACCGGGCCTGCCTTCCGCGTCACCCGGACCGGAGGCGTCGACTCCACCGACGGCGCCGCCCTCCTGCGCGGCGCGAGCAGCGACACCTACCCGGGGCTGCGCAGCGGCGGCCGGGACATCGTGCTCGGCGGCGGGACGAAGACCTTCCGCAACCCGGCCGGGGCCGCGCCGCCCGCCATCTCCGCCGTGCCCGGCGTCGGCGGCGGACTCGCCCAGCTCTCCTCCCTCGGCGTCGGGCTCTCGCTCGACTTCCCGGGACAGTTCGCCCGCTTCGAGTCCGCCCCGCTGGACACCTCCGTACGCGTCACCGGCACCCCCACCGTGAAGGTGAACGTCACGGCGAGCGGCGACCGGGACGCGGTGCTCTTCGGCAAGGTGTACGACGTGTCGCCGGACGGCAGGCAGCAGGTGCTGCCCCACCAGCTCGTCGCCCCCTACCGGATCACCCCCGACCAGCAGGGCAAGCCGGTCGAGCTGGCGCTGCCCGCCGTGGACCACGAGTTCGACGCCGGACACCGGCTGCGCCTCGTGTTCTCCGCGACGGACCTCGGCTACGCCTCCCCGGCCGAGCCCGCCACGTACACCGTCACCGCCGACGGACCGCTGACCCTCCCCACCGCACCCGCCGTGACGACCGCGGCCGCCACCCTCCCGTGGTGGACCTGGGGCCTCCCGGCCGCCGCTCTCGTCATCGCGGCCGCCCTGCTGCTCACGGCCCGGCGGCGGACCGCGACGCCCGCGCCGGACCCCGCGCTCACCGACGTACCGCTCCAGATCACCGGGCTTTCGAAGAAGTACGCGAAGTCCGTGGACCGGTACGCCGTGCGCGAGCTGTCCTTCCGCGTCGAGAAGGGCCAGGTCCTCGGACTCCTCGGGCCCAACGGCGCGGGCAAGACGACCACCCTGCGCATGCTCATGGGGCTCATCACCCCCGACGAGGGCGAGATCCGCGTCTTCGGGCAGGCCATCCGGCCGGGTGCGCCCGTGCTGTCCCGGGTCGGGGCGTTCGTGGAGGGGGCCGGCTTCCTGCCGCACCTCTCCGGGCGCGCCAACCTCGACCTCTACTGGCAGGCCACCGGCCGGCCCGCCGAGGACGCCCACATCGACGAGGCCCTGGAGATCGCCGGCCTCGGCGACGCGCTCGCCCGTGCCGTACGGACGTACTCCCAGGGCATGCGGCAGCGGCTCGCCATCGCGCAGGCCATGCTCGGCATGCCGGACCTCCTCATCCTCGACGAGCCGACCAACGGGCTCGACCCGCCGCAGATCCGCGAGATGCGGGACGTGATGATCCGTTACGCGGCCGGCGGCCGGACCGTCATCGTCTCCAGCCACCTCCTCTCCGAGGTCGAGCAGTCCTGCACCCACCTGGTCGTCATGGACCGGGGCCGGCTCGTCCAGGCCGGACCGGTCGCCGAGATCACCGGATCCGGCGACATGATCCTGGTGAGCACGGCGGAGGAGGTGTCCGAGCCGTTGGCCGAGAAGGTCGCGGCCCTGCCCGGCATCGGCTCCGCCGTCCGCACCGACGACGGGCTCGGGCTCCTCGTCCGCCTCGACGGGGCCACCACCTCGCGGCTCGTCGCCGACCTCGTCCGGCTCGACGTCCCGGTCACCGGCGTCGGACCGCACCGCCGCCTGGAGGACGCCTTCCTCACCCTGATCTCCGGAGGAGCAGCATGAGCGCCCCCACCCAGCCCCCCGAGGTCCGGGACGACACCGAGCACCCCGAGGCCGCCGGCTACCGCGCCCGGCGCACGCTTCCCCTCCGCGTCGAGGCCATGCGGCAACTGCGCCGCCGCCGCACCCTGCTCATGGGCGGGATCCTCGCCGCCCTCCCCTTCATCCTGATCATCGCCTTCGCGATCGGCGGCACGCCGGACGGCGAGGGCGGCGGCGGAGGAGGGGGCCGGGGCGGCGGCCGGATCAACCTGATGGACGTGGCGACCGAGTCCGCCGCGAACTTCGCCGCCACCTCGCTGTTCGTCTCGGCCGGATTCCTGCTGGTGGTGCCGGTCGCCCTGTTCTGCGGGGACACCGTCGCCTCCGAGGCGAGCTGGTCCTCGCTGCGCTATCTGCTCGCCGCACCCGTGCCACGCGTCCGGCTGCTGTGGTCCAAGCTCGTCGTCGCGCTCGGCTTCAGCCTGGCCGCGATGGTGCTGCTGCCGCTCGTCGCGCTGGCGGCGGGCACGGCGGCCTACGGGTGGGGGCCGCTGAAACTGCCCACCGGGGGAGCGCTGTCCGCCGGGGACACGGTGCCCCGCCTCGCGATCGTCGTGGCGTTCATCTTCGTCTCCCAACTGGTCACCGCGGGCCTGGCGTTCTGGCTGTCCACGAAGACGGACGCCCCGCTCGGCGCGGTCGGCGGCGCGGTGGGCCTCACCATCGTCGGCAATGTGCTCGACGCGGTCACCGCACTCGGCTCCTGGCGGGACTTCCTGCCCGCGCACTGGCAGTTCGCCTGGGCCGACGCGCTCCAGCCGCAGTTGGAGTGGGGCGGCATGATCAAGGGCGCGGCCGTATCAGTGACCTATGCCCTGATCCTGTTCGCCCTGGCCTTCCGCGGGTTCAGTCGTAAGGACATCGTGTCCTGAACCTGATGTTCCGCCGATGTTCCGCCGGTTTCCCGCCCGCCGACCGCCGCTGTTGCCGCATCGAGATGGTTCCGCAACGCTTTCGTCGACTCCGGCAGGCGGCTCCGTACGTCACATTCACAGATGTCGAGGACATCGTGACGACGTGGGGGGTTACGCATGCATCAGGTCAGCCGGCGACACGAAAAGCGGGCAGGGGACAGGGCGGGGGGCCGGGCGGGAGCCGTGGCGCTCCTCCTGGCGGGAGCCGTGCTGCTCACCGCCTGCGGCGGCAGCGACAGCAGCTCGGAAGGCACGCGCGACCTGACCTCGGGCACCCGCAAGGGGCAGGGATCGACCGGCGGCGGGCAGCCCGCGCCGGACGCGGCGGCGCCCGAGAAGGGCCGGGCGGCCGCACCGACGGGAGAGCCCGGGGACCCGGACAAGCCGGACATCGCGGCGCCCGACTACCTCTCCACCTTCGCCCTGGACGTGGACACCGCCAGCTATGGCTACGCGCGCCGCACCCTCGGCGACGGCAGGCTGCCCACTGCCGGGGACGTACGCCCCGAGGAGTTCGTCAACAGCTTCCGCCAGGGGTACGAACGCCCGAAGGGCCCCGGCTTCTCGGTGAACGTCGACGGGGCGCGCATCGGCGCAGGCAAGAGCGGCGGGGGAGGCGGGGGCGGCGGAACCGGAGCCTCCGACTGGTCCCTGCTGCGGGTCGGCCTGGCCACCGAGGCCGCCCCGTCCACCGCCGAACGACCGCCCGCCGCCCTCACGTTCGTCGTCGACATCTCGGGGTCCATGGCCGAGACCGGCCGCCTCGACCTGGTCAGGAGGTCCCTGGACATCCTCACCGACGAACTGCGCGACGACGACTCCATCGCCCTGGTCACCTTCAGCAACGAGGCCGAGACCCGGCTGCCGATGACCCGCGTGAAGGGCAACCGGAACCGGATCAAGGACGCGGTGCGGGAGATGCGACCGGCGCAGTCCACCAACGTCGAGGCGGGCATCACCCTCGGCTACGAGAAGTCGGTCGACGGCCACCGCGAAGGCGCCACCAACCGGGTGGTGCTCCTCTCCGACGCCCTCGCCAACACCGGTGAAACCGAGGCCGAGGGCATCCTGAAGAAGATCGACTCCGCCCGCCGCGAGTACGGCATCACCCTCTTCGGCGTCGGCGTCGGCAGCGACTACGGCGACGCGTTCATGGAGAAGCTCACCAACAAGGGCGACGGGAACACCACCTACGTCGGTGACGACGAGCAGGCCCGCAAGGTCTTCGTCGACCAGCTCCCCGCCCACCTCGAAATCATGGCCCGCGACGCCAAGGCCCAGGTGGCGTTCGACCGGAAGACCGTGCGGCAGTTCCGGCTGATCGGCTACGAGAACCGCAAGGTCGCCGACGAGGACTTCCGCGACGACAGCGTCGACGGCGGCGAGGTCGGCCCCGGCCACACCGTGACCGCTCTGTACGCCGTACGGCTGCGCGAGGGTACGTCCGGCACCGTGGCCAAGGCCACGGTGCGCTGGCTCGACCCCAAGACCCGCAAGCCCCGGGAGGAGAGCGGAACCGTACGGACGGAAGCGGTCAAGGGCTCCCTGTGGGGCGGCGAGAACGACCGGCTCCAAGTAGCTGCCGTGGCCGCCTACTTCGCCGACGATCTGCGGGGCGGCGACCTGCCCGGCGCGCCCGGGCTCCGCGAACTCGCCTCCCGGGCGGACGGTCTCGCGGAGGCGACCGAGGACAGCGCCGTCAGGAAGCTGGCCACGGCGATCGGACAGGCGGACCGGCTCAGGAGCGGAGCCGGAACGGGCGACGGACCGGAACCGAGCGAGGGCGAGATCGGCTGAGGCGGGGAGGGCGGCGGGCAGCGTCACCCGGGCGAGGACGATGTGCGCGGCCATCCGCAAATGGCCCCGGCGAACCGTCGTACCGGGTCATGATGTCCGCCATGACCTCCCTGTTCCTGGTGCTCTCGGCGATCGTCAACGGCCTCTACGCGGGCTTCATGCTGACCTTCCTGATCGCGATCATGCCCGGCCTGGCCGAGCTGACGGACGAACAGTTCACGGCGGCCATGCGCCGTTTCAACGACAAGGTCCCCGGGCCCGTCTTCCTCGTCCTGTTCCTCGGCGTCGTCGCGCTCCCCGCCGCCGCGTTCTTCACCGGCCTCGGCGAGCACAGCGAGACCACGGGGCCGGCCGTCCTGGGAGCGCTGATCTGCGTGATCATCAGCCACCTGGTGACCTTCTTCGGCAACATCCCGCTCAACAACGCCCTCACCGCCTCCGAGGGCGGCGACGACAGCGCGGCCCGCGCGGCCTTCGAGTCCCGCTGGAACACCTTCCACCAGGTGCGCACCGCGTTCAACCTGGTGGCGTGCGTCCTGCTGGCCGTCGCGCTGTAGGGGTCCCCGGCCCTCCGGTACGCGGTCGGGGCGGCCGGGGCTACCGGCTGCCGTCCGCCTCGGCCCGCTGCGGATGGCGGGGGCCGAGCAGCACCGCGAGAGCGGCCTTGCCGGGCACGGGTGCGTCGACCCGCCGCCAGCCGGTCCGCTCGTACAGGCGCAGCGCCGGCTCGGCCCGCACGGAGGTCAGCAGCCAGCAACGGCCGTCCGGGGCGGGCCCCGTCACCGCGTCCAGCAGCGCCGCGCCCAGCCCCGCACCGGCCGCCTCCGGCGCGACGGCCAGCTCGTTCACCTCCAGCGCGCCGCACAGCCACGCCCGCGTCCGCCCGGGGCCGAGGGCCTCGGCGACCTGGCCGTAACTGCGGTCGGCGGGAAAGGCGTCCGGGGTGATCCAGGCCGTGGCGAAACCGGTCACCGTCTCCCGGGTCGTCTCCCGGGTCGTCCCCTCGGCGGTCCCCGTGGCCGTCGCCACCGCCGCCGTGAACCCGGGCCGGAGCGCGTCCCGTAGGAGCCGCTCGGCGTAGGTGTCGGCCGTCGCCGGATCCTCGTTCCAGGGCGGAGCCGCGAACGCGCGCGCGTACACGTCACGGATCCCCTCGACGTACCGGTTCAGCTCTCCGGCGCGCACTGTTCGTATCTCGTTCCCCATCGCACCGTTCCTCGTCCGTCGTCTCCGTCGTCGGCGGACCATCGGTGCGTTCCCCGCAGGCCACCGGCGCGGCACCGGCCCAACGGGGAAACCCTAGAGCGTGATTCCGCTCCCTATCCGCTCCCTCTCCGCTCACCCCGGGGTGAGCGGAGAGGGAGGCCGGCCGATGCCTCCGTCACACGTTGGGCACCTTGAGCCGGTCCCAACTGCTCTTCCCGGGAATGCCGTCCGCGTCGCCTCCCGTATAGCCCAGCTTGCGCTGCCAGGCGGCGTACGACTGCCGGTCGGCCTCGGACCAGGCCGGTCCTGGCCCCACCGTGTACCGGCCGCAGCCCTCCGCCACCAGTCGCTTGCCCATCGCCGTGACGATCGCGCTGTTGCGGCCGACCTTGAAGAACGCGGCCCCCGGGAACGGCTCGTACGTGGGCTTCGGCGGCGGCTTGGAGGGGCCGTCCGGGGAGCCGCCGAGCCGTTTGCCGATCCGTGTGCGCATCGAGTTCATGGTGAACCCGCGCGGATCGACCTTGCCCGGCTGCCACTCCAGGTGGCCGATCACCGACCGCTGCGACCAGCCGTGCGCCCGGCAGACGGCGGCCGCGGCCCGCTCGATCGCCAGCAGCTGGGCCGCGGGCCAGGGGTCCTTGCCGTCGCCGAGGTTGACGCACTCGAAGCCGTAGAAGTGCCGGTTGCCGTCGGTGTTGGCCTCGTTGTCCGGGGGCAGCGCCTTCTCCGCGATGACGGCGCGCAGCACGTCGTCGTCGCCGAGCCCGGCGTGGTTGGCCCGCCCGTTCCCCACGAGATGGACGGTTCCGTCCTTGGCGATGACCCCGTGGCAGAGCGGGCCGGGCAGGGCGGAGTGGCCGTTGTAGCAGAGTTCGACGGAGGACGCGGTGCCCGAGGTGACGGTGTGATGGATCATCACCCCGTGCGTGGGACCCCAGGGACCTTTGTGGTTCCGGTTGTTGGTACGCCAGCTCCGGTGTTCGACGACGTGGAGGCCTTCGTCGCGGAGGGCTTTGAGCAGCTTGTCGGCGGACAGCGGCGTCGCCATCGCGGCGCTCCTTTCCCTGATGGTGCGTAGTTCACGCGGGGCGCTTCGGTGTGCGGGTGGCGGGACCGGCGGACGGACGGCGGCGCGGAGCCGCGTACACCCGCCGGGTGAAGGGGCGGTCGGGAGCGCCTTCCGGCGGGAATTCCGCCTTCGGGCCCACCTGATCGATTTGCCCGCTCACGGGCCCCGCCGAACGTCCCGCCGGACGGAAGGTTCCGCCGGGTCCGAACTCCCGTCCGGGAATGTCCGAACTCCTGCCCGATGCGCACGGTGGTCAGCGCAGGAGGCTGCGCAGAAGGCGCGTGTGCGGCCCCCATCGCGCCGGGTGCGCCACGGTGCCCGCGCACGCCCGTTCAGCACGGTCCAGGCTGTCCTCCAGCAACGCGTCGTGGAGCGGGCGCCAGATGAGCGGCCAGGTGAGTCGGGCCGGGCCGCCGGTGTTCATGGCGAGGGTGTGGCGCAGGACGGTGCGCCTCTCGTCGACGGGCAGGACGGCGTACTCGTGGAATCCGTGGAACCCGCGTGGCCCGCTGAATGTGAAGCGCACCCACGTGGAGGGGGTGTACGCGGTGACGGTGTACCGGACGGGGCCGTGGCCGCCGGCCGCACCGGGTGCCAGGGGGCGGTCGAGCTTCATCGCCGGCCAACTCCGGTGTGGCCACAGGCCGTCCCCGTCGCTCGACAGGGTGTCCAGCAGGGCTCCCACCTGGCTGCCCGTCGCGGCCAGCAGGCGCTCGTGCACGTTGTAGACGCCCATGCGTCCTCCCCGAAGCCATGTGGAGAGCAGTCTCTAATATTGTGGAGAGTACTCTCTGATTCATGGCCAGGCCATCCCGCTTCGACACGGACCAGTTCCTCGACGCCGCCGTGCGGCTCGCCGCCGCCTCGGGCCCGGCGGGGGTGACCATGTCCGCCGTCGCCCATGAGGTCGGGGCCCCGAGCGGTTCCGTGTACCACCGCTTCCCGGGACGGACCGCGCTGCTCGCCCAGGTGTGGCTGCGCACGGTCGAGCGCTTCCAGGAGGGCTACTTCGCGGCCATCGAAGTCGAGGCCGACGCTTGGCGCGCCGGTCGCGCGGCGGCACGCCATGTGATCGCCTGGAGCCGCGCCCATCCGGAGGAAGCCGCTCTCCTCCTCTACGGTGCCGAGGATTTCGGGCGTGCCGACTGGTCCGAGGAGCACATCCGCCGCGCGGACCGCGGCGGCCGACGTGTACGCGCCGCACTCGGCTCCCTCGCCGAGGGGCTTGGCGCCGAAGGGGCCCGGGCCGGCGAACGTGTCACGCTCGCCGTGATCGACCTGCCGCTCTCGGTGGTCCGTCGCCACCTGCGGGCCGGCCTGCCCCTCCCCGCCCATGCCGAGGACCTCGCGGAGGAATGCTCCGCCGTGCTCCTGGGTCCTCCCGCCGGTGCATCCTGTTCCGGGGGCGAGGAGTAGGAAGCGGCTCCCGCCGGAGGGTTCGCGATCCGAACCGGAGAGGCTCCGGGTCCCTGGCCCTCGCTGCTCCTGGTGGCCGCCTGCGCCGCGGTGCTCGCGGGCGTGGCCCTGGCGCTGCTCCGGCGGCGGGACGCGTGAGGCGGGAGTGCCTTCGGGCCATCTGTCGAAGTCCCCTCTTGACAACGCGACCTGGAGTGAAGAACATATACCTCACATTGGAAAGTCTGTGCCCCTTGAGCACTCGCCGCCTCGAATCCTGACGCTCGGTCGATTTTTGAGTGGACTCGATCCCGAGCAGCGCGAGCGAGGACTTTCCCGAAAGGCCCGGAGATCTCCGGGCCTTTTTTCTTTGCGACGCCACGGGACCCATGCGGCCGTGAACGGTGTTGCCGTCATGCGCTTTTGACCGCACGTGAGGAGACGGAATGACGCAGGGCAACGGGAAGACAGCAATCGTGACCGGGGCGACCAGCGGTATAGGCCTGGCCGTCGCCCATCATCTCGGCACCCTCGGATATCGCGTCTTCATCTGTGCGCGCAGTTCCGACGCCGTGAAACTGACGGTGGAACAGCTGCGGGCCTCGGGCCACGAAGCCGACGGAACCGCATGCGACGTCCGCTCCTCCGAGCAGGTGCGCGCCATGGTGACCGCCGCCGTGGAGCGCTTCGGCACCGTCGACGTACTGGTCAACAACGCCGGAACCGGCGGCGGCGGGGTGACCGCCGACCTCACCGACGAGGCCTGGCACACCGTCATCGACACGAACCTCAACAGCGTCTTCCGGGTTACACGGGACGTGCTCTCGGTCGGCGGTCTGCGGGATCGGAGTTGGGGGCGGATCGTCAACATCGCCTCCACCGCCGGAAAGCAGGGCGTCGTCCTGGCCTCGCCCTACTCGGCCTCCAAGCACGGCGTGGTCGGGTTCACGAAGTCCCTCGGCAACGAGCTGGCGAAGACGGGCATCACCGTGAACGCGGTCTGCCCGGGGTACGTCGAGACGCCGATGGCCGAACGGGTGCGCAGCGGATACGCGGCGGCGTGGGAGACCACCGAGGACGACATCCTCGAAAGGTTCCAGGCCAAGATCCCGCTCGGCCGCTACTCCACCGCCGACGAGGTGGCGGGCATGGTCGGCTACCTCGTCAGCGACACGGCCGGCTCCGTGACAGCCCAGGCCATCAACGTCTGCGGCGGCCTCGGCAACTTCTGACACCAAGGAGAATTCCCATGAAGTACACGGCGTTTCTCGGTGTCAGGTTCGAACCGGAGTGGTTCGTGATGAGCTCGTCCGAACGCGACGCGTTCGAGGCGGAGCACCTCTTTCCCATCCTCGGAAAGCACGCCCAGTTTCTTGAGATCCGGCCGTTCCGAGCCAGTGCGTTCGGGACCCGGCACACGAACTTCTTCCTCGTGCAATTCGACGATGTCGAGGAGTACAGCGGCCTCATCGAGTCGCTGAGCGAAAGTCCGCTGATGAGCCGACGTTACGTCACCATCACCGACAACCACATCGGCATCGAGGAGAAGTATCACGCCGATCGCGACGCGTAACGGCATCGTCACGTGTTCACCCCCTACACGGGAGCAGGCATGACCAGAATCGGCATCATTCTCGGCAGTACCCGGCCGGGACGCAGCGGTGAAGCGGTGGCGCGGTGGGTCCTCGACATCGCCGGCCGCCGCGACGACGCACAGTACGAACTCGTCGACATCGCCGAGCAGGCGCTGCCCCACTTCGACGAGCCGATCCCCCCGATGGCCGGCGCCTACACCCACCCGCACACCCTGGCCTGGGCCGAACGCGTCCAGCGGCTGGACGGGTTCGTGTTCGTGACGCCCGAGTACAACCACTCGGTGCCCGGAGCGCTCAAGAACGCGATCGACTTCCTGTTCGCGGAGTGGGGCGACAAGGCGGCCGGGTTCGTCGGATACGGACCCACCGGAGCGACCCGCGCGGTCGAGCACCTCCGGCTGATCATGTCCGAACTCCAGGTCGCCACCGTGCGCGCCCAGGCCGCGCTGACCTTCGCCACCGACTTCGCCGACCACGCGACGTTCCGGCCCGCCGAGGAGAGCGCGGCGACGGTCGAGCTGGTCCTCGACCAGGTCGTCGCCTGGAGCCAGGCCCTGGAGCCGGTACGGCGGAAAGCGGGGCAGGACCTGTGACCGTCACCCCGGAACTCGACGCCCAGGTGATCGTGGCCGGGGCGGGACCGACCGGCCTCATGACGGCGGGCGAGCTCCGCCTCGGCGGCGCCGAGGTGATCGTCCTCGACCGGCTGGCCGAGCCGGTCAGCGAGTCCCGCGGACTCGGCTTCACCGCCCGCGCCACCGAAGTCCTCGACCAGCGCGGTCTGCTGGCGGGCTTCGGCAACCCCGAGATCAGCACCAAGGGCCACTTCGGCGGCATCGAACTGGACTACTCCGTGCTGCCCGACGGCCACTTCGGTGTGCGCAACGTCGAACAGACCGAGACCGAGGCGGTGCTGACCCGCTGGGTCACCGGCCTCGGCGCCCGGATCCTGCGGAGCCACGAGGTCCTCGCCGTCACCCAGCGGGACGCGTTCGTCGAGGTCGAGGTCTCCGGACCGGACGGCCCGCGCCTGCTGCGCTGCTCCTACCTCGTCGGCGCCGACGGCGGGCGCAGCACCGTACGCCAGGCCGTGGGCATCGACTTCCCCGGACAGGACGCGACCTGCGAGATGTTCCTCGCCGATGTCGCCGGAGCCGCCATCCGGCCGAGGTTCCTCGGCGAACGGGTGCGCGGCGGCATGGTCATGGCCGCCCGGCTGGGCGACGACCTCGACCGGGTCATCGTCTGTGAACGGGGCACCCGCCCCGGCGAACGCACCGCCCCGCCCTCCTTCGACGAGGTGGCCGGCGCCTGGCAGCGGCTCACCGGCGAGGACATCGGCCACGGCGAGGCCCGCTGGATCAGCTCCTTCACCGACGCCTCCCGGCTGGCG
This sequence comes from Streptomyces sp. NPDC091289, assembly GCF_044757365.1. NCBI lineage: Bacteria > Bacillati > Actinomycetota > Actinomycetes > Kitasatosporales > Streptomycetaceae > Streptomyces > Streptomyces sp. NPDC091289. Next base: position 28,503 of record NZ_JBIVUT010000042.1, read on the forward strand.
GACCAATACCGCGTCGGCCGGGTCCTGCTGGCCGGGGACGCGGCCCACATCCACCTGCCCGCAGGCGGCCAGGGGCTGAGCGTCGGCGTGCAGGACGCCGTCAACCTCGGCTGGAAGCTCGCCGCGGTCGTGACCGGCCGCAGCGGCCCCGAGCTGCTCGACACCTACCACGAGGAGCGGCACCCGGTGGGGGAGCGGGTGCTCACCAACACTCGCGCCCAGGGCTTCCTCTACCTCGGTGGCACGGAGGTCGAGCCGCTGCGCGCCGTCTTCGGCGAACTGCTCGGCAACGACGACGTCGCCCGGCACCTCGCCGGGATGGTCACCGGCTTCGACGTCCGCTACGGCAGCGCCGAAGGAAGCCATCCGCTGCTCGGGCTGCGCATGCCGCCCTGCGAACTGCTCGGCGCCGACGGCCCCACGACCACCACGCGCCTGCTGCACCCGGGGCGCGGGGTGCTGCTCGACCTGGCCGACGACGCCGCCGTGCGTCGTACCGCCGAGGCCTGGGCGCCGCACGTCGACATCGTCACGGCGACCTCGGAGGACGAGCGGCTCGCCGGCGCCGCCGCGGTACTGCTGCGCCCCGACGGGCACGTGGCCTGGGCGTCGCCCGACGGTGGGGACCTCACCGAGGCGCTCCGTACCTGGTTCGGCCCCGGCCCCGCCGCGCACGCCTGACACCGGCCCCGCCCCCACCGCAGCCGGCCCCGACCGGGCCGCAGAGACATGAGGAAGGCCATGCACACCACCCTGATCGTCGCCCGCCTGGACCCCACGTCGATCGACGACGTCGGGGCCCTCTTCGCGGATTTCGACCGCACGGAGATGCCGCACCGCATGGGCACGCTGCGCCGACAGCTGTTCAGCTACCAGGGGCTGTACTTCCACCTCCAGGACTTCGCCTCCGAGGACGGCTCGGAGCGGATCGCCGAAGCCCGCTCGCACCCCCTGTTCACGGGAATCAGCGACGACCTGAAGCAGCACATCACCGCATACGACCCCGCGACCTGGCGTTCACCCGCGGACGCGATGGCACAGCGCTTCTACCACTGGGAACAGGAATCCTGAAAGGACACGACGGATGACCATCACGGCGTTCAGCCTCGACGACCTGAAGAAGGCACTGTTCAGCGCCGCCGGCGCCGACGAGGGCATCGACATGGAGGGCGACATCCTGGACCGGTCGTTCACCGAGCTCGGCTACGACTCGCTCGCGCTGCTGGAGACCGCGGCCCTCATCTCCCGGGAACACGGCATCGCGTTGGAGGACGACGCGGTCACCGCCGTCACCACCCCCCGCGAACTCATCGCGCTGATCACCACCGCATGAGCGCGGCCGCCCGAGAAACCCCGTCCCCGAACGAGCCGGGAGGCACCATGTCCGGACCGCAGGTCCACGAAGTCGAGCACGAGATCACGGTCGACGCTTCGGCCAAGGCCGTCTACCACCTGCTGGAGGAGGTGGAGAACTGGCCGCAGATCTTCCCGCCGAGCGTCCTGGTCGAGCGCGTCGAGCGCGAGGGCGAGCACGAGCGGATCCAGATCTGGGCGACGGCGAACGGTGCGGCGAAGACCTGGACCTCCCGCAGGCGGCTGGTCCCCGCCGAGGGCCGTATCGAGTTCCGCCAGGAGGTGTCCAGCCCGCCGGTCGCCGCGATGGGCGGCACCTGGATCGTCGAGGCCCTGGGCGAGGAACGCTGCCGGGTCCGGCTGCTCCACGACTACCGGGCGGTGGACGACGACCCCGGGGCGCTGGAGTGGATCTCCACCGCCGTCGACCGCAACAGCCGGGCGGAGCTGGAAGCGCTCAAGGCCGAGGCCGAGACGGCGCTCCACGGCTCCCAGGTGCGCCTCGTGTTCGAGGACACCACCCGGATCGCGGGGCGGGCCGAGGACGTCTATGCGTTCATCAACGAGGCGCATCTGTGGCCGGAACGCCTCCCGCACGTCGCCCGGGTGAACCTTGACGACGACGACGGGCTCCAACTGCTGGAGATGGACACCCGCGCCATCGACGGTTCCACCCACACGACCACTTCGGTGCGGGTGTGTCTCGCGCCGGACCGTATCCATTACAAGCAGACCCAGTTGCCCGCGCTGATGACGCTGCACACCGGGCAGTGGCGGTTCGAGGAGGACGCCGACGGCGTGCTGGCCACCTCGCAGCACACCGTCTCCGTCAACGAGGCCAACATCGTGTCGGTCCTCGGCCCGGACGCGTCCCTGGACGACGCCCGGGCGATGGTGCGCAAGGCCCTGGGAACCAACAGCCTGAGCACCCTCGCCCACGCCAAGGCGCACATCGAGGGCAGCGGTACATGACCCCGCACAGCGGCCACCCGGAGCCCGGACGATGACCTCGCCCGACCCGGCCGGAGCCGCGCACGTCCTGGTGGTCGGGGCCGGCCCGGTCGGGCTGCTGCTGGCGGGCGACCTGCGACGGCACGGCGTACGGGTGTCGCTCGCCGACCGGCTGGCCGCGCCGATGACCGAGTCGCGGGCCTCCCAGCTCAACGCCCGCACCATGGAGATCCTCGGCCTGCGGGGGCTCCTGGAGGCGTTCGGCGACCTGACGCACGAGCCGCTCGGCCACTTCGGGGGGCAGTCGTTCCGGGCCGAGGGGGGAGGGAGCCGCTACGCGGGCAACTGGAAGACGCCCCAGTTCCGCACCGAGGAGGTGCTGGGGGAGTGGGCCGCCGGCCTGGGCGTGGAGCTGTACCGGGAGCACGAACTCCACACGCTCACCGTCACGGACAGGGGCGTGGCCGCCGGGTTCCGCACCCCCGACGGGCCCCGTACGCTGCATGCCACCCACGTGGTGGGGTGCGACGGCGCCGACAGCACGGTCCGGCGGCTCGCGGGCTTCGGCCTCGACGTCACCGCCCCGGCCCGGGAACTCCTGCGCGCGGACATCGCCGGGGTGGACGTGCCCGCCTACCGCTTCGAGCAGTTCGCGGGCGGCTTCGCCACCTCGGCGCGGCGGCCCGACGGGGTGACCCGGGTGATGGTGCACGCCGTCGGCCGGCTCCCGGGCGGCCGCACCGGGCCGCCGTCGTTCGACGAGATCGCGACGGTGTGGCAGGAGGTCACCGGCCACTGCATCGCGGGTGCGACGGCGAGCTGGACCGACGCGTTCGACGACGGCTGCGCACAGGCGACCCGCTACCGACGGGGGCGCGTGCTGATCGCCGGTGACGCGGCCCACTCGCACATGCCGGTCGGCGGCCAGGCACTCAACCTCGGCCTCCAGGACGCGGCGAACCTCGGCTGGAAGCTCGCGGCCCAGGTGTGCGGCTGGGCCCCGCCCGGACTGCTCGACAGCTACCACGCCGAACGCCACCCCGTCGGACGCCGGGTGATCGGGAACGTGACCGCCCAGGGGCTGCTGCTGTTCGGCGGCGCCGAGGCGGAACCGGTCCGCCGGGTGCTCGCCGGTCTGCTGGCCGAGCCCGGGCCCCGCGCCCATGTCGACGCCATGATCAGCGGTCTCGACGTGCGCTACGACGTGGGCGCGGGCGATGCACCGCTGCTCGGCGCGCGGCTCCCCGACATCGACCTCACCGTCAACGGTGAGCCCACCACGGCCGCCCGGCTCCTCGCCGGCGGCCGGGGCATCCTGCTCTCCCTGTCCCCCCACGGGCGGATCACCCCCGCCGCGGCCTCGGTCGAGGAAGCGGCCCGCGGCCGGGTGCGCGTGGTCGAGGCCCGAGGGCCGGTGGACCTCGAAGGGGCCACCGTGCTCCTCGTACGCCCCGACGGACACGTCGCCTGGACCGACCGGGCACGGACGCCCCTGCACGACGCCCTGGACCGCTGGTTCGGCACCGCCGCCGCGCTCTCCCGGGTCTGAGCACGCATATCCGCGTCACCGCCCTGCTGGGAGGCCCCAGCACGTTCGGCAGCGCATTCCTGACGTATCTCCGGAAGGAAGAATCATGAGGCGACGAGTCGTCATCACCGGCATAGGGGTGCTGGCACCGGGAGGGGTCGGCACCAAGAGCTTCTGGGCTCTGATCAGTGAAGGGCGCACCGCGACCAGAACGCTGTCCCGCTTCGACCCGGCGCCCTACCGCTCCCGGGTCGCGGCCGAGATCGATTTCCACCCGCAGGAACACGGCCTGCGCGCCCAGGAGATCCGCCGGATGGACCGGGCCGCCCAGTTCGCCGTGGTCGCCACCCGGGAGGCGCTGACCGACAGCGGGCTGGAGCTCTCCGAGATCGACCCGCACCGGATCGGCGTCACCATCGGCAACGCCGTCGGGGCCACCACCAGCCTGGAGGACGAGTACCGGGTGGTCAGCGACGACGGGGCGGCGCACCTGGTCGACCACACGTACGCCACACCGCACCTGTACGACTACCTCGTGCCCAGCTCGATCGCCACCGAGGTCGCCTGGGCGGCCGGAGCGGAGGGGCCGGGCACGGTGGTGTCCACCGGCTGCACCTCGGGGATCGACGCCGTGGGGCACGCCGTCGAGCTGATCCGCGACGGAGCCGCCGACGTGATGATCACCGGTGCCACCGAGGCGCCGATCTCGCCCATCACCGTGGCGTGCTTCGACGCGATCAAGGCCACCAGCGTCTTCAACGACGACCCCGAACACGCCTCCCGCCCGTACGACAGCACACGCAACGGCTTCGTCCTCGGCGAGGGGGCCGCGGGCTTCGTCCTGGAGGAGTACACCAGCGCGCGCCGGCGCGGGGCGACCATCTACGCGGAGATCACCGGTTACGCGAGCCGCAGCAACGCCTTCCACATGACCGGACTGCGGGCGGACGGCGTCGAAATGGCCGACGCCATCACCGCGGCGCTCGACGAGTCCCGGCTCGACCCGGCCGACCTCGACTACGTCAACGCCCACGGCTCCGGCACCAAGCAGAACGACCGGCACGAGACGGCGGCGTTCAAGCGCAGCCTCGGCGAACACGCCTACCGGGTGCCGGTGAGCTCCATCAAGTCGATGGTGGGCCACTCGCTCGGGGCGATCGGCTCCGTCGAGATCGCCGCGTCCGCGCTGGCGATCAAGGAGAACGTCGTACCGCCCACCGCCAACCTGCACCACCAGGACCCCGAACTGGACTTGGACTACGTGCCGTTGACCGCACGCGACTGGCGTACCGACCGGGTGCTCACGGTCGGCAGCGGATTCGGCGGATTCCAGAGCGCGATGGTCCTGACCGACCCGGAGAGGGGCGCCGCATGACCGCCACAGCAGTGACCGGACTGGGTGTCATCGCCCCCAACGGCGAAGGCACCGAAGCCTATTGGAAGTCCACGCTGGCCGGTGTCAGCGGCATCGGCGAGCTCACCCGGTTCGACGCCGCCGGCTATCCGGCGAAACTGGCGGGCGAGGTACGGTTCGACGCCGCCGCGCATCTGTCGAGTCGGCTCATCCCGCAGACCGACCACATGACCCGGCTCTCCCTCGCCGCCGCCGACTGGGCGCTGGCCGACGCGGGCATCGCCCCGTCGGAGCTGCCCGACTTCAGCACGGGCGTGATCACCGCCGCGACCGCCGGAGGCTTCGAGTTCGGCCAGCGCGAGCTGGAGAACCTGTGGAGCAAGGGGCCCAAGTACGTCAGCGCGTACCAGTCCTACGCCTGGTTCTACGCCGTCAACACCGGCCAGATCTCCATCCAGCACGGGATGCGGGGGCCCAGCGGGGTCGTCGTGAGCGACCAGGCGGGCGGCCTCGACGCCATCGCTCAGTCCCGTCGGCAGATCCGTAAGGGCACCCGGCTGATCATCTCCGGCGGTGTGGACGGCTCGCTCTGCCCCTGGGGCTGGGTGGCGCAGATGGCGGGCGACCGGATGAGCACCTCCCGGGACCCCGAGGACGCCTACCTCCCCTTCGACGCGCGGGCCGCCGGACATGTGCCGGGCGAGGGCGGCGCACTGCTCGTGCTGGAGGACGCCGAATCCGCGCGGCAGCGGGGCGCCGAGGTGTACGGGGAGATCGCCGGGTATGGCGCGACCATGGACCCCCGGCCGGGCAGCGGGCGCGAACCCGGGCTGCGCCGGGCGCTCGCCGCGGCGCTCGACGACGCCAAGATCGCGCCGGCGGAGGTGGACGTGGTCTTCGCGGACGCCGCCGCCGTGCCGGAGCTGGACCGGATCGAGGCCGACGCGCTGAGCGCCCTGTTCGGCGCGGGCGGGGTCGCCGTCACCGCTCCGAAGACGATGACCGGCCGCCTGGCCGCCGGAGCCGCCCCGCTCGACGTCGCCGCGGCGCTCCTGTCGATCCGCGACGGCGTCATCCCGCCGACGGTCAACGTCAGCCGCGCCGACGGCTACGACCTCGACCTGGTCACCGAGACCCGCCGGGCCCCGGTGCGCACGGCCGTCGTCCTCGCCCGGGGCCACGGCGGGTTCAACTCCGCGGTCGTGGTGCGGGGAACGGCGAAGTGACCCCACCGCAATCCGGCCCCATCCACGCCTTATCCACACCTTCGAACAGGACGGACGCATGAGCAAGCAGTTCGGCATTGAGGATCTCAAGCGCATTCTCCGGGAGGGCGCGGGCGGCGGCAGCGTGCTGGAGGCCGACATCCTGGACACCACCTTCGAGGATCTCGGATACGACTCGCTCGCCCTGCTGGAGACCGGCAGCCGGATCGGCCGGGAGTACGGCCTGGAGTTCGAGGACTCGGCGCTCGTCGACATCGACACCCCGCGCGACCTGGTCCGGGTGGTCAACGCCCACCTTCTGGACCACTCCGCCACCAGCTGACCCGAGGAGATCCGCATGGCGACGCTCACCATCCCCAGCACCGGCATCGACCCCTACACCGACGAGTCGATCCTCTCGCCCTACGAGGACTACCGGCGCCTCCGCGACCTCGGCCCGGTGGTCTGGCTGGAGTCCCACCAGGTCTTCGCGGCCGCCCGGTACCGAGAGGTCTACGACGCGCTCCACGATCCGACGACCTTCTCGTCGGGCTCCGGGGTCGGCCTCACCGAGACGCTCAACAAGGCCCAGAAGGGCAGCAGTTTCACCAGCGACCCGCCGTACCACGGCTATGTGCGGAGCCTGGTGGCCCGGCACCTCAAGCCGAAGGCGCTGGAGGAGTTCCACGACTACATCGCCGGATGGGCCGACACACTCGTCGACCAGCTGATCGAGAAGGGCACCTTCGACGCGGTCACCGACTTCGCGCAGGCGTTCCCGCTCGCCGTCGTGCCCGATCTGCTCGGCTGGCCCGTCGAGGAGGGCAAGGAACGGCTCCTGGAATGGGCGACCGCCGGGTTCAATGCCTTCGGCCCGCTCAACGAGCGCACCATGGCCGGATTCCCGCTGCTCCAGGAGATGTCCGAGTTCCTCCAGCGGATGTCGGTCCCGGGCAACCTCAGGCCGGGCAGCTGGGGCGCCCAGCTGGTGAGCGACGCCAAGGAGGGGAAGATCGAGGAGTACCTCCTGCCCGGCCTCCTGGGCGACTTCCTCGCCCCGTCCATGGACACCTCCGTCAGCGCGCTCTCCAGCATGATGTGGCTGTTCGGATCCAACCCGGACCAGTGGGATCTGCTGCGCGGCGACGCCTCCCTCATCCCGTCGGCGTTCAACGAGATCATCCGCATCGAATCTCCCCTGCGCGGCTTCACCCGGCTGGCCACCCGTGAGCGGGAGCTGGGCGGCGCCCTGGTGGCGGAAGGATCCCGGGTGCTCTTCCTGTACGGCTCCGCCAACCGCGACGAGCGGCAGTGGACCGACCCGGAGCGGTTCGACATCCAGCGGCCCGGCGTCGCGCAGCACGTCGGCTTCGGCCACGGCATACACGGCTGCGTCGGCCAGGCGCTTTCCCGTCTGGAGAGCCACAGCCTGCTGACGTCGCTGACCGGCAAGGTCCGTTCGATCGAGATCGGCGAGCCGACCTGGCGCCTGCACAACACGATCCGCGGCATCGCGTCCCTGCCGGTGACGCTCCACACCTGATACGCGCCGAGGGAGGGTCGCCGAGATGAGGATCACCGTCGACCGGAGCCGCTGTGAGGGGCACGCGCTGTGCGAAGGCGCGGCCCCCGCCCTGTTGCAGGCCGACGAGGGATACGCCGAGCTCCTCTTCGAGGGCGAGGTGCCGGCGGATCAGCGGGCCGCCGCCGCACGCGCGGTCCGGGTGTGCCCCATCGCGGCGCTCAGGGCGACCTGAGCGCCGCGGTCCGCAGAAGGGAAGGTGGTATCGCACATGAGCATGACAGCCTTCGTATTTCCGGGGCAGGGTTCGCAGCGCGTCGGCATGGGCCGCGCCCTGGTCGAGCGCCGCCCCGCATTCCTCGCGTCCCACTACCGCGTCGCCGACGAGGTCCTGGGGATGCCGCTGACGGAGCTGTGCTGGGAGGGGCCGGCCGAGGAACTGCGCGCCATGCCGGTGACCCAGCCGGCCGTCTTCCTGACCAGCGTCGTGGCCCTCGAAGTGCTCCGGACGTACGGCGTCGAGCCCGATGCCGTGGCCGGGCACAGCCTGGGCGAGTTCGCCGCGATGGTCGCGGCGGGTGTGCTCGACTGGCGGGACGGCCTGCGTCTGGTCCGGCTGCGCGGAGAGTTGATGGAATCGGTCAACCGCAGCGTCCCGGGCAGCATGGGAGCCGTCGTCGGACTGACCCTGACCGAGGTGGAGGACCTCTGCGCCCGGGCGGCCGCCGCCACCGGGGAGGTGGTCGAGATCGCCAACCAGAACGACCACCGGCAGATCGTGGTGTCCGGCCACCGGGGCGGAGTCGCCCGCCTGCTCGGACTTGCCGAACAGGCGGGCGCGCGCCGGGCGCTGACGCTGGAGGTGGGCGGAGCGGCTCACTGCAGCCTGCTCTCCGGCATCGAGGCCGAGTTCGGCCGGGCGCTGGCGGCGCTGCCCCTGCGGGACCCGGTGATCCCGGTGTTCTCCGCGGTCACCGCCGCACCTGTGCGCAGCGCCCAGGAGGCCGCGGACAGCCTGCGACGGCAGTTCACCGGCCGGGTGCTGTGGGCCGACACCGCCGAGGCTCTGGCGAAGGCGGGCGTCGACCGTTTCGTGGAGGCGGGTCCCGGCAAGACGCTGAGCACGCTGTGCGGGCGGCTGTGCCCGGATGCCCGGGCGTACCGGACTTCCGACGGCGACCACTTGGACCGCCTGCTCGCGGCCTTCTCGGCGTCCGACGCGCCGACGGCGGAGTCGGCGTGAGCGGGCGGCCGATCGTTCTGATGCTGCCGGGACAGGGGTTCCAGCACGCCGGCATGGCCGTCGAACTGTACAAACGGGAACCGGTCTTCACCGCTGTTGCCGACGAGTTCCTCGACGCCCTCGGGCGGTGGGGGGCCGTCGTCCGGGAAGACTGGCTGGCCTGCGCGGACGGCGTCCGGGCCGACCGCGGCACGACCGCACAGCCCCTGCTCTTCCTGATCGGATACGGCATCGGCCGGGTGCTGGCCGACCGCGGGATCCGCCCTGCCGCCCTGATCGGCCACAGTGTGGGGGAGCTGGCCGCCGCCACCCTCGCCGGAGTGTTCGATCCGCCGGCGGCCGCCCGGATCCTCGCGGGCCGCTGCGCCGCGCTCGCCGAGGCCCCGCCCGGAGGCATGCTGGCGGTGGCGGGCGCCCCGGAGGAGGTGCTCGACCGCCTCCGGGACACGTCTTTGAGGCAGGACGTGGTGCTGGGCGCACACAACGGGCCGCGTCAGACGATCCTCGCCGGTCCGGAGCCCCGGCTCTCCGAGGCCGAACGGACCCTGGGCGAGGCAGGGGTGACCGTACGCCGGGTGCGGGCGCTCGAACCGTGGCATTCACCGGCGATGGGCCGGGCCTCCCGCTCCTTCGGAGAGGCGGTCGCGGCGGAGACGCTGCGCCGGCCGGGCATCCCGGTGCTGTCGACCCGCACCGGGCGTTACGTCACGGAGGCGGAGGCCCTCCGGCCGGAGTTCTGGGCCGGGCAGATGGCCGCGCCGGTGCTGTTCTGGCCGGCCCTGCGTACCTTGCTCGACGGGGACAGCCATGTGGTGGTGGACGGCGGTCCGGCCGGGGCGCTCGCGACCTTGGCGCGCCGGCACCCCTCGGTCGCCGAACGGCGCAGCACGGTGGTTCCGCTGCTGGCGCCCCCGGGCCGCGACGCCTGGGAGAGCTGGACGCAGGGGCTGGCCCGGCTGGAGGCCGCCGTCTGAACGGTGACACGGGAGGGGCGGGGGGGGGGGCGGGGGGGGGGGGGGGCCCCCCCCCCCCCCCCCCCCCCCCCACCCGGGGGGGGGGGGGGAA
>NZ_JBIVUT010000043.1:0-31528 GCF_044757365.1 Streptomyces sp. NPDC091289
CGGCATCCCCGGCATCGACATGGCCAAGCAGCAGCGCCCGCAGAACTACGATGACCACCGCTGGAGACCCACCCACCCCCGCCCCCCCACCCCACGCCCCGTCCCCGGGGCCCCCCGCGGGGGTCCCGCGGGGGCGGGCCGGGCGGGAAACCCCCCGCCCGCCCCGGCCCCTCACGCCGTCTCCGTCGCTTCCCTCCGGGTCAGCCGCGGATCACCAGGCCGTCGCGCAGCCGCTCCAGTGCGGCGTCGGGCACCCGCAGCCCGTTGCGCACATAGCCGTCGAGGCCGCCCCAGCGCTCGTCCATGGCGTCGAGCGCCACGTCCAGGTAGCGGGGGCGGACCTCGATGATCGCCGCGGCGACGGCGGGGTCTCCCCCGCCGTCCAGGAACTTCGCCACGTACGGGGCGAACGCGGCCCGTACGGCGGGATTGACCGCGAGGAAGTCCGACCGCACCGTCGCGCGGGCCGCTCCCAGGATCATCAGCAGGACGGCCGCCGCCCAGCCGGTACGGTCCTTGCCGGCCGTGCAGTGGAAGAGCACGGGGCGCGCACCGGGGTCGGCCGCGGTCTCCAGGAAGGCGCGGTAGGCGGCCGCGGCGCCGGGCGAGAGGACCATCTTCCGGTAGGTCTCGGCGAACAGTTCCTCGGCGCGGCCGCCCCCCAGCGTCCGCTCCGCCTCGACCGGGTCGGCGAGCAGGGCCCGCAGCCGGGCGGGCGCCACGCCCGGGTGGTCGCCCAGGACATCGGCGACGAAGAGCCTGGACCGGTCCGGCAGCCGGTCCGGGGCCCACTGGCGCTCGTCGGCGGTGCGCAGATCCACGACGGTGCGGATGCCGAGCGCGGACACCGCCCGGTCGCTCACCGGGTCGAGCTCGCTCAGCTGACCCGAGCGGAACAGGACGCCCTGCCGCACCCGGCGGTCACGGCCCAGGGCGATGCCGCCCAGGTCGCGCAGATTGACAACGGTGGCGGCCGGAACGGTCCGGGCGGTCTGCACGATGAACTGCCTCTTTCCCCGATGAATTCCAAGAATTCCACATATCAGGAGCAACGTCGCATGCGGCGAGGAAAGGACATCAGTCCGACAGGAGTCTCGTCTTCTGCTCCACGAACTCGGCGTCGGTGAGGACGTCCCGCTTCCACAGTTCGGCGAGCCGCTCCAGCCGGGTGATGATGTCGTCCCCCGCGGTGCCCTCCTCGCCGCCACCGCCGGTTCCGCCCGCGGCGAGGCGCTCGTGTGCGACGAAGACGCCGCCCGCCTCGCGGGCCGTACGGGCGAGCTGTGTGGTCCACAGGTCCTCCCGGACGACGATCGCCACCACATCGCCCGACGGCACGCTCCCGTCGAGCCGGTCGACGTCCGCCGCGCTCAGCGCCGCCGCCCCGCCCTCCGCCGTATCGACGGGAACCACTCCCTCGGGGTCCAGCTCCCGCAGCTCCACCGGGGTCAGCGCGCCGCCCTCGGCCCGGCGGACGAAAGCCAGGTCACCGGCGCGTACGGCTCCGGACGACACGGCGTCGGCGAGGGCGGGGGCGACCGCCCCGGTGAAGCGACTGCCGGGGAAGGCGATGACGAGGTACTCCACAGGTCCGACGGCCACGGTCGCGTCCTCTCCGTATCCCGGCGGCCACGGGGGCACCGGGGTGGATACGGCATTCCAGGGATGACATAACAAATCAGGAAACTTCGCACATAATATGCATCACTGTCCCGATTCATCCCGATGTCGACGACCGTCGTGTTGCCGCCTTCCGTCCGTCGCGCCGGTTACGCGACTGTATGTAAAGGATCAAGTGCATACCCGAGAGGGCAAGGTCACAGCACGTGCCCCTGCTGCTCATTCCGCGCACTGGCCTAGCATCTGAGCATGACGGTCCAGCCTGCTGACGGGCTCTCTCCGGCCGCCGCGTTCCCCGACCCCTCCCATGACCAGTGGCAGAGCCTCGTCGAAGGCGTACTGCGCAAGTCGGGCAAGGAAGTCACGGGCTCGGCCGCCGAGGAAGCGCTGTCCACCACACTGGAGGACGGGCTCACCACCCGCCCTCTCTACACCGCGCACGACGAGTCGCCGGACACCGGTTTTCCCGGCTTCGCCCCCTTCACCCGGGGCAGCACGGCCGAGGGAAACGCGGCCGGCGGCTGGGACGTTCGCCAACGCCACTCCGTCACCGACCCCGGCCGGCTGAACGAGGCGGTGCTCGGCGATCTGGAGAACGGGGTCACCTCGCTCTGGCTCACGGTGGGCGGTCCGGCGGGCGTCCCCGTCGACGGGCTCGCCCGGGCGCTGGACGGCGTGTATCTCGACCTCGCGCCCGTCGCCCTGGACGCCCCGGCCGATCTGGACGCCGCGGCGACGGAGCTGCTGCGGCTGTACGAGGAGCGCGGCGTCGCCAGGAGCGAGGCGCGCGGCACGCTGGGCGCCGACCCGCTCGGCCACGAGGCCCGGACGGGCGTGGAGGCGGACCTCGCCCCCGCCGTGCGCTGGGCGCTGCGGTGCGACACGGAGTACCCGGGGCTGCGGGCCGTCGCCGTGGACGCGCTGCCGTACCACGAGGCGGGCGGTTCGGCGGGCGAGGAGCTGGGGCTCTCCCTGGCCACGGGCGTCGCCTATCTGCGCGCCCTGACCGGTGCCGGGATGAGCGTGGAGGCGGCCTGCGGGCAGCTGGAGTTCCGTTACGCGGCCACCGCCGACCAGTTCCTGACCATCGCCAAGCTGCGCGCGGCGCGTCGGCTGTGGGCGCGGGTCGCCGAGGCCTCCGGTGCTCCCGCCGCCGGGGCCCAGCGGCAGCACGCCGTCACCTCGCCGGTGATGATGACGCGCCGCGACCCGTGGGTGAACATGCTGCGCACCACGCTGGCCACGCTCGGCGCGGGCGTCGGCGGTGCGGACTCCGTGACGGTGCTGCCGTTCGATCACGCGCTGGGACTGCCGGACGCGTTCGCGCGGCGGATCGCCCGTAACACCTCGACGATCCTCATGGAGGAGTCGCATCTGGCGCGGGTCATCGACCCGGCGGGCGGCTCCTGGTACGTGGAGCGGCTCACCGACGAACTCGCCGCGGCCGCCTGGGCGTTCTTCCAGGAGACCGAGCGGGCGGGCGGGCTGCCCGCCGCTCTGCGCTCCGGGATGGTCGCGGAGCGGCTCGCAGCGACCTGGGCGGCGCGCAGCGCGAAGCTGGCCCGCCGCAAGGAGCCGATCACCGGGGTCAGCGAGTTCCCGATGCCCGGCGAGCGTCCGGTGGAGCGCGAGCCCGCGGCCGACGCGTACGCCGGGGCTCCGGGCGGTCTGCCCCGGGTCCGGCGGGACGAGGCGTTCGAGGTGCTGCGCACCCGGTCGGACGCGCACCTCGCGGCGAACGGGAGCCGTCCGAAGGTGTTCGTCGCCGCGCTCGGTCCGGCCGCCGCGCACACCGCGCGGGTCTCGTTCGCCGTCAACCTCTTCGGGGCGGGCGGGATCGACGCGGTGCACGACCCGGTGTCGGTGGACGCGGCTACGGCCGCCGACGCGCTGACCGCATCCGGGGCGACCGTCGCCGTGCTGTGCTCGTCGGACGCGCTGTACGCCGAGCAGGCGGAGCCGGTGGCCGGTGCGCTGAAGTCGGCGGGAGCGGTGCGGGTGTTCCTCGCCGGCCGGCCCGGTGAGTACGCCGGTGTCGACAGCTACATCTTCGCGGGCTGCGACACGGTCGCCGTTCTCACCTCCGTACTCGACCGCATGGGAGTGGCGTGATGCCGACATCGCCCACGGAACGCAACCCCTCCGTTCCCGACTTCTCCGACGTGCCGCTCACGTCCACCGCACCGCCCGCCGGTTCCGCCGGTGAGTGGCAGGCGGCGGTGACCAAGGCGGCCGACGGGGCCGAGGCCCCGCTCTGGGAGACGCCGGAGGGCATCACGGTCAAGCCGCTCTACACCGGCGAGGACCTGGAGGGCCTGGACGCGCTGCACAGCTACCCGGGCATCGCCCCGTATCTGCGCGGCCCCTACCCGACGATGTACGTCAACCAGCCCTGGACGATCCGTCAGTACGCCGGTTTCTCCACGGCCGAGGAGTCCAACGCCTTCTACCGGCGCAACCTGGCGGCCGGGCAGAAGGGTCTGTCGGTCGCCTTCGACCTGCCGACCCACCGGGGCTACGACAGCGATCACCCCCGGGTGACCGGTGACGTCGGTATGGCCGGGGTGGCGATCGACTCGATCTACGACATGCGCCAGCTCTTCGACGGCATTCCGCTGGACCGGATGTCGGTGTCGATGACGATGAACGGCGCGGTGCTCCCCGTGCTGGCGCTGTACATCGTGGCCGCCGAGGAACAGGGCGTACCGCCCGAGAAGTTGGCCGGGACCATTCAGAACGACATTCTGAAGGAGTTCATGGTCCGCAACACCTATATCTATCCGCCGTCGCCCTCGATGCGGATCATCTCCGACATCTTCGCGTTCACCTCGCAGAAGATGCCGCGCTACAACTCCATCTCGATCTCCGGGTATCACATCCAGGAGGCCGGGGCGACGGCCGATCTGGAGCTGGCGTACACGCTGGCCGACGGGGTGGAGTATCTGCGCGCCGGGCAGGAAGCCGGGCTGGACGTCGACGCGTTCGCGCCCCGGCTGTCGTTCTTCTGGGCGATCGGCATGAACTTCTTCATGGAGGTCGCCAAGTTGCGGGCGGCCCGGCTGCTCTGGGCGCGGCTGGTCAAGCAGTTCGACCCGAAGAACCCCAAGTCGCTGTCGCTGCGCACCCATTCGCAGACCTCGGGGTGGTCGCTGACCGCGCAGGACGTGTTCAACAACGTGACGCGTACGTGCGTGGAGGCGATGGCCGCGACGCAGGGGCACACCCAGTCGCTGCACACCAACGCCCTGGACGAGGCGCTGGCCCTGCCCACCGACTTCTCCGCCCGCATCGCCCGTAACACCCAGCTCCTGCTCCAGCAGGAGTCCGGTACCTGCCGGGTCATCGACCCGTGGGGCGGCAGCGCATACGTGGAGAAGCTGACGCGCGACCTCGCGGACCGGGCCTGGCAGCACATCGAGGAGGTGGAGGCGGCCGGCGGGATGGCGAAGGCCATCGACGCGGGCATCCCCAAGCTCCGGGTGGAGGAGGCGGCCGCGCGCACGCAGGCGCGGATCGACTCCGGGCGGCAGCCGGTGATCGGGGTGAACAAGTACCGGGTGGAGACCGACGAGAAGATCGACGTGCTCAAGGTCGACAACTCCTCGGTGCGCACCCAGCAGATCGAGAAGCTGCGGCGGCTGCGCGAGGAGCGCGACGAGACGGCGTGTCAGGAGGCGCTGCGGGCGCTGACGGCCGCGGCCGAGCGGGACCCGGGTCCGGGCCTGGAGGGCAATCTGCTGGCCCTGGCGGTCGACGCGGCGCGGGCGATGGCCACGGTCGGGGAGATCTCGGACGCGTTGGAGAAGGTGTACGGGCGGCACGCCGGGCAGATCCGTACGATCTCCGGTGTGTACCGCAAAGAGGCAGGGGATTCCCCTTCGGTGGACCGCACCCGCGCGCTGGTCGAGGCGTTCGAGGAGGCGGAGGGCCGTCGTCCGCGCATCCTGGTCGCCAAGATGGGCCAGGACGGCCACGACCGGGGCCAGAAGGTGATCGCCACGGCCTTCGCCGACCTGGGCTTCGACGTGGACGTCGGCCCGCTGTTCCAGACGCCGGGCGAGGTGGCGCGGCAGGCCGTCGAGGCCGACGTGCACATCGTGGGCGTCTCCTCGCTGGCGGCGGGGCATCTGACCCTGGTGCCCGCGCTGCGCGAGGAGCTGGCCGCCGAGGGGCGCGAGGACATCATGATCGTGGTGGGCGGGGTGATTCCGCCGCAGGACATCGAGGCCCTGCACGAGGCGGGCGCCGCCTCGGTCTTCCCGCCGGGGACGGTGATCCCGGACGCGGCCCACGATCTGGTGACGCGTCTCGGCGCCGCGCTCGGCCACGAGCTGTGAGCCGCTGACGGATGGCTGCCAAGATCGACATCGATGGTTATGTGCAGGGAGTGCTCGACGGGAAGCGGGCGTTCGTGGCGCGCGCGATCACGCTCGTCGAGTCGACGCGGGCCGAACACCGGGTGCTGGCCCAGCAGTTGCTGAGCCGGCTGCTGCCGCACGCGGGGGCGGCCCGGCGGATCGGGATCAGCGGGGTGCCGGGCGTGGGCAAGTCCACGTTCATCGACGCGCTCGGCACGATGCTCACGGGGCTCGGGCACCGGGTGGCGGTGCTGGCGGTCGACCCGTCCTCCAGCCGTACGGGCGGTTCCATCCTGGGCGACAAGACCCGGATGGAGCGCCTCGCGGTGGACCCGGCCGCGTTCGTCCGGCCCTCCCCCACGGCGGGCACGCTGGGCGGGGTGGCCAAGGCGACCCGGGAGTCCATCGTGGTGATGGAGGCGGCGGGGTACGACGTGGTGCTGGTGGAGACGGTGGGCGTCGGGCAGTCGGAGACGGCGGTGGCCAACATGGTCGACACATTCCTGCTGCTGACGCTGGCCCGTACCGGCGACCAGTTGCAGGGCATCAAGAAGGGCGTCCTGGAGCTGGCGGACGCCATCGCGGTGAACAAGGCCGACGGCCCGCACGAACGCGACGCCCGCTCGGCGGCCCGCGAACTGGCGGGCGCGCTGCGGCTGATGCATCCGGCGGACGCGGCCTGGACACCCCCGGTGCTCACGTGCAGCGCGCGTGAGTCGCTCGGCCTCGACACGCTGTGGGAGCGGCTGGAGCAGCACCGTACGGTTCTGGAGTCGACCGGCCGGCTCGCGGCCAAGCGCCGGGACCAGCAGGTGGACTGGACGTGGACGATGGTCCGCGACGAGCTGCTGGACAGTCTGCACAGCCATCCGGAGGTGCGGAAGCTCACGCCGGAGCTCGAACAGCGGGTCCGGGAGGGCACGTTGACGGCGACGCTGGCCGCCGAGGAGATCCTCGGCGTGTACCGCGGAGGCACGTTCCGCGGCGGCGGTGCGGGGTCGTCCGCCTGAACGCGTCGGCGCGTTGAGCCGATACAGACCGAGGGGCCCCCGGACGGAGGGGCCCCTCGGTGTTTTCGGGCGCTCGCGGGCGCTCGCGCGGTTGCCCCGGCGGCTCAGACGGCGGCGGCGGGCGTACGTACGGTCGGTACGACGACGGGTGCCCCGTCGGAGGTCGCGGTGAGGATCTCCGCCTCGATGCCGTAGAGCTCCTGGACCAGGGCCGCGTCCACGGTCTCGCGGGGCGGGCCCGAGGCGATGATCCGCCCGTCGCGCATGGCGACCAGAGTGTCGGCGTACCGGGCGGCCGCGGCGAGGTCGTGGACGACCATGACGATGGTGCGGCCCTCGGCGGCGACTTCGCGGACCAGGTCCAGGACCTCCACGGCGTGGCCGATGTCGAGCGCGCTGGTGGGCTCGTCGAG
This sequence comes from Streptomyces sp. NPDC091289, assembly GCF_044757365.1. Lineage (NCBI taxonomy): Bacteria > Bacillati > Actinomycetota > Actinomycetes > Kitasatosporales > Streptomycetaceae > Streptomyces > Streptomyces sp. NPDC091289. The sequence goes on from NZ_JBIVUT010000043.1 coordinate 7,402, forward strand.
CAGGACGACGGGGGTCTCCTGGGCGAGGGCCATGGCGAGCCAGCAGCGCTGCCGCTGGCCGCCGGAGAGCTGGTCGATCCGGCGTCCGGCCAGAGCGGCGGTGCCGGTGGCCTCCAGGGCGCGGGTGACGGCCTCCTCGTCCTCCTGCGACCACTGGCGGAACAGCCCCTGGTGGGGGTGGCGCCCGTACCGCACGAGTCCGGCCACGGTGACCGCCTCGGGGGCCTGCGGGGCCTGGGGCAGCAGGGCGATGCGGTGGGCGGCGTCGCGCTGGCGCAGCTGCCAGATGTCGGCGTCGCCGACGAACACCGTGCCGGAGCGGGGCTGGTGGAGGCGGGCCATGGAGCGCAGGAGGGTCGATTTGCCGCAGCCGTTGGGTCCGACGATCGCCGCGACCTGTCCGGAGGGGACCGTGAGGTCGACCTGATCCACGGCGGTATGGCCGGTGTATCCAGCGGTGAGCTGTTCGACACGGATTTCCACGGGGACCGGCCTTTCGGAAGGACGTGGGCATCACCTTGCCCGATGCCGCTAAAGTAAGGCTAACCTTAGCTCGCTCACGAGCTGACGGCCGCATCCGTGTGACCGTTCGGCCGTCACCGCTTCATGTCCCGTTGAACCCGGAGTCCTTGATGAACCTGCACCACCGCCCCGCCCGCACCGCCGCCCGAAGAGCGGCGCAAGCCGTCGCCACGCTCGGGGCCGCGGCCCTGCTCCTGACGGCCTGCGGCACGGACTCCGACTCGGGCAAGTCCTCCGGGGACAAGGCCGGCAAGGCGGACGCCGCCTCCTCCGCGACCCGTACGGTCAAGGACGCCACCGGGAAGGCCGTGGAGATACCGGCGGAGCCCAAGCGCATCGTCACGCTGACCCAGGAGGACCTGGACGCGGTGCTGGCGCTGGACATCAAGCCGGTCGGCATCACCAACGGTCAGGGTCTGGACAAGCCCCCGGCCTACCTCGCCGACAAGGTCGAGGGCATCGAGGTCGTGGGCAACCTCCTCCAGCCGGTCATGGACAAGGTCGTCGCCGCGAAGCCCGACCTGATCCTCGCCGGTGACATGCAGGACGAGCAGGTGCTCAAGCAGCTCCGCGAGATCACCCCGGCCACGCTGGTGACGATGGCGCCGGCCGACGACTGGAAGCTGTTCTTCCGCGGCATCGGGAACGCCGTCAACAAGCTCGACGACGCCAACAAGTTCATCACCGGCCACGAGAGCGCCGCCAAGGCCGCCGGGGAGAAGCTCGGCGCGAACAAGGGCGCCGAGGTCTCGATCGTCCGCTGGAACCCGGACGGGCCCAGCTGGATGGAGAACAAGCAGTTCGCCAGTGGCGTCGCCCTGGAGATGGGGCTGAAGCGGCCCAAGTCCCAAAACAAGGACGGCAACGCCCACACGCCGTCGCTGAGCCTGGAGAAGATCAATGAGATCGACGGCGACTGGCTGTTCCTGTCGACGCTGACCTCGGACGGCGAGAAGGCGCTCAAGGACGTGCAGTCCAAGCCCGCCTACAAGGAGCTGGGCGCCGTCAAGAACGGTCACGCGGTGACCGTCGACGGCTCGGTGTGGTCCACGCGCGGCGGCCCGCTGGCGGCTGACGTCGTCCTCGCCGACTACGTCAAGGCGCTCTCCGCCAAGTGACCTTCGGGTGAATCCCCTGCGAAGCGTGCGGCCCGGACCGGGCCGCACGCTTCGCCGCTCCCCGTCAGACGGAAGCGCGCGCGGCGGCGAGGTCGGCGGCCGTCCACGCCATGCCCACCGCCCCGTCGAGCAGCGCCTGTTCGGCCGCCGGGGAGAGCGCCGCCTCGGCGAACGCCGCCTCGTGCGGGCCGCAGGCTCCGCCGCTGATGTCGAGCACCGGGTGGATGGACGGCACCACGTGGGAGACGTTGCCCATGTCGGTGCAGGCGAAGGGCGGGCGCTCGACGGGTTCGGCGCGGCCGAGCTCGCGGGCGTTGGCGGTCCAGAGCCGGATCAGTTCCGGGTCGCCCCGGAAGTCGAGGTAGTCGGGCTCGGGGCGCTCCAGGGTCACCTCACAGCCGGTGGCGAGCGCCCCGGCGCGGAAACAGTCCTCGACCCGCTGCCGCAGCTCCCGCAGGTCCTCGGCGGCCAGCGCCCGGATCTCGTACGTGGCGGTGGCCCGGTCGGGTATCGCGTTGGGTGCGGTCCCGGCGGCGGTGGTGATGCCGTGCACCCGCCACTGCGCGGGCAGTTGCTGACGCAGGAGGCCCAGGGCGACCTGGGCGACGGTCAGCGCGTCGGCGGCGTTGCGGCCCTCGTGCGGATTGAGGCTGGGATGCGCGGCACGGCCGGTGTAGGTGACGTCGAGGGTGCCCAGCGCGAAGGAGCGGAAGTCGGCCATCTCGAACGGGCAGGGGTGCACCATCATCGCGGCGTCCACCCCGTCGAACGCCCCGGCGTCCAGCAGCAGCGCCTTGCCCGCGCCGCGCTCCTCGGCGGGGGTGCCGATGACCCGTACGGTGAGGCCGAGTTCGTCCGCGTGGGGGGCGAGCCCGAGGGCCGCGCCGATCCCGGCGGCGGCGATGAGATTGTGCCCGCAGGCGTGGCCGAGGCCGGGCAGTGCGTCGTACTCGCAGGCGATAGCCACGGTGACGGGTCCGGAGCCGATCGTGGCGCGGAACGCCGTCTCCAGGCCGTGGGCGGGGGCGGTGACCTCGAAGCCGTGCGCGGCGAGGAGTTCGGAGCAGAGCGCGGCGGCCTTGTGCTCCTCGAAGGCGGTCTCGGGCTCGGCGTGCAGGCGTCGGCTCAGGTCGAGCAGGGCCGGGGCGTGGCCGCCGACCGTCTCCCGCACGGCGGCCCTGAGCGCGCGGATCCGCTCGCCGGCCGCGTTGCCGTCCACGCTGCCGTTCGTGTTGCCGTTCGCGCTGTCTACCGCCTCGTCGGCCGCCTCGTCGGCCCGCGTCTCGGGGCGTGGGGCTGCGGGGACGGTCATGGGCACTCCTTGCGTCGAGGACCGCTCCGGGGGCGGTCGCCTGCACTGTTCGAAATAGGTTAACTTAGCCTTACCTAAGTGTGCGCCGGGAGCCCGATGGCCCGGTGTCCGTTGTCCTTCAGGGGAGTCGTCACACCCATGCATGAGCGTCCGAACCGCCCGACCAGCTCTTCGGCAGCGCACTCCGGCGGCGCGCCTTCCCCGGGACTCCCCCTCCTGACCGCCCAGTCGGGCATCTATTACGCGCACCAGCTGGCCCCGCTCGGCACCGAGCTGAACACGGCGGACTGCGTGGAGATCGACGGGCCGCTGGACGCGGACCTGTTCGTGGAGGCGCTGAGACGGGCGGTGGGCGAGGCGGAGACCCTCGCCCTGCGTGTGTCCGAGGCCGACGGCGTACCGGTACAGCGGGTCGTGCCCGCCGCCGAACCCGTGGTGCACCGGCTGGAGCTGACGGAGGACCGGGCCGAGGCGTGGATGCGGGAGGACCTGGCCCGGCCGGTGGACCTCGCCGCCGACGGCGCGCTGATGACCCAGGCGCTGATCCGGGTCGGCGAGGGACGCCACCGGTGGTACCAGCGGGTGCACCACATAGCCGTCGACGCCTACGCCCTGGCCCTCGTCGGGCAGCGTGTCGCCGAGCTCTACCGGGCGCTGGTCGCCGGACAGCCGCTGCCCGGGAGCCGGTTCGCCCCGCTGAGCGAGCTGACCGGCGAGGAGACGGCCTACCTGGCAGGCGAGGAGTACGCGGCGGACCGCGCCTTCTGGTCCGCGCGCATGGCGGATGCCTCCGCCACCGCGCCCCACCGCTCCCCCGGCCCTTCCCCCGCCCTTCCGGACACGCCCGGCACCGGTCTGTTCCACCGGACCACCGACCTCCCCGCCGAGACCCTGGAGCGGCTGTCCGGTGCGGCGCGTGCCGCGAAGGCGACCTGGGCCGAGCTGGTGGTGGCCGCGACCGCCGGTCATCTGCACCGGCTCACCGGCTCCGAGGACATCGTGCTGGGCCTGCCGCTGACCAACCGGCGGGGGCCCGCGGCCCTGCGGACCCCTGCCATGACTGTGAACGTGCTGCCGCTGCGGATCGCCGTGCGCCCGGGTGACACCGGGGCCGAACTCCTGCGCCGCGTGGTGCTGGAGATCCGTGAGGTCCGCCGCCACCAGCGCTATCCGCAGGCCGACCTGCGCCGCGATCTGGCCCTGGAGTCGGCCGACGCCCCGCTGACCGGTCCGATGGTCAACGTCAAGCCGTTCGACGGCGCCCTGGACTTCGCCGGGGTCACCGGCACCGTGCGCAATCTCGCGGCCGGACCCGTGGAAGGGCTCGCGGTCGGCGCCGCCCCCGGACCGGACGGGGGTCTGCGACTCACGCTGGACGCCAACCCCGCCGCGTACGGGCCGGAGGACCTCGCGGCCCACGAGGACACCTGGCTGCGCTATCTGGACGGCCTGACCGAACTGCTGCTGACCGACCCGGAGCGGCCGATCGGCACCCTGGACCTGCTCACCGGCGACCAGGTGCGCGAGGCCACGTCCGGTCGCACCGAGGCCGCCGCGGCACTCCCCCTCCCTCGGTCGTTCACCGCACAGGCGGCCCGGACGCCCGACGCCGTCGCCGTGCGTTCCACGGTGGCGGGCACGTTCCGGGGGACGGTAGGGACAGCGACGGACACGGATACGGATGCGGGCGTGCCGGAAGCCGCCGCCGCGTCCGGGGCCCGGCTCACCTTCGCCGAGCTGGACGCCGCCTCCGACCGCCTGGCCCACCTGCTGGCCGGCCTCGGCACGGACAGCACGGCCGGTGCGGGCGACACCGGTGGCACGGTGGCGCTGGCCTTGCCCCGGACCGCCGACATGGTCGTCGCCCTGCTGGCCGTGCTCAAGGCGGGCCGAATCTGCGAGCCGCTGGACCTCGGCCACCCCGCCGCCCGGACCCTGGCCGTCCTGGAGGACGCGCGGCCGCTGTGCGTGATCGGCACGGCCGCGACGCTCGCCGCGCTGCCCGACCACGGGCTGCCGACCGTCGCGCTCGACACGCCCGCCACCGCCGACGCCCTCGCCGCCTGCCCCGACGGGCCGCTGCCCACCGGGCCCACGCTCGCGGACCCCGCCTATCTCATCCACACCTCCGGTTCCACGGGACGCCCCAAGGGTGTCCTCGTCAGCCACGCCTCGCTCGCCAACCTCTGCGCCGGGCACGGCACGGACCACATCGCCCCGGCCGTCGCCCGGACCGGCCGGGAGCGCCTGCGGGTCGCGCACAGCGCCTCGTTCGCCTTCGACGCGTCCTGGGACCCGCTGCTGTGGATGGTCCACGGGCACGAGCTGCACCTGCTGGACGACGCCGCCTACCGGGACCCCGCGGCGCTCACCGCGTACGTCGGCACGCACCTGGTCGACTATCTCGATGTCACCCCCTCCTACGCCGAAGCGCTCATCGCCGAAGGCCTGCTGGACGAGGGCCGCCATCACCCGGCCCATCTGGTGGTCGGCGGCGAGACCGTCCCCCCGGCCCTGTGGGAGCGGCTGACCGAGGCCGGGGCCGTGCACCCGGTCAACCTCTACGGGCCGACCGAGACGACCGTCGACGCCTACTACTGGGTGCCCGGCGACTCGGCCGCCCGTCCCGACGGCCGCCCCGTGCGCGGTTCACGCGTCTATGTCCTGGACTCCTCCCTGCGTCCGGTGCCCGCCGGTGTGACGGGTGAGCTGTACGTCGCCGGGGCCTGCCTGGCCCTCGGCTATCTGGGCCGCCCCGACCTGACGGCCGAGCGGTTCGTCGCGGACCCGTTCGGCGCGTCGCACGGCGACGCCGGGGGCCGGATGTACCGCACCGGGGACCTGGTGCGCCGCCGCGAGGACCACACCCTGGAGTTCCTCGGGCGCAGCGACGACCAGGTGAAGATCCGCGGCTTCCGGATCGAACTCGGCGAGATCCAGGCCCGGCTGGCCGCCCATCCGCAGGTCGCGGCGGCCGCGGTCATCGCCCGGGAGACCGGCCACGGCAAGCGGCTGCTGGCCTACGCGGTCCCGGTGCGCACGACGGACGACGGCCCGGCCGCCGATATCGCGCCGCCCACCCCCGCCGGGCTCCGCGACCATCTGGCCGGGGCCCTGCCCGAGCACATGGTCCCCGCGACCGTGACGCTGCTGGACGCACTGCCCCGGACCGCCAACGACAAGCTCGACCACCGCGCCCTGCCCGACCCCGAACCGCTCCCGCTCACCGGAGGCGAACCGGGCGGCCCGGACAGCGCCGTCGGCGGGCCGCACAGCGAGATCGTGCGCGGGCTCTTCGCCGACGTGCTCGGCATCGCCGAACCCCCGGCCGCCGACGCGGGCTTCCTCGACCTCGGCGGGCACTCGCTGCTCGCCGCCCGGCTGGCCGCCCGCCTCCGGGAGCACTTCGGCGTGCCGATGAGCATCGCCGACGTCTTCCGCCACCCCACGTCCGGCGCCCTGGCCGCACTGGTCCGCACCCGCGGTGGCGCGGCCACCGCGTCCGTCCCGCTCTCCCCCGTACCGCGCACCGGTCCCCTCCCCCTGTCCCCGGCCCAGCAGCGGCTGTGGTTCCTCCACCGCCTCGAGGGCCCCAGCCCCACCTACAACATCCCGCTCGTCCTGAACGTCAACGGCCCGCTCGACCGCGACGCACTCCAGCTCGCCCTGTACGACCTGGCGGAGCGTCACGAGACACTACGAACGGTATATCCGCCCACTGACAACGCCTCGGGAAGCGGCGTCGACGGCGACGCGGGCAGCGCGACGGACGACACCCCCCACCAGCGGATCCTCGCCCCCGACGACCCGGCGGGCCGCCCGGTGCTGCGGCCGGCGGAGCCGGGCAGCGATCTCACGGAGGCGGTGCGCCACTGCTTCGACCTCGCCACCGAACCCCCGCTGCGGACGGTCCTCTTCAGCGAGTCGCCGGACCACCACACCCTGCTCCTCCTGCTGCACCACATAGCGGGCGACGGGGCCTCCACCACGCCCCTGGCCCAGGATCTGGCCACCGCCTACACCGCCCGCGCCGAGGGCCGCGTACCGGAGTTCACGCCGCTGAGCGGCCAGTACGTGGACCACGCGGCCCGGCTCCAGCAGCTCCTGGGCACCCCGGCCGAGCCGACCCCGCTCGCCGAGGCCCAGCTCGCCCACTGGCGCGAGGCGCTCGCCGGGCTGCCGGACCAGCTGGAGCTGCCCTCCGACCGGCCCCGGCCGCCGGTCGCCACCTCGGCGGGCGACACCGTGCCCTTCGCCCTGGACGCCACCGCGCACGAGGCGCTGCGCCGGCTCGCGCGGGCGCACGGAGCAACCGTGTTCATGACCGTGCAGGCCGGGCTCGCCGCGCTGCTGACCCGGCACGGCTGCGGCACCGACATTCCGCTCGGCACCCCCGTGGCGGGCCGCGACGACGACGCCACGGCCGGGCTCGTCGGCTTCTTCACCAACACCGTGGTCCTGCGGACCGACACTTCGGGCGATCCCTCCTTCGGCGATCTGCTGGACCGTGTACGGGCCACGACGCTCGCGGCGTACGAGCACGACGCGCTGCCCTTCGACCACCTCGTCGAGGCGCTGAACCCGGCGCGTTCGCTGGCCCGGCACCCGCTCTTCCAGACCATGCTGGCCTGGCAGTCGATCGCGGACGGGCCCGTCCCCCTCGGCCCGGACACCACCGCGCGGCTGACCGCCGTGCCGTCCGGCACCGCGAAGTTCGACCTGACCCTGAACGCGGGCGAGCTGCCGGGCGGCGGGATCGGCGGCTTCCTGGAGTTCCGCACGGACCTCTTCGACCGGTCGACCGCCCAGGCCCTCGCGGACCGGCTGGCCCGGCTGCTCACCGCGGCGGCCGAGCGCCCCGGGACGCCGGTGGGTCTGCTCCCGGTCCTCGGCGACGACGAGGTCCACCGCGCCCTGGTCGAGGCCAACGGCGTCAACCACGACCGGCCGGTGCCGCTCACCCTCGCCGAGGTCTACGGGGTCGCGGCGCGCCGGCATCCGGAGCGGACCGCCGTGAGCTGCGAGGGCGCGTCGCTGACGTACGCCGAACTGTCCTCCCGGGCCCAGTCGCTGGCCCGGCTGCTGGCGGCCCGGGGGATCGGCCCCGGTTCGATCGTGGCGCTCGCGCTGCCGCGCTCCCCCGACCTGGTGGCCGGGCTGCTCGCGGTGTCGCTGGCGGGCGCCGCGTATCTGCCGATGGACCCGGACTACCCGGCGGACCGGCTCGCGTACATGCTGGACGACGCCCGCCCGGCCGCGCTGATCACGGACGCGGCGACGGCCGGGCAACTGCCCGCGCACGAGCTGCCGCTGATCACCGTGGACGAGGCGGCGGGCTTCCCGGACGGGCCGCTCGACCAGGCGGACCGCACCCGGCCGCTGAGCCCGCAGGACCCGGCGTACGTCATCTACACCTCGGGCTCCACCGGGCGGCCGAAGGGCGTCGTGGTCACCCAGCACAATGTGACGCGGCTGCTGACGGCGACCGAGCACTGGTTCTCGTTCGGGCCGGACGACGTGTGGACGCTGTTCCACTCCTACGCGTTCGACTTCTCGGTGTGGGAGCTGTGGGGGGCGCTGCTGTACGGCGGCCGGGTCGTCGTCGTCCCGTACGCGACCAGCCGTGACCCGCACGCCTTCCTGCGGCTGCTGGCGGACGAGCGGGTGACCGTCCTCAACCAGACGCCGTCCGCCTTCTACCAGCTGGCGGCCGCCGACCGGGAGGCCCCCGGGCACGAACTGGCGTTGCGGTACGTGGTGTTCGGCGGTGAGGCGCTGGAGCTGGGGCGGCTCGCGGACTGGTACACCCGCCACCACGAGAACGCGCCGACGCTGGTCAACATGTACGGCATCACGGAGACCACGGTCCATGTCTCGTATCTGGCGCTGGACCGGGCGACGGCCGGCTCCGCGATCTCCAGCACCATCGGCGTGAACATCCCCGACCTGCGGGTCTACGTCCTGGACGAGCGGCTGCAGCCGGTGCCGCCCGGGGTGACCGGTGAGATGTACGTCGCCGGTGAGGGGGTGGCCCTCGGTTATCTGGGCCGCCCGGACCTGACGGCGGGGCGCTTCGTCGCCGACCCGTTCGCGCATCTCTTCGGGGAGAGCGGGCGACGGATGTACCGCTCGGGCGACCTCGCCCGGCGGCGCGTGGACGGCACGCTGGAGTACTTCGGCCGGGGCGACCAGCAGGTCAAGATCCGTGGGTTCCGGATCGAACTCGGCGAGATCGAGGCGGTGTTGGCCGCGCATCCCGAGGTCGCCGATGTGGCGGTCGTCGTCCGCGAGGACACGCCCGGCGACAAGCGGCTGGTCGGCTACGTCGTCCCCGCACCCGGCACGGACCCGGTCCCGGCGGCGCTGCGCGAACACGCCGCCGCCACGCTGCCGGTGCACATGGTGCCCTCGGCCGTGGTGGTGCTGGAGCGGCTGCCGCTGACCGGCAACGGCAAGCTGGACCGCAAGGCGCTGCCCGCGCCGGGCGTTCCGGTCAACGCCGGCGGACGCGCGCCGCGCACGGTCCGCGAGGAGCAGCTCTGCTCGGTCTTCGCGGAGGTGCTGGGCCTGCCGTCGGTCGGGGTGGAGGACAACTTCTTCGACCTGGGCGGCCATTCGCTGCTCGCCGTGCGCCTGGCCGGGCGGATCAAGGCGGCCTTCGGCATCGAGGTGTCGATCGGCACGGTGTTCCAGGCCCCGACGCCCGCCGCGCTGGACACGGCGCTGGACGTCTCGCGCGAGGAGGATCCGCTGGATGTGCTGCTGCCGCTGCGGCCCGCCCGCCCCGGCGACCGCGCCCCGGTCCACTGCGTGCACCCGGCGGGCGGTCTGAGCTGGTGCTACGCCGGTCTGATCCGCCACCTTCCGGCCGATGTGCCGATCTACGGACTCCAGGCCCAGGGCGTCGGCGGGGCGACGGCCGACGAACCGCTCCCGACCACGCTGGAGGAGTTGGCCGCGCACTACGCGTCCCGGATCCGCGAGGTCCAGCCGGAGGGCCCCTACCGGCTGCTCGGCTGGTCGACCGGCGGCATCATCGCGCACGCCATCGCGGCGGTCCTCCAGGAGGCGGGCCAGGAGGTGGAGTTGCTGGCGATCCTCGACGCGTACCCCGCCGAGGGCTTCCGCGGTCTGCCGGTGCCCGACCGGGCCGAGGCCCTCGAATCGCTGCTCACCATGGGCGGTTACGGCCCCGAGAGCCTCGGCGACAAGGAGCTGAACACGGCGAACGTGGTCGAGGTGCTGCGCCGCGAGGGCTCCCCGCTGGCCACGCTCTCCGCCACGAAGATCGAGGCGCTCGGCGAGGTGTACCTCAACACCAACGACCTCGTACGCGCCTACGACCACCGGGTGTTCCGGGGCGATGTGCTGTTCTTCCGGGCCACGGTGGACACCATCGACGACACTCTGACGCCGGAGACGTGGACCCCGTACGTGAGCGGGCGCATCGACAACACGAACGTCGCCTGCTCCCACAAGGACATGACCCTGCCCGAGCCGATCGCGCACATCGCGCGCGTGGTCGCCGACCGACTGACCGAGCTGGAGAAGTGACACCGATGAGCGACGCATCCGCCAACCCCTTCGACGCGGACGGGGAGTTCCTCGTCCTGACCAACGCGGAGGGTCAGCACTCGCTGTGGCCGCTGTTCGCGGCGGTGCCGGAGGGCTGGTCGACGGCTCACGGCCCGTGCGCCCGGCAGGACGCGCTGGACTGGATCACCGCGCACTGGGCCGGTCCCGTCCCCGTCGCCGCCCGGTGAGCGGGCTGCTGATCCGGCCCCGGATACGTCCCCGGGTCGCGGTCGTCCTCGTCTACACGGCCGCGATGTGCATGAACGGCCTGGACTCGACGATCGTGAACCCGGCGCTCTACACGATCGCGGGCGACTTCGGGCGTCCGCTGTCGGCGGCGAACACCGTGGAGACGGCCTTCCTGGTCGCGCTCGCGGTGGGTCTGCCGGTGGCGGGGTGGCTGGGCGACCGGTTCGGGACGAAGCGGGTGTTCCTGGGCGCGCTGACCGCGTTCACGATCGCCTCGGCGGTCTGCGGTCTGGCGCCGGACCTCAACACGCTGGTGGTGGCGCGGGCCGCACAGGGCCTGGCGGGCGGGTTGTTGACGCCCGTCGGGATGACGCTGCTGTTCCGGGCGTTCCCGCCGCACGAGCGGATGAAGCTGGCCAAGGTGCTGATCGTGCCGACGGCGCTGATGCCCGCGCTCGGTCCGCCGCTGGGCGGGCTGCTCACCGAACACCTCTCCTGGCACTGGCTGTTCTTCGTGAACGTGCCGATCGGCGCGGCGGCGGTACTGCTGGGCTTCTTCGGCCTGCGCGAGCATGTCGAGGGCCCCGAGGGGCGGTTCGACACCGTCGGCTTCTGGCTGGCCACTCCGGCGCTGGGGCTGCTGACGTACGCGCTCGGCTTCGGCCCCTCGCAGGGCTGGACGCGGCCCGCCGTCGCCGTCAGCGCGGCCCTGGGTTCCGTCCTGCTGGTCGCGGCGGTCCTGCACCAGGTGCGGGCGAAGTCACCGTTGCTGAGGCTGCGGCTGTTCGCCGACCGGGTGTACGGGTCGGCCTCCGCGCTGGCCGGGGTGACCGCGGCCGGGCTGATGGGCGTGCTGTTCGTCTTCCCGCTGCTCTACCAGGCGAGCCTGGGGGCGTCGGCGCTGGACGCCGGGCTGAGCGTGTTCCCGGAGGCGGTCGGGCTGATGCTGGCCTCGCAGGTGGTGGACCGGCTGCTGCCGAGGCTCGGCCCCCGGCTGCTGACCGTGCCGGCGCTGCTGGTCGCGTCGGCGGTCTTCGCGACGCTCGCGCTGCCGGGTGTCGCGGAGAACGCGTGGAGCGTGCGCGGGCTGATGTTCCTGATCGGTCTGGTGCTGGGGACGGCGGTGCTGACCGTGCAGATCTCCGGGTTCGAGTCGATCGGGCCCGCCGACATGGGCCAGGCGATGGGCCTGTTCCAGATCGTCCGCACGCTGGGCGGTGCGCTCGGGATCGCCGCCTGTGCGGCGGTGATCGGGGGCGGCCACGTCACGGAGGCCGTCGATCCGGGCCCGTACCGTACGGCGGTCTGGGTGACGGCGGCGCTCGTCGCGGCCGGGGCCCTGATGGCACTGCGGCTGCCGCGCGAGGCCCCGCAGCCGCCGCCGTTCGACGACGAGGACGCGCCGCCGCCGGGTGAGGACCTGGCGACCGCGGAGGCTCCCGTCGTCAAGAGCTGAGCGGGCACACGAGAAGGGGGCGGGCGGCATCCGGAGGGGGGATGCCGCCCGCCCCCTTTCTCATGGTCGGGACGCGGGGTTCACGGAGGGGGCTCAGTCCTCGCCGAGCAGGGCGGCCAGCCCGTCCGCCAGGCCGCCGCGCCAGCAGGCGTAGTCGTGGCCGCCGTTGAACTCCCGGTAGCGGACGTCGTATCCGCGGGCGCGCAGCACATTGCGGAATCTGCGGTTCTCCGCGAGGAGCATCCATTCCTGGAGGCCGACCTCCAGGTGGAGGGTCACCGGCCTGCGTTCCGCCCATGCGTACTGGCCGGTGAGCCACTCGCTGCCGCGTTCGTCGTCGGGCCACCAGAAGGAGCCGGACTGGGAGAGGGCGAGGTCGAAGCGGTCGGGCCGCTGGAAGGCGGCGAACGCGGCGGTGAGTCCGCCCGCGCTCTGCCCGGCGACGACGGTCCGTGCGGCGGCGGCCCCGGCCCCGTACTCCTGCTCCGTCCAGGGCAGCAGGGTGTCGGCGAGCCAGTCGACGAACGGGGCGCTGCAGGCGAGGTCCTCCATGCGCCGGCCCATGGTGTCGACCAGGACCGCCACGGTGGGCGGCAGGTCCCCGTCGGCGTGCAGGTTGTCGAGGATGTCGCCGACGCCGAGGACCGGCCCCCACATCTCGCCGTCGAGGAGCACGGCGAGCGCGTACGGGCCGCCGTCCGGGCGGTGGCCGGGCGGCAGGTGGACCGTGATCCGGCGGCCGTCCACCTCGGCGTCGAGGGTCCGCCCCCGGTCCACGTCGTCGCGCCGCCGGGTGCGCGACTGCGCGGGCGCTTCGGGGAGTTCGAGTACGGAGGCGGGGTTGCGGCCGTCCCGGGAGGGCAGCGGGGCCCGGTCGTTGAGCGGGTCGGGTTCGGCGCGGTCGAGCACCTGGAGCCAGGAGGCCCGGTCGGCGCGCAGGGCGTCCTCGCGGGTGGAGTCGGTGGCGTGGAACTGGTACGAGGCGCGGTGGTCGGCGCGCAGCCGGTGGCTGATCGCCCACACGCCGGTGCCTTCGAGGCGTTCCATCAGGTGCGGGGCGAGGTCGCCCGCGTGCCGGTCCTTGTCGGTGACCGTGTGGACCAGGGCCAGGACATGGGTGGCGGGGCGGGCCGGGTCCTCGCGGCGGACGAAGGTGACCAGCCGGTGGCCGGGGTCGCCCTCGGGGTCGCCCTCGACGAGCGGGGCTCCGGTGGTGGTCACTTGGCGCCAGAACGTTTCCTCGGCGTCGGGCTTGCCCGCCCGTACGTCGTCGAGGAGCGTACGCAGCAGAGGGCTTCGCACGGCGGTCGCCCCGGGTCCGGTCGGTCCTCCGGACGCGGGAGGAGCGGGCGGGTCGGTGCGCGGCGGGTAGGTCACGGTCACATCGCCTTTCATACGCGGGTGGCTGCGGAGCGGCCGAGCAGCACCCAGAGCAGGAAGGGGCCGCCGAGGACGGTGGTGACGATGCCGACGGGGAGTTCGACGCCGTCGAAGGCGATACGGCCGAGGGTGTCGGCGGCGACGACGAGGACGGCCCCGGTGAGCATCGAGCCGACGAGCGGGACGCGCAGCGGTCCGGCGAGCCGGGAGGCGATGACCGGGGAGGCGAGCGCCACGAAGCCGACGGGGCCGCAGATGCCGACGGCGAGGCCGGCGAGGGCGACGGCGAGGAGCAGGGAGAGGGCGCGGACCCGGCCGGGGGCGGAGCCGAGCGAGGAGGCCGTCGCGTCGTCGAAGCGCAGGACGCCCAGATGGCGGGCGACGGCCAGGCTGATCGGGACGAGGATCGCGAGGCCGATGAGGACGGGGACGGCGACGGAGTAGCTGCGTCCGTTGAGGCTGCCCGAGGTCCATACGTACAGCGAGCTGGCGGAGGAGAGGGACCGGCGGGACAGGACGACCTGGGTGATCGCGGAGGCCAGCGCGGACATGGCGAGGCCGACGACGAGGACGCGGTAGCCGCGCTGGCCGAGGCCGCCGGAGACGGTGGTGACGACGATGACGGCGACGAGCGCGCCGATCGGCCCGGCCCACCAGGCGCCGAAGGTTCCGGTGGCGCTGAGGGTGACGGAGAGCAGGACGGCGGCGGTGGCCCCGTCGTTGACGCCGAGGAGTTCGGGGGTGGCCAGGCGGTTGCGGGCCAGGGTCTGGGTGAGGCAGCCCGCGAGGCCGAGGGCGGCGCCCGCGGTGAGTCCGGCGACGATGCGGCCCAGGCGGAACTTCTGGACGAGCAGGACGTCGAAGCGGTCGCCCTGGCCGAGCACCGCGCGGAAGGTGCGGCCGACGCCCATGTCGCTCTGGCCCGCGTACGCGGAGAGGACGACGGCGAGCACGAGGGCCCCGGTGAGGGCGAGGGCGGCGAGGGCGGCGCGCCGGGTGATGAGGAGGGAGAGCGGGCCGCGGCGCAGGACGAGGGTGTCGGCCGGGCGGACCCGGAGGGTCTTCGGGGTGCGGTGGGCGGGGCGGGGCAGGGTGATCCGGAAGCGGCGGGGGCGGTCGGGGGCGCGTTCCTCGGTGGCCGGTTCCGTCATGCCCATCGAGGCCAGCTGCTTGGAGCGGACGATGGCGATGAGGACGGGGGCGCCGATGAGGGCGACGATGACGGAGACGGGCGCTTCGAAGGGCCGGGAGACCACGCGGGCGGCGATGTCGGAGATGGTCAGGACGCAGGCGCCGATGAGCCCGGCGAGCAGGATGCGGGCCGCGAGCCGGGTGCCGGCCAGGGCGCGGGCGAGGAAGCCGGCGAGCAGGCCCAGGAAGGAGATGGGCCCGGCGAGCGCGACGGCGGCGGCGGTCAGGAGGGTGACGCCGATGGCCACGACCGTACGGATCATGGGGGGCCGGTGGCCGAGGCTGCGGGCCAGGTCGTCGCCGAGGGCGAGGGCGGAGAGCGGGCGGGCGACCAGGAGGGCGACGAGGAAGCCGATGGCGAGGACGGGGGCGAGGCGGCCGAGTTCGCCGAAGCCCTCGACCCCGGCGAGGGAGCCGAGGACCCAGAAGCGGAATCTGTCGTAGGTCTCGGCGGAGTTGACGACGATGACGCTGGTGAGCCCGCCGAAGGTCGCGCCGAGCGCGGCGCCCGCGAGGACCAGGCGCATGGGAGAGCCGCCGCCGCGTCTGCCGGATATGAGGAGGACGAGGCCGCTGGCGACCACCGCTCCGACGAACGCGCAGACGAGGTAGGCGTAACCGGAATCGAAGCCGAGAAGTGCGATGCCCGCGACGACGCCGAGCGAGGCGCCGGCGTTGACGCCGAGCAGTCCGGTCTCGGCCAGCGGGTTGCGGGTGACCGCCTGGAGCAGACACCCGGCGACGCCGAGGGCGGCTCCGACGAGCAGCGCGGTGAGGGTGCGCGGAAGGCGCAGGTCGCCGACGACGAGGGAGAGCCGGGCGTTGTCGCGCGCGCCGTCCCGGCCGAGCAGGTAGTCCAGGACGCCGCCGGGGCCGACCTCGCCCGCGCCGATCGAGAGGGAGAGGGCCGTCAACAGGACGACCGCGAGGGCGAGTCCGGCAACGGCGACGGCGACGGTGCGGCGTCGCGGGTCGGCCGTGGGGCGGGGCCCATCGGCGGGGGCGGCGGTCGCCGCGGGCACGATCGGGGCCACCGGCTGCCGGTCGGCTTTGTCCCCGTCCAACTGGACGGTCGAGGAGTCATGTTCGGGAGCCGAGGCCGTGGTCCCCGTGCGCGGCGTTTGCATAAGGTGAGGCTAGCCTAAGTAAACATCACCGCCTCGACACCCCTTCTGGGCGGTCGGATTTATTTAGGTTACCCTTACCTAACAACCGGAGGAGGTTGCTCATGCCTGAGCACATACCGGGCAGAAGCGGCGAGTTCAACGGCCGTACTGCGCTGGTCACCGGTGCCGCACAAGGCATCGGCGCGGCGGTCGCCGACCTGCTCGCCACCCTCGGCGCCCGCGTGGCCGCCACCGATCTCGCGCTGCCCGGCATCGAGGCGCTGGCCGTCGAGTGGACCCGGACGCAGGAGAAACTGCCCGGTGGCGAGCGTTCGACCGGCAGCCTGGACCCGTATGTGATGGACGTCACCGACCGCGGCTCGGTGGAGAGCACCGTGGCCCGCGTGGAACGCCGACTCGGCCCGGTCGACGTCCTGGTGAACGTGGCGGGCATCCTGCGCACCGGCCCGGCGGCCGTGCTCTCCGCGCAGGACTGGGCGGACACCTTCGCGGTGAACGCCACCGGCGTCTTCCACGTCTCCCAGGCCGTCGCCCCGCTCATGGCGGCCCGTGGATCCGGCGCGGTCGTCACCGTCGGCTCCAACGCCGCCGGGATCCCCCGCACCGGCATGGCCGCCTACGCCGCCTCCAAGGCGGCCGCCGCCATGTTCACCAAGTGTCTGGGGCTCGAACTCGCCCGCAGCGGCGTCCGCTGCAACGTCGTCGCACCCGGCTCCACCGATACGCCGATGCAGCGCGCGCTGTGGACCGACCCGGGCGCCGAACAGCGCGTCATCGACGGGGACTCCTCGACGTACCGCACCGGCATTCCGCTCGGCCGGATCGCCGACCCCGGGGACATCGCGGAGACGGTGGCGTTCCTCGCCTCGGACCGCGCCCGCCACATCACCATGCAGGAGCTGTACGTCGACGGCGGAGCGACCCTGCGCTGACCGTCCGCCCGCCTCTCGCCCTCTCTTCCTTTCCTTCACCCTCCCATCCGGCCCCCCGCACCCGCTGACGGGACCATCGAGAATGGAGTCCCCGTGTCGACGGCATCCCAGGTCGCCACGCACACCGCCCCGGCCGATCCGGCCCACCCGGCCGTAGGAGCGGCCACGTCACTGCTGGACGCCTACACACCGGGCGACCACTTTCTCGCCACCCCCGGACGCACACTGCTCGCACGGGGCCCGGGACGCCATGTCCCCCATGACGAGAGACCGTTGATCGCTCGGGTGGACGCCACGCTCGCCGCGGCGGTCGCCGCCGGTCAGGAATCGCCGGTGGTCCTCGGCGCCATCCCCTTCGACCACACCGCCCCGGCCGCCCTGAGCGTCCCGGAGGCCGTGCGCACCGCACCGCCGCTCGCCTCCGACCCGCTCATCGCCCTGCCCGCCGCCGCGCCGGCCGCCGGGACCTGGGAGATACGCCAGGTGCCCGAACCGGACATCTACGGCAAGGGCGTCGCCTCCGCCGTGGAGCGCATGTGGCGCGGCGAGTTCAGCAAGGTCGTCCTGGCCCGCACCCTCGAACTCACCTCCGGCGCCCCGCTCGACCTGCCCGCGATGCTCCAGCGCCTCGCCCGCCGCGACCCCGCGGGCTACACCTTCGCGCTGCCGACCGGCCCCGCCCGCACCCTGATCGGCGCCAGCCCCGAGCTGCTCGTCTCCCGCCACGGCGACCAGGTCGTCGCCAACCCGCTCGCCGGGTCGACCCCGCGCAGCGCCGACCTCGCCGAGGACGTGCGCCGGGCGGCGACGCTGCTGGAGTCCGTCAAGGACCTGCACGAGCACGCCGTCGTCGTGGACGCCGTCCACCAGGCGCTCGCCCCGCACTGCACGGAGCTGACCGTCCCGCCCCGCCCGACGCTCATCCGCACCGCCACCATGTGGCACCTCTCCACCACGGTCACCGGCACCCTCGCCTCCCCCGACGCCTCGGCGCTGGAGCTGGCCATGGCGCTGCACCCGACGCCCGCCGTGTGCGGCACTCCGACGTCGACGGCCCGTCAGGTCATCGCCGAGACCGAGCCGTTCGACCGCGGGTTCTTCACCGGCGTGGTCGGCTGGGGCAACGCCGAGGGCGACGGCGAATGGGTCGTCACGATCCGCTGCGCCGAGGCCGAGGAGCGCATGCTGCGGCTCTACGCGGGAGCGGGCGTCGTCGCCGCCTCCGAGCCCGAGGCGGAGACCGCCGAGACCGCGGCCAAGTTCCGCACCTTCCTGAGCGCCGTGGGAGCCGAACTGTGAGTACGGACGCGGCGCCCACCTGGCCCGCCGAATTCGCGGAGAAGTACCGGGCGGCCGGCTGGTGGCGCGGGGAGACCTTCGGGGAGATGCTGCGGCAGCGCGCCGAGGACCATCCGGACCGGGTCGCGATCGTCGACCCGGTGGCGGGCAGCCGGTGGACGTACGCCGATCTCGACCGGCGCGCCGACCGGCTGGCGGCGGGCTTCCTCGCCCGCGGCATCACCAAGGGCGACAAGGTGGTGGTGCAACTCCCCAACATCGCCGAGTTCTTCGAGGTGATCTTCGCGCTGTTCCGGATCGGCGCGCTGCCCGTCTTCGCGCTGCCCGCGCACCGCGAGAGCGAGATCACCTACTTCTGCGAGTTCACCGAGGCGGTGGCGTACGTCGTCGCGGCCGAGCACGGCGGCTACGACTACCGTGAGCTGGCGTCGAAGACCCTCGCCAATGTGGGCACGCTGCGCCATGTGTTCGTGGCCCAGGGGGATCCCGGGGAGTTCGAGACGCTGGCCGAGGTCGCCGAGGAACCCGTCGGCTACGGTGGCCCGCGCCCGGACGACCTGGCCTTCCTCCAGCTCTCCGGCGGCAGCACCGGCATACCGAAACTGATCCCGCGCACCCACGACGACTACCTCTACTCGCTGTGGGGGTCCAACGAGATCTGCGCGGTCGACGAGCACAGCGTCTACCTGTGCGTCCTCCCCGCCGCCCACAACTTCCCGCTCTCCTCCCCCGGTTCGCTCGGCACGCTGTACGCCGGGGGCCGTGTGGTGCTCTGCCCGGGGCCCTCGCCGGAGGTGGCGTTCCCGCTGATCGAGCGCGAGGGCGTCACCATCACCGGACTCGTGCCGCCGCTGGCCCTGCTGTGGACGGAGGCCGCGCCCGGCACCGCGCACGACATCAGCAGCCTGGACGTCCTGCTGGTGGGCGGCGCCAAGTTCAGCGAGGAGGCGGCCCGCCGGGTGCGGCCCGCGCTCGGCTGCACCCTCCAGCAGGTCTTCGGCATGGCCGAGGGGCTGGTCAACTACACCCGTCTGGACGACCCGGTCGAGACGATCGTCACCACACAGGGCCGGCCCATCTCCCCCGACGACGAGATCCTCGTCGTCGACGACGAGGACCAGGAGGTGGCCCCGGGCGAGACGGGCCACTTGCTGACCCGGGGCCCGTACACCATCCGCGGCTACTGGAACGCCCCCGAGCACAATGCCCGTTCCTTCACCGAGGACGGCTTCTACCGCACCGGTGACATCGTGCGGGTCACCGCGACCGGGCACATCGTCGTCGAGGGGCGCGCCAAGGACCAGATCAACCGGGGCGGCGAGAAGATCGCCGCCGAGGAGGTCGAGAACCACATCCTCGCCCACCCGGCCGTGCACGACGCCAACGTGGTGGCCGAGCCCGACCCGTATCTGGGCGAGCGCGTCTGCGCGTATGTGATCCTGCGCTCAGGCGCGGGCCCGCTCAAGGCGGTGGCCGTCAAGCGGTTCGTACGCGAGCGGGGTCTGGCCGCGTACAAGGTGCCGGACCGGGTCGAGTTCGTCGACACGTTCCCGCAGACCGGCGTGGGCAAGGTCTCCAAGAAGGACCTGCGCAACGCCGCCGCCCGCACCGCTTCTCCCGCTCCGTCCCACTGAACGGCTCCCAGACCCACTGCACGACTCCCGGTCCCGCTGAACGACTCACCGTCCCACTGAACGACTCCCCGAACGGAACCCTCTCCACCATGGCTCTGCCCGCCATCGTCCCCTACCCCATGCCGTCCGCCGACGAGCTGCCCGCCAACCGGGTCGACTGGACCGTCGACCCGGCGCGTGCGGTGCTCCTCGTCCACGACCTCCAGAACTACTTCCTGTCGGCGTACGACCGCCAGGCCGCACCCGTGCCCGAACTCCTCGCCCATGTGGCTGAGTTGAAGAAGGGCGCGGCGCGCCTCGGGGTTCCGGTGCTCTATACCGCGCAGCCCGGCGGCCAGAGCGCGGAGGAGCGCGGTCTCCAGCAGGACTTCTGGGGCCCCGGACTCCCGGCCGACGAGCGCCTGGCGGCCATCGCGGACGAGGTCGCGCCCGACGCGGGCGACACCGTCCTCACGAAGTGGAAGTACAGCGGCTTCGTCCGCACCGATCTGCTGGAGCGCCTGCGCGAGCAGGGCCGCGACCAGATCGTCATCACCGGTGTCTACGCGCACATCGGCGTGCTCATGACCGCGTGCGACGCCTGGATGCAGGACATCCAGGCGTTCGTGGTGGCCGACGCGGTTGCGGACTTCTCGGCCGAGGACCATGCGATGGCGCTGCGGTGGGCCGCGGGCAAGTGCGCCGTCGTCACCACCGCCCGGACCGTCTTCGAAGGGAAGTGACCGCTGTGGCGCTCACGCTCGAACAGCTCCGTGCCGATGTCGCCGATGTGCTCGGCGAGGACCCCGAGGAGATCCCCGTCGACGAGAACCTCGTCGACTACGGTCTCGACTCCGTGCGCCTGATGTCGCTGGCCGCCGCCTGGCGCCGCGACCACGGCATCGAGGTGGCCTTCGCCGACCTCGCCGAGAAGCCGGCGCTGGAGTCCTGGGCCCCGCTGCTGGGGGTCACCGGCTGACCCTGCGGCCCGGCTACGACTCGTCCGCGACCCGCTGCGGTCACCGAGGGCGGTGGGAACCCGAACATCGGGTTCCCACCGCCCTCGACGCATGCCCGGCGCATAGTGGTACAGTGCGATGAGCACATGTGCATGCCCCTTCTTATCGGGCACCGGTGCTGATTCCTCTCCACCGCTGTTGCGCCCGTCCTTTCCGACCGGCGATCCAGCTTCTTCCCAGCGTTTTCGCTGTCTCTCCGGCGACATGCCCCGGGCCTCCGTGCCCCCGGTGTGTGGCGTGATTCCCACCGCCTCTCCGTACGCCGGTCCCCTCATTCGCCTGTCCGCGAAAGGACCCCTCCCATGACCAGCACCACACTCGAACGCCCCACCGCCAGGGAACAGCGCCCCGTCCGGGTCGCCGGCCTCCTCGACACCACCGACAACGGACACGGCATGCTCCGGGTCCACGGCGGCCACCCCTCCCCCGACGACATCCAGGTGTCGTCCGCCCTGATCCGCCGCCACGGGCTGCGCAAGGGCGATGCCGTCGAGGGCGGCTGCGACCGGCCGCGCGCCCTGTCCTCGGTCGACCGCGTGAACGGGGTCGCTCCGGAGGCCCTGCGGGGCCGCAGCCGGTTCCATGACCTGACGCCCGTGCACCCCCGCGAGCGGCTGCGGCTGGAGACACCGAACGGCGGGCCCGCACCGCGCGTCGTCGATCTCGCCTCCCCCGTCGGCAAGGGCCAGCGCGGCCTGATCGTCGCACCGCCCCGGACGGGAAAGACAGTGCTGCTCCAGCAGTTGGCCGCCTCCGTCGCCACCAACCACCCCGAGGCGCACCTGATGGTGGTGCTGCTCGACGAACGGCCCGAGGAGGTCACGGACATGCGCCGCTCGGTACGCGGCGAGGTGTACGCGTCGACCTTCGACCGGCCCGCGCGGGAGCACATCGCCCTGGCCGAACTCGCCGTCGAACGCGGCCGCCGGCTCGTCGAGCAGGGCCGGGACGTGGTGATCCTGCTGGATTCCCTCACCCGGCTGTGCCGGGCGCACAACAACGCGGCCCGTGCGGGCGGCCGGACCCTGAGCGGCGGCGTCGACGCGGCGGCCCTGACCGGGCCCAAGAAGCTGTTCGGCGCGGCCCGTTGCGCCGAGGAGGGCGGTTCGCTGACCATCCTGGCGACGGCCCTCGTGGAGACGGGCTCGCGGGCCGACGAGTTCTTCTTCGAGGAGCTGAAGGGCACCGGCAACATGGAGCTGCGCCTGGACCGCTCCGCCGCCGAAGCGCGGATCTTCCCGGCCGTCGACATCACCCGCTCCGGCACCCGCCGCGAGGAACTCCTCTTCGCTCCGGGCGAGTTGGCAGCGGTACGAGCCCTGCGCCGCGCCCTGAGCACGCGGGACGGACAGGGCGCCCTTCAGGTGCTGCTCGACAAGGTCCGGCGCACCCCGGACAACGCGACGTTCCTGCGTCAGGTGCAGCCGACGGTGCCGGGCGCCTGAGCCCCGGCACCGTCGGCTGCCCGGCTCCTATGCGCCGCCCAGCGCCTCCGACACGAGCGCCCTGGCCTCCTCCTGGACCTGGGCGAGGTGGCCGGGGCCCTGGAAGCTCTCCGCGTACACCTTGTAGACGTCCTCGGTGCCCGAGGGGCGGGCGGCGAACCAGGCGCTGTCGGTGCAGACCTTGAGGCCGCCGATCGCCGCTCCGTTGCCGGGGGCCTCGGTGAGCACGGCGGTGACGGGTTCCCCGGCCAGGGTGTCGGCCTTGACCTGCTGCGGGGAGAGCTTCGCCAGGACGGCCTTCTCCTCGCGGGTGGCGGGTGCGTCGATGCGGGCGTACGCCGGGTCGCCGAAGCGTGCGGTGAGCTGCCCGTAGTGCTGGGAGGGGGTGGATCCGGTGACGGCGGTGATCTCGGAGGCGAGGAGCGCCAGCAGGATGCCGTCCTTGTCCGTGGTCCAGACCCGGCCGTCGCGGCGCAGGAAGGAGGCCCCGGCGGACTCCTCGCCGCCGAAGCCGAGGCTGCCGTCGTACAGGCCGTCGACGAACCACTTGAAGCCGACCGGGACCTCCACCAGGGTGCGGCCGAGGTCGTGGGCGACCCGGTCGATCATGGACGAGGAGACCAGGGTCTTGCCGATGCCGGTCCCGGCGGCCCAGCCCTCGCGGTGGGTGTAGAGGTAGTCGATGGCGACGGCGAGATAGTGGTTGGGGTTCATCAGGCCGCCGTCGGGGGTGACGATGCCGTGCCGGTCGGCGTCCGCGTCGTTGCCGGTGGCGATGGCGTACGCGTCGCGCTGTTCGATCAGCGAGGCCATGGCGTGCGGCGATGAGCAGTCCATCCGGATCCTGCCGTCCCAGTCCAGTGTCATGAACCGCCAGGTGGGGTCGGCGAGCGGGTTGACGACGGTGAGGTCGATCCGGTGGCGTTCCGCGATCCGGCCCCAGTAGGCGACGGACGCGCCGCCGAGCGGGTCGGCGCCGATGCGGATCCCCGCGTCCCGTACGGCGTCGAGGTCGAGGACGGAGGGCAGGTCGTCGACGTACGCGGTCAGGAAGTCGTGGCGGCGGGTGGTGTCGGCGGCCAGGGCGCGGGCGTACGGGATCCGGCGCACCTCCCCGAGCCCGGCCTCGATCAGGGCGTTCGCCCGGTCCTGGATCCAGGTGGTGGCGTCCGATGCGGCCGGTCCGCCGTTCGGCGGGTTGTACTTGAAGCCGCCGTCGGCGGGCGGGTTGTGCGACGGGGTGACCACGATGCCGTCGGCGAGGTGCTCGGTGCGCCCCCGGTTGTACGTGAGGATGGCGTGCGAGACGGCGGGGGTCGGGGTGTAGCCGTCCTCGCTGTCGATGAGGACGGTGGCCCCGTTGGCGGCGAGCACCTCCAGGGCGGTGACCCGGGCTGGTTCGGACAGCGCGTGGGTGTCCGCGCCGAGGAAGAGGGGGCCGTCGGTGCCCTGGCGGGTGCGGTAGTCGCAGATCGCCTGGGTGGTGGCGGCGATGTGGTCCTCATTGAACGCGGCGGCGAACGCGGAGCCCCGGTGTCCTGAGGTGCCGAAGGCCACCCGTTGGGCGGGCTCGGCCGGGTCGGGGTGGAGGGCGTAGTAGGCCGTCACCAGCCGTGCCACGTCGACCAGGTCCGCGGACTGCGCCGGCTGCCCGGCCCGTTCGTGCGCCATCGGGTCTCCTCGTACGTCTTCGTCGTCGGCCGGCCCGTGGGGAGACGGGCTCGGCGCACCGGGGAAGCGATCACCCCGGTCCGTACCCGATTCTGCTCTCCCGGCCGCTCCGGTGCGCGACCGGTTCACGCCTTCCTCGTGTCGCGCCCGGCCGGAGCGGCGGCCCGGCCCCCCCCCCCCCCCCGGGGCCGGGGGGGGGGGGGCCCCCCCGCGGGGGGGGCCCCCCCCCGGGGGGGGGGCCCCGGGGGGGGGGGGGAGCCCCCCAGCGCGGGCGCCGG
>NZ_JBIVUT010000044.1:0-30469 GCF_044757365.1 Streptomyces sp. NPDC091289
GTGTCCGATTCCCGGTCGAAGCGGGGTGCTTTCCAGGTTCTTCGCTTTCGCGTTTTCCCTTTCCGGCGGTTCCAACTTTACCAGACTCTTTTTCGCTCCGTTTCCGGTCCGAATTCGATTTCCGGTGGCCTGTGGAGTGGCCTTGCCTTTCGGCGTGTTCACTACGTTAGCCGATTCTCTTGGCAGCTCATAATCGAGCCGATGGGGCGAATTACGGGCATGCCGAATTCGCACCCGCCAGGGTGAGTCGTAGGTAGTGGTTTGGCCGCTTCGAGTGGCTCGGTGCGGTCCGATGGACCGTGCCGACAGCTGTACCCGTGTCAAGCGGCTCGGACTACATTAGGCGTCCGCCGAGGGTGCGTCAAGTTGCCTTGCGGCTCGGCCGGCGGCGCGGTGCGTGGGCACGGTACGGGCTCACCGTGGGGTCTCCCTCGATCCAGAAGCGCCACGGCTGGTGGGCCCCGTCGCCGCCCACCCCGGTGCGGGGGCCGCTGCGTACGAGGTCACGGGGCGGTGGGGTGCCGTGCAGTACGGACAGGGCCGGGGCGGGGCCGGCGAAGAGGTCGCTGCCGTTCAGGTCGCGGTCGACGTCGAGGGCGGTGGCGAGGCGGGCCGGGCCTTTGGCCAGTTCCTTGTCGTTGCGGGCCGAGACGCGTCGGTGGCGGGCCAGGCCGGCGCCCACCTCGATCTCGCCGGCCCGGAGCAGGACTCCGCTCGCATGGCCGTCCGGGCCGCAGACCAGGTTGAGGCAGTGCCACATCCCGTACGTGAAGTAGACGTACGTGTGACCGGGTGGACCGAACATCACGCCGTTGCGGGCGGTACGGCCCCGGAAGGCGTGCGAGCCGGGGTCGATCTCTCCCGCGTACGCCTCCACCTCGGTCAGGCGCAGCTCGATCGTGCCCTCCTCGGCACGTCGGACGAGCGTGCGGCCCAGGAGGTCGGGGGCGACGTCCAGTACGGAGCGGTCGAAGAAGTCTCGCGTCAATGGGGTGCGGTCGGGGCCCTTGGTCATGGCGTCCGAGGGTACTGGGATCGCCATGACGGGAACCGGCTACCGTCATGGCGCGTATGTAGGGGTCAGGACCAAGAAGGAGTGACTATGGGCTTCAAGCGGCTGCTCGCGAGCATGGGTGCCGGCGGTGCCTCGGTGGAGACCGAGCTCACCGAGGTGAACGTCGTCCCCGGTGGGGTCGTCCAGGGTGAGGTGCGGATCCAGGGTGGTTCGGTCGCCCAGCAGATCGAGGGGCTCAATGTCGGGCTCCAGGCGCGGGTCGAGGTCGAGAGCGGGGACCAGGAGACCAAGCAGGACATCGAGTTCACCAAGCTGAACCTCGGGGGCGCGTTCGAGGTTCAGGCCGGCGCGGTGCACGTGGTGCCGTTCGGCCTGGAGATTCCGTGGGAGACGCCGATCACGATGTTCGGCGGCCAGCAGCTGCGCGGGATGAACATCGGGGTGACCACCGAGCTGGAGATCGCCCGCGCGCTGGACTCCGGTGACCTGGACCCGATCAACGTGCACCCGCTGCCGGCGCAGGAGGCCATCCTGAACGCCTTCAGTCAGCTGGGCTTCGGCTTCCGCAGCGCGGACATGGAGCGCGGTCACATCCGCGGTACGCGTCAGCGGCTGCCGTTCTACCAGGAGATCGAGTTCATCCCGCCGACGCAGTACCGCGGGCTGAACCAGGTGGAGCTGACGTTCGTCGCCGACGACCGCGAGATGGACGTCGTCCTGGAGATGGACAAGAAGCCGGGTCTGTTCAGCGAGGGCAGCGACTCCTACCGGGCGTTCAAGGTGGGGCTGCACGACTACCAGCAGACCGACTGGGCGGCGTACCTCAACCAGTGGCTCGCCCAGGTCGGCGGCCAGCGCAACTGGCTCTAGAAGGGCGGTACGCCCCCTAAGGTCGGGGAAGAAGGCAGACGAACCGATCAGGAGAGGTGCGAGACGTGACCGAGCCGAAGAGGGCCCCGCTGCCGCACGACTTCCATCCGGAGGTTCCGGCGTTCACCGTGGTGAGCGACGACCTCGCGCCGGGGGCCGTGCTGGGCGACGCCCAGGTGCTTGCGGGCGGGAACACTTCGCCGCAGCTGCGGTGGGAGGGTTTTCCCGAGGGGACCAAGAGCTTCGCCGTGACGTGTTTCGACCCGGACGCCCCGACGGGCAGCGGGTTCTGGCACTGGGTGCTCTTCGACCTCCCGGTGTCGGTGACCGAGCTGCCGGCGGGCGCGGGCAGCGGGGAGTTCGAGGGGCTGCCCGAAAGGGCCGTTCAGGCCCGTAACGACTACGGCTCCAAGGACTTCGGCGGTGCGGCGCCGCCGGCCGGGGAGAACCACCGGTATGTGTTCACCGTGTACGCGGTGGACACCGAGAAGCTCGGGATCGACAGCGACGTGTCTCCCGCGGTGGCCGGATTCAATCTCCGGTTCCACACGCTGGGGCGTGCGCAGCTGATCGGTGAGTACACGGCTCCCGCCGGCGATTAATTCGTTTGCTGTTTGCCCTGCTCCGGTCTTGGAGAGACCAGAGCAGGGCATTTTTTATTGCGTTGTCCATCGCGGCCCGCCCAGCCAGAGTTGATCCGGGCCTGCCAGGGGGCGGGCGGCACACGGGAGGTGGGCAGGATGCGTGACACGCTGGTTCTCAACGCGAGCTTCGAGCCGCTGTCGACAGTGACGCTCAACCGTGCGGTGGTCCTGATCCTGACGGACAAGGCCGTCGTCGAGCAGTCGCATCCCGAGCTCCGTATGCGTGGTGCCGCCGTGGACATTCCGGCGCCCCGGGTGATCAGGCTCTGCCGGTACGTACGGGTGCCGTTCCGAAGACAGGCGCCGTGGTCCAGAAGGGGTGTGCTGATACGGGACCAGCACCGGTGCGCGTACTGCGGGCGGCGGGCGTCCACCGTCGACCACGTGGTGCCGCGTGCCCAGGGTGGGCAGGACACCTGGCTGAACACGGTGGCCTCCTGCGCCGAGGACAACCACCGCAAGGCGGCCAGGACGCCGGAGCAGGCGGGGATGCCGCTGCTGAAGCAGCCGTTCGTCCCCTCCCCCGCCGAGGCGATGCTGCTGGCGATGGGGGCCGGCGACCGCTCGGCGCTTCCCGAGTGGCTGGACCGGGCGGCGGCCGCGTAGAGCGGTGGAGTAGCGCGTTGGCGTAGAGCAGTGGCGTCGAGCGCGGGGCGTAATTGACATACGCCTGGTGGTGTATGCGTGGGCCCGTCCCTGTGAGGGGGCGGGCCCACGTGTGTCAGCGGAGCAGCAGCTGGACGATGGCCACCGTGCCGACGGCCACGATCAGGGCGCGCAGGACGGTGGGGCTCAGGCGGCGGCCGACCTTGGCGCCTATCTGGCCGCCGATGGCCGAGCCGATCGCGATGAGGACGACGGCCGTCCAGTCGAAGTGGGCGACGAAGAGGAAGAACAGGGCGGCGATGGAGTTGACCACGGCGGCCAGGACGTTCTTGACGGCGTTGAGGCGCTGCATCGTGTCGTCGAGCAGCATGCCCATCAGGGAGAGGTAGATGATCCCCTGGGCGGCGGTGAAGTAGCCGCCGTAGACGCTGGCGAGCATCAGGCCGGTGAAGAGGAGCGGGCCGCCGTCGGCGCGGGGCGGGGTGCCGGTGTGTTCACGGCGGCGCTGGACGGCTTTGCTGATGCGTGGTTGCAGGATCACCAGGACGAGCGCCAGGGCGACCAGGACCGGGACGATCGTCTCGAAGGCCGTGGAGGGCAGGGCGAGCAGGAGGGTGGCTCCCGTGAGGCCGCCGATGGCGGCTCCGATGCTCAGTTTGAGGATGCGGCGGCGCTGGCCTGCCAGCTCCTTGCGGTAGCCGATGGCTCCGCTGATGGAGCCGGGGATGAGGCCCAGCGCGTTGGACACGGTCGCCGTGACCGGGGGGAGGCCGGTGGCGAGCAGGACGGGGAAGGTGATCAGGGTGCCCGAGCCGACGATCGTGTTGATCGTGCCGGCTCCGACTCCGGCCGCGAAGACGGCGAGTATTTCCCAGATGGACAAGGCCATCTCCTTCGGTGGTCAGTGATGCCTCCCCGCCATGAAGGTCGAGGGGCCTCACTGATCATGCACGAAGGGTTCCGGGGTCAGGAGACGGGGGGTTCCTCGCGTCGTTCCACCGCGGGCGCGGGGATGGAGCCGTGGCCGTTTCCGCCGTTGCCATTGCCTCCGTTGTTTCCATTGCCGCCGTTGCCACCGGTGTTGAAGCCGGGCATGCCGCCGCCGAGGTTGCCGAAGGCTCCGCTGAGGCCCTTGAGGGCGTCGCCGATCTCGCTGGGCACGATCCAGAGCTTGTTGGCGTCGCCCTCGGCGATCTTCGGGAGCATCTGGAGGTACTGGTACGAGAGGAGCTTCTGGTCCGGGTCTCCGGCGTGGATGGCCTCGAAGACCGTGCGGACGGCCTGGGCTTCGCCTTCGGCGCGCAGGGCGGCGGCCTTGGCCTCACCCTCGGCGCGCAGGATCGCGGACTGCTTCTCGCCCTCGGCGGTGAGGATCTGGGACTGCCGGATGCCCTCGGCGGTGAGGATCGCGGCGCGCTTGTCGCGGTCGGCGCGCATCTGCTTCTCCATCGAGTCCTGGATGGAGGTCGGCGGCTCGATCGCCTTGAGCTCGACGCGATTGACGCGGATGCCCCACTTGCCGGTCGCCTCGTCGAGGACGCCGCGCAGGGCCGCGTTGATCTCCTCGCGGGAGGTGAGGGTCCGCTCCAGGTCCATGCCGCCGATGATGTTGCGGAGGGTGGTGACGGTGAGCTGCTCGATCGCCTGGATGTAGCTGGCGACTTCGTAGGTCGCGGCGCGGGCGTCGGTCACCTGGTAGTAGATGACGGTGTCGATATTGACGACCAGGTTGTCCTGGGTGATCACCGGCTGCGGCGGGAAGGGCACCACCTGTTCACGGAGGTCGATCCGGTTGCGGATCGAGTCGATGAACGGGACGACGATGTTCAGGCCCGCGTTCAGGGTGCGGGTGTAGCGGCCGAACCGCTCCACGATGGCGGCGCTGGCCTGCGGGATGACCTGAATCGTCTTGATCAGGGCGATGAAGACGAGCACCACCAGGATGATCAGAACGATGATGATCGGTTGCATCGTGTCTCTCGTGTCCTTCGGTTGGCCGGTGGATCGCGGTGATCAGTGATCGGCATGATCGGCATGATCGACTTCGAGTCTGGCAGACCGCGGCCCGCCTCGTGCACGCTTCGGTCACATGACGACGGCCGTCGCTCCGTCGATGTCCACGACATCGACCTGGCTGCCGGGTTCGAAGACCTGGCCGGCGTCGAGCGAGCGGGCGGACCAGATTTCGCCGGCGAGCTTGATGCGGCCGCCGGAGGTCGATACCCGTTCCAGAACGACCGCTTGACGGCCTTTCAGGGCATCGATGCCGCTGGCGTGCCCGGTCTGTCCGGCCCGGTGTCTGGCGGCGATCGGGCGCACGACGGCGATCAGTGCGACCGAGACGGCGACGAAGACCAGCACCTGGGCGACGATTCCGCCGCCGAGGGCGGCGACGGCCGACGCGGCCACCGCCCCGACGGCGAACATCCCGAATTCGGGCATCGCGGTCAGGACGAGGGGGATGCCCAGTCCCACCGCGCCGATCAGCCACCACACCCATGCGTCGATGTCCACATGGTCATCGTAGGACTGTCGGTGCGTCACCGACAGGGCGCACGGGTGGCCAACTGCGGGGAACGGCTTGCGGATCGGGGGCGAGGTTACGTTGCGGCGCTCTGTCGGTCCCGGTGGCAGCCGGACATCCGGCCGGGACGTCCGGCCGGGACGTCAGGCCGGGACGTCAGGCCGGGACGTCAGGACAGCGGCAGGCCGTGTGCGGTGTAGCGGTCGCCGGTGTGCTCGACGATGAGCGGCAGGCCGAAGCAGAGGGAGAGGTTACGGGAGCTGAGCTCGGTCTCCATGGGGCCGGCCGCGAGGATCTTGCCCTGGCGGATCATCAGGACGTGGGTGAACCCGGGCGCGATCTCCTCGACATGGTGGGTCACCATGATCATGGAGGGGGCGAACGGGTCGCGGGCGAGGCGGCCGAGGCGGCGGACGAGGTCCTCGCGCCCGCCGAGGTCGAGTCCGGCGGCGGGCTCGTCCAGGAGCAGCAGTTCGGGGTCGGTCATCATGGCGCGGGCGATGAGCGTGCGCTTGCGCTCTCCTTCGGAGAGCGTGCCGAACTTGCGGTCCAGGTACTCGGTCATGCCGAGGCGGTCGAGGAAGGCGCGGGCGCGCTCCTCGTCGACGGCTTCGTAGTTCTCGTGCCAGGTGGCGGTCATGCCGTACGCGGCGGTGAGGACCGTCTGCAGCACCGTCTGGCGCTTGGGCAGCTTGTCGGCCATCGCGACGCCCGCCATGCCGATGCGGGGGCGGAGTTCGAAGACGTCGGTGCCGACGCCGCCGAGTTGCTCACCGAGGACCGTGGCCGTTCCCTTGCTGGGGAAGAGGTAGCTGGACGCGAGGTTGAGGAGGGTCGTCTTGCCGGCGCCGTTGGGGCCCAGGATGACCCAGCGCTCCCCCTCCTTGACCGACCAGGAGACATCGTCCACCAGAGCGCGTCCGTCGCGGACCACGGATACGTCCACCAGCTCCAGTACATCGCTCATGGCGCGTTGTCTCCCCAAGCAGTCTCGTCGATCGTCGCGTGCCGGTGGGCACGGCTCCCAAGGGAAAACCTACGCCACCGGGCGAGTGCTTCAGGCGTGAGGGCCGTTCCCCGGCCGTTGCCTAGGCTGTCGGCATGCTTGTCGAACCACGTTCAGGGTTGTTGGCCGCTTGGGGAAACGCTCTTCTGGCGGGACTCGTCTCGCCGGACGAGGCGGCCCTCGCGATTGTCGGACAGGACGCGGTGCACCGCGTCGAGGGGCTGCCGGGTGAGGCGGGGCCGGTCGGGCTCACGCTGGCGCTCGGCCGGCTGAGGGGGTTGGGGGCGACCGGTTTCCGGGTGGCGCTGCCGGTGCCGGGGCATCCGCTGGGGCTGAGCGGGCCGCCCGATTTCAACGCGCGGGCACTGGAGGCGGAGGAGGCGGTGGTCGCGTACGGGGTGCCGTACGGACTGGTGCCCGAGGTGAGCGAGGCGGGGCCGGAGGGGGATCTGCACATCGAGGTGGTGTGGCGGGTGCTGCCGGTACGGGAGGCGCCGCCCGCGGATGTGCCGTCGCTGGGCGAGGCGGAGCGGGAGCTGGCGGAGGCGTTGCGGGATGCGACGGCGGTGCTGTCGCGGCTGGACGTGGCCGGTTCCGGGCCGGTGGCGGAGGCGGCGGTGGACGCGTACCGGGCGCGGGCGGAGCGGAGTCGGGGGCGCGAGGTGCTGGCGCCCGGGTATCCGCCGCGGGCGGTGCGGGTGCTGGAGATGGCGCAGCGGGTGGGGCTGCTGGTCTCGGTGGCGTACGAGAACGGGCACGGCGGTGCGGTGAGCGCGTCGGAGATCGCGGCGCGGGGGGAGGCGTTGCGGCCGGTGGAGCGGGTGGCTCGGCGGGCGTTGGTGGCGGCGTACAACGCGTATGTGGAGGGCGGGGAGGTTCGGCGGTAGGCCCGCGGGCCTTTTGTCCTCAAGCGCCGGACGGGCTGGGGCCCCTGGGCAGGGGGCCTGGTGGGCTCGGGGTCCCCGTGGTCGAGGGGTCCGTCCTCAAGCGCCGGACGGGCTGGGTGGGGCGCCGGGCGGGCTGGAGCAGGGGCTCCCCGGGGACGGGTCCGTTGGGCTCGGGGTCCCCGTGGCCTGGGTTCCGTCCTCAAACGCCGGACGGGCTGGAAGTTGCGCCGGACGGATGGGAAGGGGATCCCCGGGCGAGTCGGGGAGGGGATCCCCCGGCGGGCTGGAGCGAGGGTGCGCGAAAGCCGGGCGGGGCCTTGGGGATGGGAGGCGCCGTCCGGCTTTCGGGTGGGGCTGGGGTCAGTGGTTGAGGCCGAGGTTGCCGAAGGCCGGGTTGAGCAGGCCCACCACGTTGACCGTGTTGCCGACCACGTTCACCGGGACGGCGACGGGAACCTGTACGAGGTTGCCGCTGGCGACGCCCGGGGAGTGGGTGGCCAGGCCCTCGGCGCCGGCGCCGCTGTGGCCGGTGGCGGAGGCGGCTCCGGCACCGGCGGCGATGAGGCCGCCCGCGATCATGGTGACGGCGGCGGCCTTCTTCAGGTTCTTCACTTCAGGATCCTCCTAGAGAGGCTGCGGCGAGCCGCCGCAGCACGCCCTGGAGAACGCCGTGCGGTCCGGAAGGATGCGCCGTACGGGTGACATACACCCGACAGTATGAATCTCGGTCCGGACGGGAACCCGCCGCGGTGCAGCGGGCCCCGCCGTCAGCCCGCCGCTCCGTGACGTACCGCCCAGAGCGCGGCCTGGGTCCGGTCGGACAGGTCGAGCTTCATCAGGATGTTCGAGACATGGGTCTTGACCGTCTTCTCCGAAAGGACGAGAGCGCGGGCGATCTCCCGGTTGGAACGGCCGTCGGCGATGAGGCCGAGCACTTCTCGTTCCCGCTCGGTGAGCGTGCTCCCCCGGCCCGTGCCGGTGCCCGCGTCCTCCTGGGCCAGCAGCGCGCCCGCGACCTCCGGCTGGAGCAGGACGTGTCCGGCGTGCACCGAGCGGATCGCGCCGGCCAGGGCGTCCGGGTCGACGTCCTTGTAGACGTAACCGGAGGCTCCGGCGCGCAGGGCGGGGACCACCGTGCGCTGTTCGGTGAAGCTGGTGACGATGAGGACCTTCGCGGGATTGTCGAGCTCGCGCAGGCGGCGCAGGGCCTCGATGCCGTCGGTGCCGGGCATCTTGATGTCCATCAGCACGACGTCGGGGCGGAGCTCCTCGGTCCGGGCCACGCCCTCCGCGCCGTCGGACGCCTCGCCGACGACCTCTATGTCCTCCTGGATCTCCAGGAACGTACGCAGTCCGCGGCGGACCACCTGATGGTCGTCGACCAGCAGCACCCTGATGATCTTGTCAGCCACCGGGGACCTCCATCTCGATCGTGGCGCCCTTGCCGGGCTCCGAGTCAACGGTGAGTCGGCCGCCGACGCTGTTCGCCCGGTGGCGCATGGAGACGAGGCCGAGGTGGCGGCCCGCCCGCCGGACGGCGGTGGGGTCGAAGCCGCCCCCGTCGTCGGTGACGCGCAGGACGGTGGCGGCGCCGCGCCGGGCCAGGGTGACGCTCACACGCTCCGCCCCGGAGTGGCGCAGGGCGTTGTGCAGGGCCTCCTGGGCGACCCGGAGCAGCGCCTCCTCCTGGGCGGCGGGCAGCGCGCGCACTCCGCAGCTCTCGAAGGCGACCTCGGCGGTGTGCGCCCGGTCCAGGACCTGGATCTGGGTACGGAGGGTGGCGATCAGCCCGTCCTCGTCGAGGGCGGCCGGGCGCAGCTCCACGACGGCGGCCCGCAGTTCGTCGACCGCTTCGGCGGCGAGCGCGGCGACCTGCTGGAGTTCGCCCTTGGCACGGGCGGGATCGCGGTCGACGAGGGCGGTGGCGGCCTGGGCGGTGAGGCGGAGCGAGAACAGCTTCTGGCTGACCGCGTCGTGCAGCTCGTGGGCCAGGCGGGAGCGTTCCTCGGCGATGGTCAGCTCGCGGCTGCGTTCGTAGAGGCGGGCGTTGGTGAGCGCGATGGCGGCGTGCTGGGCGAGGATCTGGAGCAGTTCCTCGTCCTCGGCGGTGAAGCCGCAGCCGCCCTCGGGCTTGGGGCACATCTTGTTGGCGAGGAACAGGGCCCCGATGATCTCGTCGCCGTCCGTGATGGGCAGGCCGAGGAAGTCGGACATGTCGGGGTGGGCGTCCGGCCAGCCCCCGAAGCGGGGGTCCTCGCGGACGTCGGCGAGCCGTTCGGGCTTCGCCTCGTGCAGCATCGCGGCGAGGATGCCGTGCTGGCGGGGCAGCGGGCCGATGGCCTTCCACTGTTCGTCGCTGACCCCGTCGACCACGAACTGGGCGAAGCCGCCGTGGTCGTCCGGGACGCCGAGGGCCGCGTACTGGGCGTCGAGCAGCTCGCGGGCGGAGGCGACGATCGTCTTCAGGACGTCGCCCACTTCGAGGTGCCGGCTCATGGCGAGCAGCGCGGCACTCACTGCGGCGAGGCCCGACGGTGGGCGATGACTCATGGGATCACCGTACTGGCGGGGACGGCACGGCCGTATCGGGCCGGGGGCGGTGTTGGGCGGGTGGGGGCCTAGATCCGGTCGGCGGGTCTCTCGGCCGGAGGTCGTAGGACTGCTCGGGACCTACGTCGAAGTGCCGGGTACGGGTGCGGCTCCCGGGCGAGGCGCGGTGCGGTCCGGGCTTCCTACGTTGGGTCCACCGGGGCCTCCCGGTGGAACGCCGAGGGTACGAAGCCGAGGGTACGAAGGGGACGGTCGTCATGCCGGTCGCGATGATCACGGGTGGTTCGAAGGGGCTGGGGCGCGCGCTGGCGGGGGCGCTGGCCGGGCAGGGGTGGGACCTGGTGCTGGACGCCCGGACCGCCGGAGTGCTGGAGGACACCGCGCGGGAGCTGCGCGGGCGGTACGGGACGCGGGTGGTGGCGGTGCCGGGGGACGTCACGGACGCGGCGCATCGGGCGGAGCTGGTGGCTGCCGCCGGGGCGCTGGGCGGTCTCGACCTGTTGGTGAGCAACGCGAGCGTGCTGGGCGCGGAGCCGCTGGTCCGGCTGGACGCGTTGCCGCTGGAGGGGCTGCGGCGGGCGCTGGAGACGAATGTGGTGGCGGCGCTCGGTCTCGTACAGGAGGCGTTGCCGTCGTTGCGGGCCTCGGGGGCGGGGGCGGTGGTGGTGATCAGCTCGGACGCATCGGCGGAGCCGTACCCGACGTGGGGCGGTTACGGGGCGTCGAAGGCGGCGCTGGACCAGCTGGCGGCGGTGCTGGGCGAGGAGGAGCCGGGGCTGCGGGTGTGGGCCGTCGACCCGGGTGACATGGCGACGGACCTGTACGCCGCGGCGGTCCCGGAGGATGCGGACGAGCCCCGGCCGTCGCCGGAGAGCGTGGCGCCCGCGTTCCTGCGGCTGGTGCGGGAGCGGCCGGCGAGTGGACGGTTCGCCGCCCCGGCCCTGCTGGAGGGGGCGGCGGGGCCGGACGGGGGTCCGCGGTGACCGCGCGGGGGCGGGGGCCCGGCGGGGCCGCCCTGTCCGCTCCGGGCCCGGGCGGTCCGGGCCGGACCGACGAGCACCGGGACGACGAGCGCCCGGCCGACGGGGCCGCGCGTCGATGGGTCGGTTCCGGGGCCGGAACCGACCCCGAGGCCGGGACCGAGGCCGGGACCGGGACCGGGGCCAGCACCGAGGCCAGGTCCGGCCCCGGTGGCCCAAGGCCCCTGGAGGCGTTGCGGGTGCCCGATGTCCTGTCGGCCCGGGTGCCGGCCGAGCAGCGGGGTGCGGGGCGGGACGACGTACGGCTGCTGGTGTCGCGGGGGCGTGCCGTCTCGCACCATGCGTTCCGGGAGCTGCCCGGGCAGCTGCGGCGCGGGGACGTGCTGGTGGTGAACACGTCCATGACGTTGCCCGCCGCGGTGAACGGGCGGATGGGCGGTGAGCGGGTCGTCGTGCACTTCTCGACGCGGGGTGCGGACGGGCGGTGGGCGGTGGAGCTGCGGGCTCCCGGCCGGGCGGGAGTCACCGGGCCGGACCGGGCGGGAGTCACCGGGCCAGTCGGGGCGGGAGTCACCGGGCCGCGGCCGGGTGGTCCGGTGGGGGCGGTGGTGCGGCTGCCGGGCGGGAACGCCCTGGTGCTGGAGGAGCCGCTGGGGCCCGCGGCGGGGGCCCGGCTGTGGTGGGCGCGGGTGCCGGAGCCGGTGCCGGAGCTGTTGCGGCGGTACGGGCGGCCGATCCGGTACGGGTACACGGATCGGGATCAGCCGCTGTCGGCGTACCGGACGGTGTTCGCGGCGCCCTCACCGGACGGGAGCGGTTCGGCGGAGATGCCGAGTGCCGCGCGGCCCTTCACCGCCGCGCTGGTGGCGGAGCTCGTGCGCCGGGGGTGCTGTTCGCTCCGCTGTCCCTGCATACGGGGGTGGCCTCGGCGGAGGCGCACGAGCCGCCGTACCCGGAGCGGTTCGCGGTGCCGGCGGCGACGGCGTGGCTGGTGAACGCCGTACGGGCGGCGCGGGGCGAGGACCCCGCGGCGGGCGGGCGGGTGATCGCGGTGGGGACGACGGCCGTGCGGGCGCTGGAGTCGGCGGCGGGGGCGGACGGGGTGGTGCGGCCGGCGGCGGGGTGGACGGATCTGGTGGTGACGCCCCGGCGGGGCGTGCGGGTGGTGGACGGGCTGCTGACCGGGCTGCACGAACCGGAGGCCTCGCATCTGCTGATGCTGGAGGCGGTGGCGGGGCGCGAGGCGCTGCGCCGCGGGTACGAGGCGGCGCTGCGGGAGCGGTACCTCTGGCACGAGTTCGGGGACGTCCACCTCATCCTGCCGGATGAGGAACGTAACGCTCCGG
The DNA here is from genome assembly GCF_044757365.1 of Streptomyces sp. NPDC091289. Lineage (NCBI taxonomy): Bacteria > Bacillati > Actinomycetota > Actinomycetes > Kitasatosporales > Streptomycetaceae > Streptomyces > Streptomyces sp. NPDC091289. The sequence continues at coordinate 12,429 of NZ_JBIVUT010000044.1, forward strand.
ATTGCTTCAGCAACTAGTGGTGAGACTGTTACGTCGCCGATGTGAGCCCAGGCATAGGGCCCACGTCACTTACGAACGTCCCTAGTGGACCCATAAGGGCGATTTGAACAGGCCTGGGTAGAGGTCATTTCGGACTAACGGGACCCTCTTCCACTACCCGGCTTCGTACGTCACACCTTTGCCACGGCATTTTGCTGCCGCTAAGAATTGCTCTCGTCCCCGACGGAGGTACACAACACCGCCTCCGGTCTCGTCCTCCGTGAGGACACCCTGAGCATTCGAAGAGGTAGCCCTACATGTCTGCGACTCGCATCCCCAGTCGTGTCCGTCGTCTGAACAAGGTCCAGAAGATCACTGTGGCCGGTGTGTCGGCCCTTGGCGTCGCCGCCCTGACCTTCTCGCTCGTCCCGTCGAACGCCGAGGCCGAGATCGCCCCGCAGGCGGCGGCCGCCGCCGCGCCCGTGGCCTTCACCGCCGCCGCCGGCTCCGCCCAGGCCAAGACCGTGCAGAACAGCATGATCGAGCAGCACTCCACCGCCGAGAAGCTGGTGAAGGCCGCCGACGCCGCGAAGGCGAAGGCCGCTGCCGAGACCAAGGCCGCCGCCGCGAAGGCCAAGGCCGCGTCCGAGGCGAAGGCCAAGGCCGCCGCCGACGCCAAGGACAAGGCCGAGAAGGCCGCCAAGGCCAAGGCGGACGCGAAGAAGCGCGCGACCGAGAAGGCCAACCGCTCCACCGCGCGCAAGCCCGTCTACGCCAACAACCTGGACGGCTGGATCCGCGAGGCCATGTCGATCATGAAGAAGGAAGGCATCCCGGGCTCGTACGACGGGATCCACCGCAACATCATCCGGGAGTCCAGCGGTAACCGCTGGGCCATCAACAACTGGGACATCAACGCCCGGAACGGCATCCCGTCCAAGGGCCTGCTCCAGGTGATCCAGCCGACCTTCGACCGCTACCACGTGGCGGGCACCAAGAAGGACCTGTACGACCCGGTCGCCAACATCGTCGCCGCCTGCAACTACGCGGCCGACCGCTACGGCTCCATGGACAACGTGAACAGCGCGTACTGAGCCCGGCCGCACAGCCGAGCACAGCCGTACACAGGACACACGCCGGAGGCCGGCACCCCCGCGGGGGTGCCGGCCTCCGGCGTCGTTCCGTACAAGCCTGCCCTACTTGCGCATGACCTCGGGCTCGTGGCGGCGCAGCAGGCGCGAGACCGCGACGGCGCAGATGAGGCCGATCACCAGCAGCACGAGGATGTTGATCCCCCACTGGGTCGCCGAGGCCTCCCAGAGCGGGTCCAGGTCGGTCGGGTTCTTCGGGTCCCACGGCGGCATCAGGTTGGCCAGGTCCAGCGTGGAGCCGGCCGCGGCCACCCCCCAGCGCGACGGCATCAGCCAGGTGAGCTGCTCCAGGCCGGCCGTCCCGTACACCTGGAAGAGGACTCCGGTGAACACCAGCTGGACGATCGCGAACATCACCAGCAGCGGCATGGTCATCTCGGAGGTCTTGACCAGCGCGGAGATCATCAGGCCGAACATCATCGAGGTGAATCCGAGCGCCACGATGGAGAGGCAGATCTCGACGGCCGGGGGCATGAACAGGCCCTCGTCCGGCAGGTCACGGGCGGCGAAGCAGATGGCGCAGAGGATGATGCTCTGGAGCGCGGTGATCACGCCGAGCACGATCACCTTGGACGCCAGGTAGGCCGAGCGGGAGAGGCCGGTGGCCCGTTCCCGTTCGTAGATGACGCGTTCCTTGATCAGTTCCCGTACGGAGCTGGCCGAGGCGGCCAAGCAGATGCCGACCGCGAGGATCAGCAGGATCATTCCGGCTTTCCCGTTGAACTGGGTCGGCGGGGTGGGCGCGGCCAGCCCGAATTCCGCCGGAATGACCGCGCTCAGCACACCGATCACCGCGGGCAGCGCCACCATCAGGCCGAGGAACGCCTTGTCGGATGCGATGACGGAGACGTACCTGCGCACCAGGGTCCACAGCTGCGAGCCCCAGGTCTGCGGCTTCGGCGGGCGCATCTGCTGCGGGGGCGGCATGTTGACCGGCTGGGCCGCGACCGCGTCGATGTCGGCCGCGTACATCTGGTAGTGCTGCGAACCGCGCCAGCGGCCCGCCCAGTCGTAGTCGCGGTAGTTCTCGAAGGCGGAGAAGACGTCGGCCCAGCTGGTGTAGCCGAAGAAGTTCAGCGCTTCCTCCGGCGGACCGAAGTAGGCGACGGCACCGCCGGGCGCCATCACGAGGAGCTTGTCGCAGATCGCCAGCTCGGCGACCGAGTGCGTGACCACGAGCACCGTGCGGCCGTCGTCGGCGAGGCCGCGCAGCAGCTGCATGACATCGCGGTCCATGCCCGGGTCAAGGCCGGAGGTCGGCTCGTCCAGGAAGATCAGCGAGGGCTTGGTGAGCAGCTCCAGGGCGACCGAGACGCGCTTGCGCTGGCCGCCGGAGAGCGAGGTGATCTTCTTGTCCTTGTGGATGTCGAGCTTGAGCTCGGCGAGGACCTCGGTGATCCGGGACTGGCGCTCGGCCTCGGTGGTGTCCGCGGGGAAGCGGAGCTTGGCCGCGTACTTGAGGGCCTTGGTGACGGTCAGTTCCTTGTGCAGGATGTCGTCCTGCGGGACCAGACCGATGCGCTGGCGCAGCTCGGCGAACTGCTTGTACAGGTTTCGGTTGTCGTAGAGGACGTCACCCTGGTTGGCGGGCCGGTAGCCGGTGAGCGCCTTGAGCAGGGTGGACTTTCCGGAACCGGACGGGCCGATGACCGCGATCAGCGACTTCTCCGGGACGCCGAAGGAGACGTCCTTGAGGATCTGCTTCCCGCCGTCGACCGTCACCGTGAGGTGGCGGGCGGAGAAGGAGACCTCACCGGTGTCGACGAACTCTTCCAGCCGGTCGCCGACCAGCCGGAACGTCGAGTGACCGACGCCGACGATGTCGTTCGGGCCGATGAGGGCCGAGCCGGACTTGTGGAGCGGCAGACCGTTGACGTACGTGCCGTTGTGCGAGCCGAGGTCGCGGATCTCGAAGCGGCCGTCGGGCGTCGCGTGGAACTCGGCGTGGTTGCGGGAGACCTGGAGGTCGGAGACGACCAGTTCGTTCTCCAGCGCACGACCGATGCGCATGACCCGGCCGAGGTCCAGCTGGTGGAACGTCGTCGGGCTGCGGTCGCCGTAGACCGGCGGCGCCCCCGCGGCACCGCCCTGTCCCGGGCCGGCCGGATGCCCGGGGCCCTGCTGGTGCGGCACCTGCTGATGCGGGGCCTGCTGCTGGGGCACCTGGTGCGGGGCCTGCTGCTGGGGCGCCTGCTGGTACGGGGCCTGCGGCTGCTGCCAGGCCTGCTGCTGGGCAGGCGCCTGGTGCTGCGCCGGGGCCTGGTGCGCGGGCGCCTGCTGTCCGTGCCAGCCCGCGCCGCCGCCCTGGGGCTGCTGATGGGGCTGCTGCACCGGAGCCTGCTGGGCGGCGGGGCCGAGGCTCACCCGGGGCCCGTCGGTGGCGTTGCCCAGGTGCAGTACCGAGCCGGGGCCGATCTCCACCTGCTGGATCCGTCGGCCCTGCACATAGGTGCCGTTGGTGCTGCCGTGGTCCTCGATGGACCAACTCCGGCCGTTCCAGCTGATCGTGGCATGCCGCCACGACACTCTGGCGTCGTCGATCATCAGGTCGCCCTGTGGATCACGTCCAAGGGTGTACGACCTGGACGGATCGAGCGTCCAGGTGCTGCCATTCAATTCCAGTACGAGTTCCGGCACTCCGCGCCCCACTAGTTGTCCCCCGTGTTACCCCCGTCGCAGGGAGTCTAGGGATGCTGAACATCGTGGGGAACTATTCCAGGAGCAGTCCCCGATCGGAAAGTCGGGCGGGTGAAGAGCGCGCGGAGACCTGCGCGAACACCCCGAAACCGGGGGGTGAAACGGGAGCGGAACGGAAGAAGTCCGGATGAAGAGCTGATTACCGGCCAGAGAATGTTCAGCGACTTCATAACGTCAGATACAGGACACCCGGCGCGGCCGGGCGCAAGACCCGTACCGGCCAGATCCGCGGCTCATCGCCCACCCGGGCCCGGGCCCGCCGCCCGGCGCCGCGGGCATCGCCGCGGGCATCGCCTGGGCGGCACCGGGGCCGGTGCCGGGCCGATACCGTCCGGCACTCGGGACGGGCGGCCGGAGGAGGCGGCGGGACCGATACGGTGGGAGCACCATGAGCGCATCTCAGCCACCTCAGCCCCCCTCGTCTCCTGAGCCCTCTGAGCCTTCTGAGCCGCCTGAGCCCCGTCGGGTCGACGGGTCGGGCGACGCATCCAGTGACGGGCCCCCTCCGGGCGGCGACGCACCCACGCTTCTCGTCAAGATCTTCGGCAAGGACCGTCCGGGCATCACCGCCGGGCTCTTCGACACCCTCGCCGCGTACGCGGTCGACGTCGTGGACATCGAGCAGGTCGTCACCCGGGGGCGCATCGTGCTGTGCGCCCTGGTCACCGCGCCCACCGCGGGAGGAACGACCGAGGGCGATCTGCGGGCGACCGTGCACAGCTGGGCCGACTCCCTGAAGCTGCAGGCCGAGATCATCTCCGGCATCGGCGACAACCGCCCCCGCGGTGACGGCCGTTCCCATGTGACGGTGCTGGGGCACCCGCTCACCGCGGAGTCGACCGCCGCCATAGCGGCCACCATCACCTCGACCGGCGGGAACATCGACCGCGTCTTCCGACTGGCGAAGTATCCGGTCACCGCCGTCGAGTTCGCGGTGTCGGGGACCGGGACCGCCGAGCTGCGGACCGCGCTGGCCACCGAGGCCGCGGAGATCGGCGTGGACGTCGCGGTGGTCTCGGCCGGGCTGAGCCGGCGGGCCCAGCGGCTGGTGGTCATGGACGTCGACTCCACACTGATCCAGGACGAGGTGATCGAGCTCTTCGCGGCGCACGCGGGCTGCGAGGCCGAGGTCGCCGAGGTGACCGAGCAGGCGATGCGCGGCGAGCTGGACTTCGAACAGTCGCTGCACGCCCGGGTCTCACTGCTGGCCGGGCTTGACGCCTCGGTGGTGGAGAAGGTCCGCGCCGAGGTACGGCTCACCCCCGGCGCCCGCACCCTGATCCGTACGCTGAAGCGGCTCGGCTACCAGGTCGGCGTCGTCTCCGGCGGCTTCACCCAGGTCACGGACGGCCTGAAGGAGGAGCTCGGGCTCGATTTCGCCTCGGCCAACACCCTGGAGGTGGTGGACGGCAGGTTCACCGGCCGGGTCGTCGGCGAGGTGGTGGACCGGGCGGGCAAGGCACGGCTGCTGCGGAGCTTCGCCGAGCAGGCGGGGGTGCCGCTGGCCCAGACGGTGGCGATCGGGGACGGGGCGAACGACCTCGACATGCTGAACACCGCCGGGCTCGGCGTCGCGTTCAACGCCAAGCCGATGGTCCGCGAGGCGGCGCACACCGCGGTGAACGTGCCGTTCCTGGACACCGTGCTCTATCTGCTCGGCATCACCCGCGAAGAGGTCGAGGCCGCGGACGGTCTCGTCGACTGATCACCCCCCGGGCCGACCGGCCGGTTTCGTGGACGTACGCGGGAGGGCCCCGGCACAGCGGATGTGCCGGGGCCCTGCGCGTTCATCCGGTCGGCGGCAGGGGAGGCCGCTCAGTCGTTCGGCGTCCAGTACTCGGTGAGCTTGCCCGCCCCATGCTCCACGCTCTTCCAGGAGCCGGGGAACTCCACCACGGCGTAGGCGGCCGTGGGGAAGCCGTCCCGGGTCATCCGGGCCAGGGCGTCGCCCTCGGCCGAGCCGGAGAGGGCGTCGGCGGCCCCGTGCATCCCGGGGTTGTGGCCGATGACCAGGAGGTTGCGCACCTCGTCCGGGGTCTCGTTGAACAGGGCGATCAGTTCGCCGAGGGAGGCCTCGTACAGCCTCTCCTCATAGACGGTCCGGGGTCGCCGGGAGAATTCATGGACCGCCAGCTTCCAGGTCTCCCGCGTCCTGGCGGCACTGGAGCAGAGGGCCAGATCGAAATCGATGCCGGAATCGGCGAGCCTGCGGCCGGCCACGGGCGCGTCCTTGCGGCCGCGCTCGGCCAGCGGGCGCTCATGATCGGAAGCCTGTGACCATTCCGCCTTGGCATGCCGGAGAAGGACGATCCTGCGAGGTGTCTCGACGCTCATACACCTCAGCTTCGCATGAAATGCGGCCTCGGGCGCAGGGTGTTGACGTGCTCGTCCGGGGAGTTGGCGCGCTGGTCCGGGACGGCTTCGCCTCAGCGGGACAACAGCTGGAGGGCGCGTTCGATCAGCTGTCCGAGTACGGGGTCGCCGGTGGCGGCGTGGGCCTGTCCGGGGCTGAGGATCATCAGCAGCAGAGCGGCGAACGCGACGGCGGGCAGAGCGACGGCCCACCAGGGCAGCCGGACCTCGACGCCGTCCGCGGCCGGTCGGTGGGACCTGGTGTGCGCCGGTGCCGACATGTCCGCCTCCGTTGGGTCTTCGGTCGTTACCGAAGAACCTACGGAGTGGGGGCGGCCGGTCCCATCCGGTGACCCACCCACTTCACCCTGACCCTGGCCCCCTAGGGGAAGGTGGTGCTAGCCCCACCCCTACGGGGCCCGACGGGTCCTCGAGGGTCAGGGCGAGGCGATCGTGGCGATCACACCGATGACGACGGTGATGAGGAGCATCGCCCCGAACACGAGGAGAAGCTTCTTCTGGCCGTTCTGGGGATTCGGATCGAGCACTGGCATGACGTCAGTGTCGCATCTCAGCATTCGTCCTCGATCGTCCGGTCCCGGCCCGCGAGGACCCCGGCCACCATCTGGGGAATCATGAGGCCCGCCATCAGGGCGATCGGCAGCCCCCAGCCGCCGCTGTGTTGGTAGAGCACGCCGACGAGCAGCGGGCCGGGGATCGAGAGCAGGTAGCCGGTGGACTGGGCGAAGGCGGAGAGCCGGACGACGCCCGCGCCGGACCGGGTCCGCATGCCGATCATGGTGAGGGCGAGCGGGAAGGCGCAGTTGGCCACGCCGAGGAGCAGGGCCCAGGCCCAGGCGCCGGCGGCGGGGGCGAGGTAGAGGCCGCTGTAGCCGATCAGGCCGCAGAGGCCGAGGACGACGACGATGGGACCCTGCTGCTTGAGCCGGGAGGCGACCCGGGGGATGACGAAGGCGAGCGGGACGCCCATCGCCATGGTGACCGCGAGCAGGAGTCCGGCGGTGCCGGCGGAGACCCCGGCGTCGCGGAAGATCTGCGGCATCCAGCCCATGGTGATGTACGCGGCCGTGGCCTGGAGCCCGAAGAAGCAGGCGAGGCTCCAAGCGGTGCGGCTGCGGGTGATCCGGAGGGCCGGCGCCCCGGCGGCGTGCGCGGTCGCCGGGCCCGGGGCCGGCTGGCCGGGGGCCGGGGTGCGGTCGCGTACGAGGACGATCCAGGGCAGCACCGCGACGGCGGCGAGCACGGCCCAGACGACGAGCCCCGTCCGCCAGTCGCCGCCCAGCGCCCCGGTGACGGGGACGGTGACGGCGGCGGCCAGGGCGGTGCCGAGGGCCAGGGCCATGGAGTAGAGGCCGGTCATGGTGCCGACGCGGTCGGGGAACCAGCGCTTGACGATCACCGGCATCAGGATGTTGCTGACGGCGATGCCCATCAGGGCCAGCGCGCTGGCGGCCAGGAAGCCGGCGGTGGAGCCGATGTACGGGCGGATCAGCAGGCCGGCCGCGATGGCGGCCATGCCCGCGCAGACGACGGCGCCCGCGCCGAAGCGGCGGGCCAGGCGCGGCGCCATGACCCCGAAGACCGCGAAGCAGAGCGGCGGTACGGAGGTGAGGACGCCGGCCACGCTCCCGCTCATGTGCAGTCCCTCGCGGACCTCTTCGAGGAGGGCGCCGAGGCTGGTGATGGCGGGGCGGAGGTTGAGTGCGGCCAGGACGAGTCCCACGGCGATGAGGCGCAGCAGCCAGGGCGCGGGGGCCTCGGCCGTACCGGGGAGCAGCGGGGCCCGGGTGTCGTGGGGCGGGCGCGCGGCGGTGCCGCGGTTCAGGGTCGGGGTCTGCGTTTCGTCGTCCGGCATGGAGCCATCATAGAATCATGGGATGATTGATTGTCCAATCCGTTCCGGATCCCTCCCGGATCCGTTCCGTCGGCCGATCTCCCCTGATCTCCCCGGCTTCCTGAGAGAATCCGGCCCGGACCTGACAGCTCACGAGCAAGGAGCACCATGGCGCTGACGTCTCCACGGCGTTCGGCACTCTCCGACCAGGTGATCGCCCAGTTGCGGAACCAGATCACCTCGGGCGAGTGGCCGGTCGGCTCGCGGATTCCGACCGAGCCCGAACTGGTCGAGCAGCTGGGCGTGGCCCGTAACACCGTCCGCGAGGCCGTACGGGCTCTCGCGCACAACGGGCTGCTGGACATCCGGCAGGGCTCCGGCACCTATGTGATCGCCACGAGCGAGCTGGCCGGGGTGATGCACCGCAGGTTCGCGGCCGCCGATCCCCGTCATGTCGCGGAGCTGCGTTCGACGCTGGAGTCGTCGGCGGCCCGGCTGGCGGCGACCCGGCGTACCGAGCGGGATCTGCGGCAGCTGGACACGCTGATGGCGCGCCGGGAGGAGGCCTGGTCCTCGGGGGACGCGGAGGCGTTCGTGGCGGCGGACGCGACGCTGCACCTGGCGGTGGTCGCGGCCTCGCACAACGACGTCCTGACCGAGCTCTACGCCGACCTCGGGGATCTGCTGCGCGACTATCTGCGCGGCGATGTGGGCCCCGAGCTGCGGCCGGAGAACCATATGGACCACGGCCGGCTGGTCGAGGCGATCCGGGCCGGGGACGCGGAGACGGCGGCGGCCGAGGCGGCGAGCCACGCGCTGCACTGCCTGACGGACCGGGCGTAGCGGCTCCCCCGGGCCGCGTACGGCCGGAGCGGCGCTCAGACGGGGGCGGGGCGGTGGCTGACCCAGGCGGTGGCGACCTCTTTCCAGCAGCGGTCCTCCAGCCGTACGGTCCGGCCGGGCTCCACCGCGACCGCCGCGCCGTCCGCGTCGACGTCCCACCAGCGGTCGCATTCGGTGTGCAGCCGGACGAGGTCGATGGAGGGGTAGGGGTTGTGGCAGTACGCGACGACCCGGGAGCCCTCGACGGACGTACGGCACTCGGAGCCGGCCGGTTCGGGCTTCGGGGGCGCCTCCCCCGTACCGGAATCGGCCCCTCTCGCGGCATGGACCCCCAGGGGTACGGCGAGGGCGGCGACGGCGACCGGGGCGGCAAGGAGGAGACGGGTTCGGCGGCGCGTGGGACGCACGGCGATCTCCCTCCCGCAGCCTGACCAGAAGTCCGGTTCCTCCTCATTCTGCGGTGGATCGCCCGACTTTTCGACCGGAGCGGCGGCGGGCGGCCACGGACCGTGAACGACCCCCGGCCGCGTACCGCACCGGAGGAACCGGGGGTACGCGGCCGGGGGCCGTCTCGCAGGGGTGGTGCGCGGTCAGGCGCCCATCATGTGCACGCCGCTGTCGACGTGGATGATCTCGCCCGTGGTGCGCGGGAAGAAGTCGGAGAGCAGGGCGACGATGCTGCGGCCGGCCGGCTCCGGGTCGTTCATGTCCCAGGCGAGCGGAGCGCGGGTGTTCCAGACGTCGGCCAGCTCCTCGAAGCCCGGGATGGACTTGGCGGCCATGGAGCGGAGCGGCCCGGCGGAGATCAGGTTGCAGCGCAGCCCGTCCTTGCCCAGGTCACGGGCGAGGTAGCGGGAGGTGGCCTCCAGCGCGGCCTTGGCCGGTCCCATCCAGTCGTACTGCGGCCAGGCGTACTGGGCGTCGAAGGTGAGACCGACGATCGAGCCGCCCTCGCTCATCAGCGGCTTGCACGCCATGGCCAGCGACTTCAGCGAGAACGCCGAGACGTGCATCGCGGTGGCGACGGACTCGAACGGCGTGTTGAGGAAGTTGCCGCCGAGCGCGTCCTGCGGCGCGAAGCCGATGGAGTGGACGACGCCGTCCAGGGAGCCGAGCTCCTCGCGGACCAGGCCGGCCAGCCGGTCCAGGTGCTCCTGGTTGGTCACGTCCAGCTCGATGACCTTGGCCGGCTTCGGCAGCTTCCGGGCGATGCGCTCGGTCAGGGTGGGGCGGGGGAAGGCCGTGAGGATGACCTCGGCACCCTGCTCCTGGGCCACCTTCGCGGCGTGGAACGCGATGGACGACTCCATCAGCACCCCGGTGATGAGGATGCGCTTGCCGTCGAGAATTCCGCTCATGGTGATCAGTGACCCATGCCCAATCCGCCGTCAACGGGAATGACGGCTCCAGTGATGTACGACGCGTCGTCGGAGGCGAGGAAGCGCACCGCGGCGGCGATCTCCTCGGGCCGCGCGTAGCGGCCGAGCGGCACCTGGGCCACGATGCCCTTGCGCTGCTCCTCGGTGAGCGCCTGGGTCATGTCGGTGTCGACAAAACCGGGGGCGACGACGTTGAAGGTGATGTTCCGCGAGCCGAGTTCACGGGCCAGCGACCGGGCGAAGCCGACGAGCCCGGCCTTGGAGGCGGCGTAGTTGGCCTGACCGGCCGAGCCGAGGAGGCCGACGACGGAGGAGATGAGGACGACACGGCCCTTCTTGGCGCGCAGCATGCCGCGGTTGGCGCGCTTGACGACCCGGAAGGTGCCGGTGAGGTTGGTGTCGAGGACGGAGGTGAAGTCGTCCTCCGACATCCGCATCAGCAACTGGTCCTTGGTGATACCGGCGTTGGCGACCAGCACCTCCACGGGACCGTGCTTCTCCTCGATCTCCTTGTAGGCCTGCTCCACCTGCTCGGCGTCCGTGATGTCGCAGCGGACCGCGAGGACCCCGGCCTCGGTGAGCACCTGGGGCGGCTCGCCGGAACGGTAGGTGATCGCGACCTGGTCGCCGTTGTCGGCGAAGGCGCGGGCGATGGCGAGGCCGATGCCCCGGTTTCCTCCGGTGACGAGAACCGAGCGGCTCAACGGATCACCCTTTCCTTGGCTGTGTAGTACGTCGAAAACCTATCGGTACCGTGCGGCGATCGAGGAATCGGGCCCTGACAGTGGCTTGTCCGGGGTGCTGTTGGGTTCCTACAGTTCGCACGCTTGCGTGGTCGGCCCACGCGTCTGCGATATCCCCCGGTGCGGTCACCCTCCGGCGTGGTTCACTGCCGTGGTGTATCGAGAAGGGAACTCCCTGTGCCCCACGAGGTAGATCAGTCATTCCTGGCCCTGCCGTCGCGCGCGCTGGCCGACGCGGCGCTCGCCCGGGCGCGGGCGCTCGGCGCGACCCACGCCGACTTCCGGCTGGAGCGGGTGCGTAGCGCCTCCTGGCGGCTGCGGGACGCCCGGCCGGCCGGGGCGTCGGACAGTACGGACCTCGGGTACGCGGTGCGCGTGGTGCACGGCGGCGCGTGGGGCTTCGCCTCGGGCGTGGACCTGACGATGGACGCGGCCGCGAAGGTGGCCTCGCAGGCCGTCGCGATGGCCAAGCTGTCGGCGAAGGTCATCGCCGCCGCCGGATCCGACGAGCGCGTCGAGCTGGCCGACGAGCCGGTGCACGGCGAGCGGACCTGGGTCTCGGCGTACGACGTCGACCCCTTCTCCGTACCGGACGAGGAGAAGGCGGCGCTGCTCGCCGAGTGGAGCGGGCGGCTGCTGGGCGCGGAGGGCGTCGCGCATGTGGACGCGTCCCTGATGACCGTGCACGAGAACAAGTTCTACGCGGACACGGCGGGCACGGTCACCACGCAGCAACGGGTGCGGATCCACCCGCAGTTCACCGCGGTCGCGGTGGACGGCACGACCGGTGAGTTCGACTCGATGCGGACGATCGCGCCGCCGGCGGGCCGGGGCTGGGAGTATCTGACCGGCACCGGCTGGGACTGGGACGCCGAGCTGGCGGAGATCCCCGGGCTGCTCGCGGAGAAGATGCGCGCGCCGAGCGTCGAGGCGGGGGCGTACGACCTGGTCGTCGACCCGTCGAACCTGTGGCTGACCATCCATGAGTCGATCGGCCACGCCACCGAGCTGGACCGGGCGCTCGGTTACGAGGCGGCGTACGCGGGCACGTCCTTCGCCACCTTCGACCAGCTGGGCAAGCTGGCGTACGGCTCCCCCGTGATGAACGTGACGGGCGACCGCACCGCCGAGCACGGGCTCGCGACGATCGGGTACGACGACGAGGGCGTCGAGGCGCAGTCGTGGGACCTGGTGAAGGACGGCACCCTGGTCGGCTACCAGCTGGACCGCCGCATCGCGAAGCTGACGGGCCTGGGCCGTTCCAACGGCTGCGCGTACGCGGACTCGCCGGGCCACGTCCCCGTGCAGCGCATGGCGAACGTGTCGCTCCAGCCGGATCCGGGCGGGCTCTCCACGGAGGACCTGATCGGCGGGGTCGAGCGCGGGATCTATGTGGTCGGCGACCGGTCCTGGTCGATCGACATGCAGCGCTACAACTTCCAGTTCACCGGGCAGCGGTTCTTCCGCATCGAGAACGGCCGGCTGGCCGGGCAGCTGCGCGATGTGGCGTACCAGGCGACGACCACGGACTTCTGGGGCTCGATGGAGAAGGTCGGCGGCCCCCAGACGTACGTCCTCGGCGGCGCGTTCAACTGCGGCAAGGCCCAGCCGGGCCAGGTCGCGGCGGTCTCGCACGGCTGCCCCTCCGCCCTCTTCCGGGGCGTCAACATCCTTAACACGACGCAGGAGGCCGGACGATGAGCCGCGTCAGCAAGCCGTACGAGATCATCGAGCGGGCGCTGGAGCTGTCCACCACGGACGGCCTGGTGGTCATCGCCGACGAGGAGTCCTCCGCCAATCTGCGCTGGGCGGGCAACGCGCTCACCACGAACGGGGTGACCCGGGGGCGGACCCTGACCGTCATCGCGACCGCCGACGGGGCGAAGGGCACGGCCTCCGGTGTCGTCTCCCGGTCCGCCGTGACCACGGACGACCTGGAGCCGCTGGTGCGCGCCGCCGAGGCCGCCGCACGCGGTGCGGGTCCGGCCGAGGACGCGCAGCCGCTGGTGAGCGGGGTGCCCTCCTCCCCCGGCTTCACGGACGCGCCCGCCGAGACGGGCTCGGAGGTCTTCGCGGACTTCGCCCCGGCGCTCGGCGAGGCCTTCGCGCGCGCCCGGGCCGGGGGCCGTGAGCTGTACGGGTTCGCGAACCACGAGCTGACCTCCACCTACGTGGGTACGTCGACGGGGCTGCGGCTGCGCCACGACCAGCCGAACGGGACGCTGGAGCTGAACGCGAAGTCGCCGGACCGCACGCGCTCCGCGTGGGCGGGCCGGGCGACCCGGGACTTCAAGGACGTCGACCCGGCGGCGATGGACGCGGAGCTGGCGCGGCGGCTGCGCTGGGCGGAGCGGCGCATCGAGCTGCCGGCCGGCCGGTACGAGACGCTGCTGCCGCCGACCGCGGTCGCGGACCTGCTGATCTACCAGCTGTGGTCGTCGACCGCGCGGGACGCCGTCGAGGGCCGGACGGTGTTCTCCACTCCGGGCGGCGGTACGCGGCTGGGCGAGACGCTCGCCCCGCTCCCGCTGACCCTGCGCAGCGACCCGCACGCGCCGGGCCTGGAGTCGGCCCCGTTCGTGATCGCGCACTCCTCCGGCGACAGCGGTTCCGTCTTCGACAACGGGCTGCCGCTGGCCCCGACGGACTGGGTCCGGGACGGAAAGCTGGAGCGGCTGACGACCACCCGGCACACGGCGGGCCTGACCGGCCTTCCGGTCGCCCCGGGCATCGACAACCTGGTGCTGGACGGGGGCGGCGAGCGGTCGCTGGAGGAGATGGTGGCCGCGACGACCGGGCGGGCGCTGCTGCTGACCTGCCTCTGGTACATCCGCGAGGTGGACCCGGCGACGCTGCTGCTGACCGGGCTGACCCGGGACGGCGTCTATCTGGTCGAGGACGGCGAGGTGGTCGGCGAGGTGAACAACTTCCGGTTCAACGAGTCGCCGGTGGACCTGCTGTCGCGGGCCTCGGAGGCGGGGCGTACGGAGAAGACGCTGCCGCGCGAGTGGGGCGACTGGTTCACCCGGGCCGCGATGCCCGCGCTGCGCATCCCGGACTTCAACATGAGCTCGGTCAGCCCGGGGGTGTGACCCGCCTAGACTGACCCGTACATCTCTACCAGGCATAAGGAGCACCGGAACCGTGACGGACATCGTCGACGAGCTGAAGTGGCGCGGGCTGTTCGCCCAGTCCACTGACGAGGACGCATTGCGCAAGGCTCTCGCGGACGGTCCCGTCACCTTCTATTGCGGCTTCGACCCGACCGCCGCCAGCCTCCACGTGGGGCACCTCGTGCAGGTGCTCACCATGCGGCGGCTCCAGCAGGCCGGGCTGAAGCCGCTCGCGCTGGTGGGCGGGGCCACGGGTCAGATCGGTGACCCGCGGCCCACCGCCGAGCGGACGCTGAACGACCCGGAGACCATCGCCGCCTGGGTGCGGCGGCTGCGCGGGCAGATCGAGCCCTTCCTCACCTTCGAGGGCCCGAACGCGGCGACGATGGTCAACAACCTGGACTGGACCGCGGGGATGTCCGCGATCGAGTTCCTGCGGGACATCGGCAAGCACTTCCGGGTCAACAAGATGCTCACCAAGGACTCGGTCGCCCGGCGGCTGGAGTCGCAGGAGGGCATCAGCTACACCGAGTTCAGCTACCAGCTGCTCCAGGGCATGGACTTCCTGGAGCTGTACCGCCGGCACGGCTGCACCCTCCAGCAGGGCGGCAGCGACCAGTGGGGCAACCTCACCGCGGGCATCGACCTGATCCACCGCCTGGAGCCGGGCGCGGTCGTGCACGCGCTGGCGACGCCGCTGATGACGAAGGCGGACGGGACGAAGTTCGGCAAGTCCGAGAGCGGCGCCGTCTGGCTCGACCCGGAGATGACGACGCCGTACGCGTTCTACCAGTTCTGGCTGAACGTGGACGACCGGGACGTCTCGCGCTACCTGCGCATCCTCAGCTTCAGGAGCCGTGAGGAGCTCGAGGAGCTGGAGAAGCTGACCGAGGAGCGGCCGCAGGCCCGCTCCGCGCAGCGTGCGCTGGCCGAGGAGCTGACCACGCTGGTGCACGGCGGTGCGCAGTGCGCCGCCGTCATCGCGGCGTCGAAGGCGCTGTTCGGGCAGGGCGACCTGGCCGAGCTGGACGAGGCGACGCTGAGTGCCGCGCTGTCCGAGGTGCCGCACGCCCAGGTCGCCGAGCTGGGTCCGCTGGTGGATCTGCTGGTGGAGGTCGGTCTGGCGCCCAGCAAGTCGGGGGCGCGCCGCACGGTCAAGGAGGGCGGCGCCTACGTGAACAACGTGAAGGTCGCCGACGGCGAGGTCGCACCGGACGCCGGGGAGCTGCTGCACGGACGCTGGCTGGTGCTGCGCCGGGGCAAGAAGAACCTGGCGGCCGTGGAGGTCCGCCCGGCGGGCTGACCCTTCCGCGTACATCGCAGCGCCGCGGCCGGACACGCGTTCTCGTGTGTCCGGCCGCGGCGTTTCGGATGACCTCCGCGGGTCAGGTTCTCTGTCGCTTGTTGCCCCGGATGGCCTGCCAGGCCATGTCGCCGACGGCGACGACCGCCACGGCGCCCGCCAGTTGCAGCACATGACGGATCCAGTCGATGCCCTTGGTGTCCTCGACACCGATCCAACCGGCCACGGCGTTACCGAGGATGCTGCCGAGAATGCCGAACACGGCTGTCAGCCAGAGCGGGATGTCCTGCTTGCCCGGCAGGATCGCTCTGGCGATGACACCGAGCACCAATCCCACGATGATTGCCCACAACCAGCTCATTTCGCCTCCTCGTACGGCGCGGAGTGCGCGTCCGCCCAGTCTTGGCCCGCCGCCGGGTCGGCGCGCGCCCGGTTGGGCCGTACGGGGGACGCCGGTCCCGTACGCCGAACGCGCCCCGGTCGCCCGTTCGGCGGGCGCCGGGCGTACCGTGGATGCGGCCCGGTCCGGGAGCGTCCGGCGACGAGATCTGGTGGTGGAGCATGCTGCGGAAGAACGCGGGTACGGAGGTCTTCCGGATCACGGGCGCCCGTCAGGGGCTGGAGGACGACGTCCGGGGCCGGCAGCGGCGCTATGTGATCTCGATGTCGGTGCGCACGGTGTCGGTGGTGCTGGCCGCGGTGCTGTGGAACGTGGAGCGGCATGTGGCGATCGTGGCACTCGTGCTGGGCGTGCTGCTGCCGTACGTGGCGGTGGTTCTCGCCAACGCGGGCCGGGAGAACGCGACTTCGCTGCCGACGACGTTCGTGCGAATGCCGATGCAGCCCGCTCTGGAGGCCGCTCCGGTGGCCGCTCCGAAGGAGTCCGGGGGCTCCGAGGGGGCGTCCGGCCGGGTCCCGCCGCCGCACGAGCACACCTGACCTCGCAGGTCCCGTGAAGCTCAGGAAAAGCTCAGATCAATCATGACGTTCCGGTGCACCGCACCCCGGTCCCCGTGACATACTTCGAGTGCGCTCCGCATCCCCCGTCGGAGCGACGGACCGACGCCGGGCAGCTCCCCCCGTGGCTGCTCGGCGTCGCCCTTTCTCCGGCCGGGGATGCGTCAGAAAGCCGCCGGAGCATCTGACTTAGGCTGGGCCACGTGATTTTTCCCGAGACGTCCGCCGAGAGTCCCACCGGTGCCCCGCTCTGTTCCGCCAAAGGCTGCCGGGCCGCCGCCGTGTGGGTGCTCGCCTGGAACAACCCCAAGCTGCACACGCCCGAGCGGCGCAAGACCTGGCTGGCCTGCGACGAGCACCGGGAGCATCTGTCCTCGTTCCTCGATGTACGGAGTTTCCTCAAGGACGTCGTGGCGCTGAAGGACTGGGAGTCCGGCCCCGAGGGCTCCAAGGGCTCGCGGGACGCCTGAGCGTCAGCCGCCGATCGCCGACATCGGGCGGTCGGGCTGCAGGAAGGACGGGGCGTCCAGTCCGGAGCCCGCCTTCTTGCCCCACATCGCCGTCTTCCAGAGCTGGGCGATCTCCTCGTCCGGCGCGTCGCCGCGCAGGGCCCCGCGCAGATCCGTCTCCTCGCGGGCGAAGAGGCAGGTGCGGACCTGGCCGTCGGCGGTGAGCCGCGTACGGTCGCAGGCGCGGCAGAACGGGCGGGTGACCGAGGCGATCACGCCGACGCGGTGCGGGCCGCCGTCGACGGTCCAGCGCTCGGCGGGGGCGGAGCCTCGGGACTCGTCGCTCTCGGCGGTGAGGGTGAAGCGGGTGCGCAGCGAGGCGAGGATGTCCCCGGCGGTGATCATGCCGTCGCGCTTCCAGCCGTGCTGGGCGTCGAGGGGCATCTGCTCGATGAAGCGGAGCTCGTAATCGTTGGCCACGGCCCAGGCCAGCAGCTCGGGGGCCTCGTCGTCGTTGAGTCCCGGCATCAGGACGGAGTTGACCTTCACCGGGGTGAGCCCGGCCTCGCGGGCGGCCTCCAGGCCGTCCAGCACGTCCCTGTGGCGGTCACGGCGGGTGAGGGTCTTGAAGACGTCGGGGCGCAGGGTGTCCAGCGAGACGTTGACCCGGTCGAGGCCCGCGGCCTTGAGGGCGGAAGCGGTCCGCTTGAGTCCGATGCCGTTGGTCGTGAGCGACATGCGGGGGCGCGGGGTGAGCGCGGCGCACTGCTCGACGATGGAGACGAGGCCGGGGCGGAGCAGGGGCTCGCCGCCGGTGAAGCGGACCTCGGTGATGCCGAGCGAGGTGACGGCGATACGGATCAGGCGCACGATCTCGTCGTCGGAGAGCAGCTCGCTCTTGCCGAGCCACTGGAGGCCCTCTTCCGGCATGCAGTAGGTGCAGCGCAGGTTGCACTTGTCGGTGAGTGACACGCGCAGGTCGGTGGCGACCCGGTCGAAGGTGTCGATGAGCACGGTGGGTCCCTCCCCCGGTGGTGTCCGCGGTGGTGCGGTCGCTCTTGCCTACGAGCCTACGTGAGACGGCTGACATCGGGGTGGCCCGTTTGCCACGAGGTGCGGCCGGGGGGGGGGGGGGGGGGGGGGGTTGGGGGGGCGGGGGCGGGGGGGGGGGGGGGGGGGGGGGGGGGGGGGGGGGGGGGGGCGGCGGCGGGCCCCCCCCC
>NZ_JBIVUT010000045.1:0-28601 GCF_044757365.1 Streptomyces sp. NPDC091289
GTACTGCAGGGGGGACCCTGTGGGAGAGTAGGACGCCGCCGAACAATTTTTCCGGGAAAGCCCCGTGCCTTGTGGCACGGGGCTTTTCTGCGTTCTGAACGTCTAGGGTCGAACCATGCGCTACGAACTGGTCATCTTCGACAACGATGGTGTGCTCGTCGACAGTGAGCCGCTCGCCAACACCGTCCTCTCCGGCTACCTGACCGAACTCGGTCACCCCACCTCGTACGACGAGTCGCTCCGTGACTACATGGGGTCCGCCGTGCACCGGGTCCACGATCTCGTCGAGGAGAGGACCGGGCAGAAGCTGCCCGAGGACTTCGACTCCACGCTCAACACCCGTACGTTCGCGGCCTTCCAGCGGGAGCTCGTGGCCGTCGACGGGGCCGAGGAACTGCTCGGGAAGCTCGTCGCGGACGGGGTGGACTACTGTGTCGCCTCCTCCGGGAGCCACGAGCGGATCCGGGTCGGGCACCGCAAGACGGGGATCGACCAGTGGTTCGAGGAGGAGTGGATCTTCAGCTCGGAGGATGTCGGGCGGGGCAAACCGGCACCGGACCTGTTCCTCCACGCCGCCGAGCGGATGGGCGTCGCGCCGGAGCGGTGCGTCGTCATCGAGGACAGCCCGCTCGGGGTCGAGGCGGCGCGGGCGGCCGGGATGGACGTGTACGGGTTCACGTCGATGATGCCCGCCGACCGGCTCGTCGGCGTGACCGGGCACTTCTCGGACATGGCCCAGCTTCCCGAACTGCTCGCCTGATCCATCTACCCATGGGTAGAGCCTGGCTCTACGCTCGCGGCCATGACAGATGCGGGCTTGCGGCACGGCAGGGCCTCCCTGGGGTTGAGCTTCGGCGTTCAAGGGGTGGCCTTCGCCCTTCTGGTGACGCGTATCCCCGCCATTCAGGACCAGTACGGGATATCCGACGGGCTGCTGCCCGTCTTCCTCGCCGCGGTCCCGATCCTGGCGGGGGCCGGCAGTGTGGCCACCGAGAAGGTGGTCGCGCGGGTGGGGCCCGGCGTCGTCCTGCGGTGGGCCCAGCCCCTCGTCCTGCTCGCGCTGCTCGGAGTGGGCGCCGGGCGGGAGGTGTGGCACGTCGCCGTCGCGCTCGGCGTCTTCGGGCTGGCCGTCGGGGCGCTGGACGCCTCCATGAACATGCTGGGCGTCAGCCTCAACCGGGCGTACGGGCGCAGCATCATGCTCGGCTTTCACGCGGCCTACAGCCTCGGCGGGATCGCGGGGGCGTCGTTGGCGTGGGTTGGGGCGCGGTGGGATCTGTCGTTGCTCGCGTCCTATCTGCCGGTGGTGGTGGTGCTGTTGCCGGCCGCGCTGGTCGGGAGCCGGTGGTACACGGAGGGGAAGGGGCCGGAGGAGGCCGGTGCCGGACCTGGAGGCGCGGGCGGTGCGGGCGGTGCGGTGTCGTTCAAGCTGTTGCTGCCGTTGTGTCTCGTCATGTGCTTCGCGTACATCGGGGACTCGACCGTCTCCAATTGGAGTGCCAAGTACCTCCAGGACGTGCTGGGCAGTTCGGAGCAGCTCGCGACCGTTCCGTACAACGTCTACATGGTGACGACCCTGCTGGGGCGGGCCGTGGGGGACCTCGGGGTGCGGCGGTTCGGGGCGGTCGCCGTGGTGCGGGGCGGGAGTCTGCTGGCGGCCGGCGGGTTCGCGGTCGTGGCGCTGGCCCCCGGGGCCTGGGTGGGGATGCTCGGGTTCACCATGCTCGGGTTCGGGCTCTGTGTGATCGTGCCGCAGACCTTCGCGGCGGCCGGGCGGATGTTCCCGGGGAACAGCGACGCGGCCGTGGCCCGGTTGAACATCTTCAACTATGTGGGTTTTTTGGTCGGTTCGCCGCTCGTGGGTGTTCTGGGGGATGCGTGGAGCTATCGCGGGGCCATGCTCGTACCGATGGTTCTGGTGCTGGCGACGCTCGTGTATGCCCGCTCGTTCGGGCCGAGCCCCGCCCGATACGGTGGCGGGCATGAGCGGCCGCACACAGCTGATGTGGGATGACGCAGTTACGGGATACGACTTCGGGGAGACCCACCCCATGGACCCGGTCCGGCTGGACCTGACGATGGGGCTGGTGCGGGCGTTCGGGCTCGACGGGGCGGTGGATCTGCGGTCGGCGAAGTCCGCCGGGGACTCCACCCTGCGGCTCGTGCACCGCGAGGACTACGTGGCCGCGGTGCGGGCCGCCTCCGCGGATCCGCGGGCGGCCGACCAGGACTACGGGCTCGGGACCGTGGACGATCCGGCGTTCGCCGGGATGCACGAGGCGTCCGCGCTGATCGCGGGGCTGTCGGTGGGCGCCGCCGAGGCCGTGTGGCGGGGCGAGAGCGAGCACGCGGTGAACTTCACCGGCGGGCTGCATCACGCCATGCCCGGGTCGGCCGCCGGGTTCTGCGTCTACAACGACCCGGCCCTCGCCATCGCCCGGCTGCTGGAGCTGGGCGCGGAGCGGGTCGCGTACGTCGATGTGGACGTCCACCACGGGGACGGGGTGCAGGCCGCGTTCTGGGAGGACCCGCGCGTCCTGACCGTGTCGCTGCACGAGCACCCGCGGACCCTGTTCCCGCAGACCGGGTGGCCGGAGGAGACCGGGGCCGGGGCGGGCGAGGGCTCCGCGGTGAACGTGGCGCTGCCGGCCGGGACCGGGGACGAGGGGTGGCTGCGGGCGTTCCACGCGGTGGTGCCCGAGCTGCTGGCCGACTTCCGGCCCCAGGTGCTCGTCACGCAGCACGGGGCCGACACCCACTTCGAGGACCCGCTCGCGCACCTCGCGGTGTCGCTGGACGCGCAGCGGGCGGTCATGGAGTCCTGCCACCGGCTGGCGCACGACCACGCCGACGGGCGCTGGGTGGCGCTCGGCGGCGGCGGATACGCGGTGGTGGACGTCGTCCCCCGGTCGTGGACGCATCTCGTCGGGATCGCGGCGCACGCGCCCGTCGACCCGGAGTCGGTGGTGCCGTCGTCCTGGCGGGATCTCGTCTACGCCCGTACGCGGCAGTTGGGGCCGGGCAGGATGACGGACGGGCGTACGCCGTCGTGGAAGGCGTGGGAGGACGGGTACGACCCGGCGGACCGGCTGGACCAGGCGGTGCTGGCGTCCCGGAAGGCGGCGTTCCCGCTGCGGGGGCTGCTGACCTGAGGGGCCGTGCCCGGGGCGGGTGCGGGCATTGTGCCGTGCGTTACGCCAACGGTGGGGCGTACGGGGATTTCGGTCCGCCGGTGCTCCGCGATACGGCAGCATCCCAGGGGTGTTGAGCACCGGGGCGTTGCGCGCCCATCTGCTGGCGGCCCGGCTGGCCGGGCCCGTGGCCACGCCGCGCGAGAACAGTCTGCGCAGCTACCGGCTGTTCGCCGCCCGGGATCCGCGGGTGATGCTGGGGCTCGCGCCCGAGCGGGCCTGGGGCGAGGGTGAGCTGCTGCGGCTGATGGCGGACCGGTGCGGGGTCTCGGCGGATCCCGCGCATGTGAGCGGTCCCGACGCGATCGATCCGGAGCGGACGGTGGCCGCGCTGGACGCGTTCGCCGAGCGGCTGGCGCTGGTGGCCGAGCGGCGGGCTCCGGTGCTGCTGGGGACCGGTCATCCGCATCGGCTGCTCGGTTTCTACGCCGGGCTGGCAGACGCTCTGTCGGCGGCGGGCTGTCCTGTTCTCACCCCCGCGCAGGGGAGATGTGTCGACATAACGACCCGGTTTGGCGTACGCACGTACAACCTCGACTACGTACGGGGTGTCGCCCTGGTGCGCGAACCAGGGGGGCGGCCCACGGGTGGCGCGACCGGCGCGCACACGCATTCGCCGCTTCCGGTGCGGGTCGCGCTCCAGGACGCCGCCGAGCGGCTGGGGGTGTTGCCCGAGCTGGTGATCGGGGATCACGGCTGGGTCTGCGGCGCAGGTCAGCTGGGGATCGAGGCGATCGGGCCGGCGGACACCGACGATCCGGCGCTGTTCGTGGGGGAGGCGGAGGGCCGGGTGTCCGTCGTGGTTCCGCTCGACGACGGCGTACGGGCGCCGTTCTACCGGCCGTTGACGCGCTATGTGCTCAATCGGGCCTGTCTGTCACAGTAGGCCGCCGATCGCCTCTCCTCTTCCCCACTCGCACCACCCGCCCCTAATCTGGTGAGTGAGCGCACAGCGACGAAGAGTCACCGGAGGGGAAGCCGGTGCGCGTCCGGTGCGGAAGGTACAGGTGGGTCATGGCTGCTGGCAGCGAGAGGCCTCTCAACGAGGTCAAGTTTCTGACCGTGGCGGAAGTCGCCTCGGTCATGCGAGTGTCGAAGATGACCGTGTACCGCTTGGTGCACAGCGGTCATCTGCCGGCGATCCGGGTGGGCAGGTCCTTCCGGGTGCCGGAGCAAGCGGTTCACGCGTATCTCCGCGAGTCCTTCGTGGGGGTGGAATCAGCCTGAGGTCAGCCTGAGGTTGCCTGCGGATTACGCCCCTCGCACGGTGGCGGGTAGGCTAGGCCGACGTAGGTCGTGTGGGCCCAGACGCCCCGCACCAGTGAAGATGAAGTAAGCGAGGGTAGTCGTGGGCTCTGTTATCAAGAAGCGGCGCAAGCGGATGGCCAAGAAGAAGCACCGCAAGCTGCTCAAGCGCACGCGCGTTCAGCGTCGCAACAAGAAGTAAGCGAACGCAGTTCGTGAGATCCGCAGCCCTTCCGCCGTCCTGGCGGGAGGGCTGCGGTGCGTTTCGGGGCATGGGGTCATCACAGGGCGGCGTCCACCCGCTACGGTGACGGCCAGGGAAGTTACCGCGGGAAGCAGGGGAGCCGGGTCTTGGGAAAGGTCGTGCTCGTCACCGGAGTGGCCCGGCAACTGGGGGGCCGCTTCGTCCGGCGCGTCCAGCGCGAGCCCGGGGTGGACCGGGTGATCGCCGTCGACGCGGTCGCGCCCGCGCATCAGCTGGGCGACGCGGAGTTCGTCCGCGCCGACATCCGGCAGTCGGCCATAGCGCGGATCCTCGCCGAGTACTCCGTCGACACGGTGGTCCACCTGGACGTCTCCGGCAAGGCGCTCGGCGCCGGCGGCCGGACGGCGATCAAGGAGACCAACGTCATCGGCACCATGCAGCTGCTCGGCGCCTGCCAGAAGTCGCCGACGGTGCGCCGGCTCGTGGTGAAGTCCAGTACGAGCGTGTACGGGTCGGCGTCCCGCGACCCCGCCGTGTTCACCGAGACCACCCCGCCCAAGTCGCTGCCCAGCGGCGGCTTCGCGAAGGACGCGGTGGAGGTCGAGGGGTACGTACGGGGCTTCGCCCGCCGCCGGCCGGACGTGGCGGTGTGCGTGCTGCGGTTCGCCAACATCCTGGGGCCGCGGCCGGACTCGCCGCTCGCGGACTATCTGTCGCTGCCCGTCCTGCCGACCGTCTTCGGCTACGACCCCCGGCTCCAGTTCGTGCACGAGGACGATGTGATCGACGTCCTGGGGGTCGCGGCGGGCGAGGCCCGGCGCGGGACGCTGAACAGCGGCACCTTCAACATCGCCGGTGACGGTGTGCTGCTGCTGTCGCAGTGCTCGCGGCGGCTGGGGAAGCCGACCGTGCCGGTGCTGCTGCCCGCCGTCACGTGGGTCGGCTCGGCGCTCCGTACGATCGGCATGACCGACTTCTCGCCGGAACAGATCCGGCTGCTCACCCATGGCAGGGTGGTCTCGACCGTGCAGATGCGCGAGACCCTCGGTTTCCGGCCGAAGTTCACCACGGCGGAGACGTTCGCGGAGTTCGCGCGGAGCCGGGAGCCGGGGCTGCTGCCGCCGGAGACGGTGGGCAGGGCGGTGGACCGGCTGGCGGCGCTGCCGCTCCCGGGAGGCGCCGGGCCGCGGGAGCGCGGCACCGGTGCGGTACAGACGACTCATGGCGCCAGGTAGAGGAGCGCACCGACGATGGCGGACGCCAAGGTCATTCCGTTCGACGACGACCGTTCGCGGTCCGGTGGCACGTCGCGTCCCGCGCGGCGCCGGACCGGGGCGGGCGGTCCCGGCAGCGGCCGGGGCGACGGCTCCACGGCTCCGGTGAGCGCCCTGCCGGGGGCGCAGGTGCCCGAGCAGCCCGCGGAGGCGGAGCAGCAGGTGCTTCAGGAGCCCCGCAGCGGTACGGACGACGCCGAGGGTTCCCCGGGCGGTGGCTGGGAGCGGCGGATCGCGGGCGGGCTCGCGTTCCTGCGGCGGCGGGTCACCGGTGACTACGACGTCGACGAGTTCGGGTACGACAAGGAGCTCACCGACCAGGTCCTGATGTCGGCGCTGCGGCCGCTGGCCGACAAGTATTTCCGGGTCGAGGTGAAGGGCATCGAGAACATCCCGTCGGACGGCGGGGCGCTCATCGTGGCCAACCACTCCGGGACGCTGCCGCTGGACGGGCTGATGCTCCAGGTCGCGGTGCACGACAACCATCCGGCCGAGCGGCATCTGCGGCTGCTCGCCGCCGATCTGGTCTTCCATCTCCCGGTCGTCAACGAGCTGGCGCGCAAGGCCGGTCACACGCTGGCCTGCGCGGAGGACGCGCAGCGGCTGCTGGAGACGGGCGAGATCGTCGGGGTGATGCCGGAGGGCTTCAAGGGCATCGGCAAGCCGTTCGGCGACCGGTACAAGCTTCAGCGCTTCGGCCGGGGCGGGTTCGTGTCGACGGCGCTGCGGGCGGGTGCGCCGATCGTGCCGTGTTCGATCGTGGGCGCCGAGGAGATCTACCCGATGATCGGCAACGCGAAGACGCTGGCCCGGCTGCTGGGCTTCCCGTACTTCCCGATCACGCCGACGTTCCCGTGGCTGGGGCCGCTGGGCGCGCTGCCGCTGCCGACGAAGTGGACGATCCAGTTCGGTGAGCCGATTCCGACGGACGGCTATCCGCCGGAGGCGGCGGAGGACCCGATGCTGATGTTCAACCTGACGGACCAGGTGCGTGAGCAGATCCAGCACACGCTGTACAAGCTGCTGGTGCAGCGGCGGTCGGTCTTCTTCTGACCTGCCCGTTCCGATCAGTCGCACAGAGGAAGGGGCCGGTACGCGATCGCGTACCGGCCCCTTCTTTTTTGCTCCCGGCTACGGCCTGAGGTTCTCGCCGTCGATGCCGAGGCCCGGGAGGAGCCCCGGGAGGAGCGGGGGCAGGGTGACGTCCGGGGCGGCCGGTGCGCTGGGCTTGCTCTCGGGGGAGGGCTTGGTGAGGCCGTCCGTCGGGAGGTCGTCCAGCAGGCCGTCCGTGCCGCCGCCGAGCAGCCCGTCGTCCGGGGTGGTGTCGGCGGAGCCCGGAGAGCCGGAGGGCTTGGGGGTGGTGCTGTTGTCGTCGGTGCGGTCTCCGGGCTGCTCGGGGGCGGCCGGGGATGCGGGGGCGTCGGTCCGGGGCGAACCGGCGTCCGGGGTGGTGGTGTCGGCGCGTCCGGTGTTCTTGTCCTCGCCCGGGGGGCGGGGCAGGAGCGACTGGAGCGGTGCGACCTCTTCCTCTATGGCGTCGAAGACCGAGCTGACCTCGTCGCGGACGTCGGTGAGCTGGACGGGCAGCCGGTCGCGGAGGCTGCTCCAGGTGTCGCGGTGGGAGCGGGAGAAGGTGTCCAGGGTCTGGATCGGGCCGATCGCTCCGTCGCGCTGGTAGGCGGAGCGGAGCAGCCGGTGGCCCTCGGAGGCGTCGTGGGACATGCCGTTGAGCGCGCGTCTGACGGCGCCGAGGGATTCGTGGTCGAGGGCGCCGGAGCGGCCGCGCTCCATGAGTCTGCGGGCCTCGCTGAGCCGGGTGGAGGCCTGGTCGAGATAGACCTCGCCGCGGTCGGCGTCGCCCTTGGCCATGCCGAGGCTGATGTCCTCCATCCCGCGTTTCAGTCCGTAGAGCGAATCACCGGGGAGGGCGTCGGAGCTGGCGGCGGCCACCCCGCCGAACGCTCCCGCGGCGACGCCGACGGTGAGCCCGCCGGCGGTGAGCCCCTTCGCCCAGCGGGAGCGGGGGCGCAATTTCCGCAGTGGTGAGGCCCGGTGGGCCCCCTTGCCCCGTTGCACGGGCACCGTAGGGCCCGTGGACGCGCCGCCCTCGGCGAACATGGCCTCCATGGCCGCGACGAGCTGGGCTCGCTGCACCACTTTGACCTCGGGGTCCAACTGCGGCTTCGGTAGCTCACCGAGGCCGTTCGCCAGGGCCAACAGCGGTCCGCGGTCGGCCTGGTCGGCCGGCTCCGCGGGCTGTACGGCCGCCGCACCCTGGGGGGTCTGCTCCTCCAGGGCCTGGGCGAAGGCGTTCGCCCGCCGGTGTGCCGAAACGTTTGCGATCACTGGCGGCACCTCCTCTCGTCATGACGGTCGACTCCCCTGGCGGTCCGGAAGGTTGCACACCTTGAGCGTTTCCACTCGATGGAGTGAGTGGCGACGGACAGGGGGTGACGACAGGGGGCCTGCAACCGGCACAACGAGGCGCGCGGCACTTGGGTTACGCACGAAAGATGATCGGACCAGTGCGTGACGGGACGGTCACGCAGCGGTTCGGTCAGCGGGCGTCGTCCGGCAGAAGTCGGGCGAGCGTCCGTACGGCTCGGTACTGGAGGGTCTTGATCGCGCCCTCGTTCTTGCCCATCACCCGGGCGGTCTCGGCGACCGAGAGGCCTTGGAGGAACCGCAGGGTGACGCACTCCTGCTGCTGGGGGTTGAGCCGCCGTACGGCCTGGAGCAGTGCGGCGTTGGAGAGGGACTCCAGGACGGAGTCCTCGGGACTGCGCGCCACCTCGTTGGCGTCGAGCATTTCGCCGGTGGTCACTTCCAGCCGGAAACGACTGGATTTGAAGTGGTCGGCGACCAGGTTGCGAGCGATGGTGACCAGCCAGGCGCCGAAATCGCGGCCCTGCCAGGTGAACGTGGAGATACGGCGCAGCGCGCGGAGGAAGGTCTCGCTGGTGAGGTCCTCCGCGGTCGCCTTGCCGCCCACGCGGTAGTAGATGTACCGGTACACGGTGTCGCTGTACTGGTCGTACAGGCGGCCGAAGGCATCCGCCTCGCCGGCCTGCGCGCGCTCGACGAGATCCATCATGCGCGCGCTGTCGCTGTCGGCGGTGGGACGGCGGACGGTCGAGGTGGTCGAAGCGGTCGAGGCGGCGCGGGTGCCGCGTCTTCCGACCGCCGCACTGCGTTCGGCCAGGGCGTAGCAGGGGCCGGCAGGTGCAGGGGTGGCAAAAGCGGGGACGGCGTACGCGGTGGGGACGAAGCCGCGCAAGCGGTCAATGACCGATGCACGCAGCGTAGCCAGGCCCGAGGCGTCAACCCCGACGTGTGGGTACACGGGACTCCCAGAGGCAGAGCTTCCATCACGAGCAGTTCGAAAAACGTCACCCGTGGTAGCGAGTGGCGGTCTCCGTGATGCGTCTGAGGAGAATAACGCTTCGTGCAGGCAGCGCTACACCCAGTTGTCTAAATCACCGGTTCCGTCGCTTCTGTTATCGCTAAGTGACGTATCAAGTAGCACTTGGTGACCGTTTATTGATCGGATTACTTCGTGATCTGCCTACGGGGGCGACGGGTTGTGGCCGGGAGCCGACGATCCGGCTGGCCGGAGGGGTCGTTGCCCGTGGTGGAGGAGCTGCTCGCGATCGGGCGCCCGGCCCCGGGCGTGGCTGCGCCCCGTGACCGTTCGCGACGGGCGGGCACGGGGCGCGGGGGTGCGGAAGGGATGCGGGCGCGGGTCAGCGGCGGCGGCGGTGCAGGGCGACGGCGGCGGCCGTGCCGCCCGCGAGCGCGCCGACCCCGGCGGCGGCCGGGATGCCGACCTTGGCCGCCTTGCGGCCGGTGCGGTAGTCGCGCAGCCGCCAGTCGCGGGCGCGGGCGTACTTGCGGAGCTTGGTGTCCGGGTTGATCGCGTAGGGGTGGCCGACCAGGGAGAGCATCGGGATGTCGTTGTGCGAGTCGCTGTAGGCGGCGCAGCGCTCCAGGTCCAGGCCCTCGGCGGCGGCCAGGGCGCGGACGGCCTCGGCCTTGGCCGGGCCGTGCAGGGGTTCGCCGACCAGCCGGCCGGTGTAGACGCCGTCGACCGATTCGGCGACGGTGCCGAGCGCGCCGGTCAGGCCGAGGCGGCGGGCGATGATGGTGGCGGTCTCCACGGGGGCGGCGGTGACGAGCCAGACCTTCTGCCCGGCGTCCAGGTGGGCCTGGGCCAGGGCGCGGGTGCCGGGCCAGATGCGGTCGGCCATGTACTCGTCGTAGATCTCCTCGCCGATGGACATCAGCTCGGAGACGCGGTGGCCCTTGACGATGGACAGGGCGCTGTCGCGGGCGTCCTGCATGTGTTCGGGGTCCTCGACGCCGGCCAGCCGGAACCAGGCCTGCTGCCAGGCGAACCGGGTGAGCTCGCGGCGTTCGAAGAACTTCCGCTTGTAGAGGCCGCGGCCGAAGTGGAAGATCGCGGCGCCCTGCATCACGGTGTTGTCGAGGTCGAAGAAGGCGGCGGCGCGGTCGTCCCCGGCGACGGGGAACACGGGCTCCTCGGGAGCGTCTTCGGAGGTTCCGGCCAGGAGGGCGGAGTCGTCGTCGGCGGCCGAGGTCTTGCGCGCGGCCTCGGCGGCGGCCTCGCCTGCCAGGACGCTCCGTGCGGTAGCGGAACGCCTACGGGGTGTGAGCCATCCAAGAGCGGCCATGCGGTGAGCATAGCCAGTCCGTTTGTCTCTGCCCGACCTGCCGCGATGCGGAGGTGTGAACGCTGCGGGTCGGAATGGTGAATCGGGCGATTCCGGGCGGTCCGCCGCGGTGGTCCGCGGGCGCAGAATGAAGGCATGAGTCCTCTGCTGCGACGTACGAAGAAGAAGCCCGCCGAGCGGCTGGTCACGCTGGTCGGGAAGCCGGGGTGTCATCTGTGCGAGGACGCGCGGGCGGTGGTGGGCGCGGTCTGCGAGGAGACCGGTGCGTCGTGGGTGGAGAAGGACATCACCGAGGACGAGGAGCTGTACAAGGAGTACTGGGAGCAGATTCCGGTGGTGCTGATCGACGGCGAGCAGCACACGTTCTGGCGCGTGGACCCGGCGAGACTGCGCAAGGCGCTGGGTGCGGACGCGAAACCCGGTTAACATTGCGGGCGTTTTGAGTGGCCTCGGGGGCTTAGTTGTGAGGAGTGTGTACCGCTTTGCCCCCTTCGAGGCTGCAACGGGCCGATGCGGTCCCCGGTTCCGGAATCGCACGGGGAATGTGCGTGACCCCGGTCACTTTGACCGGACAAAACGGACACCATCTTTGTGCACGCGTTCACAAAGGCATAGCCTGCATTCGACGGGGCGGTCATGGGACATACGGCCGCCTGCAGCCCCGCTCATCCCGCAGGAGCACCGTGGCAACTGGCCGAACACACCGACCGGCGACCCGTAGCCGAGGAATTCCCGAGGCCACCGTCGCCCGACTTCCGTTGTATCTGCGCGCCCTGACCGCGCTCTCCGAGCGATCGGTCCCCACGGTCTCCTCCGAGGAGCTGGCCACGGCGGCCGGGGTCAACTCGGCGAAGCTGCGCAAGGACTTCAGCTACCTGGGCTCCTACGGCACCCGTGGTGTCGGGTACGACGTCGAGTATCTCGTCTACCAGATCTCGCGCGAGCTCGGGCTCACCCAGGACTGGCCGGTCGCGATCGTCGGCATCGGCAACCTCGGCGCGGCCCTCGCCAACTACGGCGGCTTCGCCTCGCGCGGCTTCCGGGTCGCGGCGCTGATCGACGCGGACCCCGCCATGGCCGGTACGCCGGTGGCCGGGATCGCCGTCCAGCACACGGACGACCTGGACCGGATCATCAGCGACAACGGTGTGTCCATCGGCGTGATCACCACCCCGCCCGGCGCGGCCCAGCAGGTCTGCGACCGGCTCGTCGCCGCCGGTGTGACCTCCATCCTGAACTTCGCGCCGACCGTGCTGTCGGTGCCCGAGGGCGTCGACGTACGCAAGGTCGACCTCTCGATCGAGCTCCAGATCCTCGCGTTCCACGAGCAGCGCAAGGCCGGCGAGGACTCCGCGGCCGAGGACGAGGGCGCGCCCCCGATGCGCGCCACGCCCGCAAGCCGGAAGGGACCCGACGGGGACATGCCCGCCGTGATGCCGGCATGAGCCTCCTCGTCGTCGGGCTGAGCCACCGCAGCGCCCCCGTCTCCGTACTGGAACGGGCGTCCCTCGCTGCCGAGACCCAGGCCAAGCTGCTCCAGGACACCCTCGCCGCGGAACCCGCGACCGAGGCCGCCGTGCTGGCCACCTGCAACCGCATCGAGCTGTACGCCGACGTGGACAAGTTCCACGCGGGCGTCGCCGAGCTCTCCACCCTGCTCGCCCAGCACAGCGGCGTCGGCCTGGAGGAGCTCACTCCGTATCTCTATGTGCACTACGAGGACCGGGCCGTCCACCACCTCTTCTCGGTGGCCTGCGGGCTGGACTCGATGGTCGTCGGCGAGGGCCAGATCCTCGGCCAGATCAAGGACGCGCTCGCACGCGGCCAGGAGCTGCACACCGCCGGACGGCTGCTCAACGACCTCTTCCAGCAGGCCCTGCGGGTCGGCAAGCGCGCCCACAGCGAGACCGGCATCGACCGGGCCGGGCAGTCGCTCGTCACCTTCGGGCTCCAGCAGCTCGCCGCCGGGACCGACCCCGAGCGCTGGGCCGCCGGCAAGCGCGCCCTGGTCATCGGCGCCGGATCGATGTCCTCGCTGGCCGCCGCGACCCTCGCCCGGACCGGCGTCGCCGAGATCGTCGTCGCCAACCGGACCCGCTCCCGCGCGGACCGCCTGGCGGAGATCCTCCAGCAGGGCGACGACACCGCGGTGCGCGCGCGGGCGGTCGAGATGTCCGCGGTCGGCGACGAACTGACACGTGCCGACATCGTGGTCTCCTGCACCGGCTCCACCGGCCTCGTGCTCACCGCCGACGCCCTCGCCGACGCCCTGGGCGCGACCCTGGACGCCGCGCCCGAGAAACCCGCGGCCACCGTCACCCCGGCCCCGGCCGACGTCGACCAGCACGCCGCCTGGGTGGAGAACGGTTCCGCCACCTCCGCCGCGCACGCCGGTCCGGCGACCGCGCTGCGCCGGGTCACCGTGCCCGCCCAGTCCACCGGACCCGTCCGGCTCGCCCTGCTCGACCTCGCCATGCCGCGCGACATCGACGGTGCGGCCCACCGCGTCGACGGTGTGCGCCTCGTCGACATCGAGTCGCTCGCCGAGGCGTCCGCGGACGCCCCGATGGCCGCCGATGTGGACCGGGTCCGCACCATCGTGTCCGACGAGGTGGCCGCCTTCGGCGCCGCCCAGCGCGCCGCGCACGTCGCCCCGACCGTGGTCGCCCTGCGCACCATGGCCGCCGACGTGGTCGCCGGCGAGATCGCCCGGCTGGACGGCCGCCTCCCCGACCTGGACGAGAAGCAGCGCGCCGAGATCACCCAGACCGTGCGCCGCGTCGTCGACAAACTCCTGCACGCGCCCACCGTGCGGGTCAAGCAGCTCGCCAGCGAGCCCGGCGGCGCCGGGTACGCGGACGCGCTGCGCGAACTCTTCGACCTCGACCCGCAGACGGTGGCCGCCGTCTCCCGGGCAGACCTGAACGACCCGAATAGAGGGCGGTCATGACCGACAACTCATCCCCGGGCGCGCGGAATCCCGCGCCGCTCCGGCTGGGCACCCGGCGCAGCAAACTCGCCATGGCCCAGTCCGGACTCGTCGCCGAGGCGGTTCGCGAGGTGACCGGGCGCGCCGTCGAGCTCGTCGAGATCACCACGTACGGGGACACCTCCCGCGAGCACCTGGCGCAGATCGGCGGCACCGGCGTGTTCGTCGCGGCCCTGCGCGAGGCGCTGCTGCGGGGCGAGGTGGACTTCGCCGTCCACTCGCTCAAGGACCTGCCGACCAGCCAGCCCGACGACCTCGTGCTGGCGGCCGTGCCGCAGCGCGAGGACCCGCGCGACGCGCTGGTCGCCCGGGACGGGCTGACCTTCGAGCAGCTGCCCGACGGCGCCCGCATCGGCACCGGTTCGCCGCGCCGCATGGCGCAGCTCAACGCGTACGCCCGTTCCCACGGACTGCGGATCGAGACCGTCCCCATCCGGGGCAACGTCGACACGCGGATCGGGTTCGTGCGCGACGGGGAGCTCGACGCGGTGGTTCTCGCCGCCGCCGGGCTCAGCCGTCTCGGCCGGAGCGGTGAGGTGACCGACTTCCTGTCGGTCGACACCGTCCTGCCCGCTCCCGGCCAGGGAGCACTGGCGATCGAGTGCGCCGCGTCCAGCGCCGACCTCGCCGCCGCGCTCGCCGAGCTCGACGACCCGTACACCCGGGTCGCCGTGACCGCCGAGCGTGCCCTGCTCGCCGCCCTGGAGGCCGGCTGCTCCGCACCTGTGGGTGCGCTGGCCGACCTCCTGGTCGACGGACAGGTTGTCAACGAACTGCGCCTGCGCGGAGTCGTCGGTACCACCGACGGTTCCTCGCTCGTACAGCTGTCCACCACCGGTCCCGTCCCCACGTCGCACGACGACGCGGCGGCCCTCGGACGCGAACTCGCGGCCGAGATGCTTGCCAAGGGTGCGGCCGGTCTTATGGGGGAGCGAGCACTTTGAGCCCCACCGGCCCCGCCGCATCCGACTTTCCTGCCCTGTCCGCCCAAGGCCAGGTCACCTTCCTCGGCGCCGGTCCCGGCGACCCGGGACTGCTGACCCTGCGCGCCGTCGAGGCGCTCGCGAGCGCGGACGTCCTTGTCGCCGAGCCCGATGTGCTCGACGTCGTTCGCAGCCATGCGCGGGCAGGCGTGAGCACCCCTGAGCTGACGGTTGTTGACGTCTCGTCAACAACCGCCGGTGTACCCGTTCTCAGGGATGCGGCCAATCTTGTCATGGAGGCCGCGAAGGGCGGCAGGCGGGTGGTCCGTGCTGTCGCGGGCGACCCGGGCCTGGACGGGGACGCGGGGGCGGAAATGCTCGCCTGCGCCGCCGCCGGGGTGCCCTTCGAGGTCGTCCCGGGCATCGCGAACGCCGTCGGCGTGCCCGCGTACGCCGGTGTGCCGCTGCGCGACGCGCAGGGCGCGGACGTCCGCTTCGTCGACGCCCGTACCGCGTCCGACCGGTGCTGGGGCGAGGTCGGCGCGAGCGACGCGACCGCCGTCGTCTCCACCACGCTGGACTCGGTCGCGGCCGCCGCCGGCGAGCTGGTCTCGGCGGGCCGCAAGCCCGACACCCCGCTCACCGTGACGATCGCGGGCACCACCACCCGCCAGCGCACCTGGACGGCGACCCTCGGGACGATCGCCCAGACCCTCAAGCAGGCCAAGGTGCTGCCCTCGCCCGAGGGCCACCGGCCGGTCATAGCCGTGGTCGGAGAGCGCAGCTCCGCCGCCCAGCGCGACCAGCTCGCGTGGTTCGAGTCCAAGCCGATGTTCGGCTGGAAGGTGCTCGTCCCGCGCACGAAGGAGCAGGCCGCGTCGCTCTCCGACCAGCTGCGTTCCTACGGTGCGGTGCCGCACGAGGTCCCGACGATCGCCGTGGAGCCGCCGCGTACGCCCCAGCAGATGGAGCGCGCGGTCAAGGGCCTGGTCACCGGCCGCTACGAGTGGATCGCCTTCACCAGCGTCAACGCCGTCAAGGCGGTCCGGGAGAAGTTCGAGGAGTACGGGCTCGACGCTCGGGCCTTCGCCGGGATCAAGGTCGCCGCGGTCGGCGAGCAGACCGCCGCCGCGCTGATCGACTTCGGCGTCAAGCCGGACCTGGTGCCCTCCGGCGAGCAGTCCGCCGCCGGGCTGCTGGAGGACTGGCCGCCCTACGACCCGGTCTTCGACCCGATCGACCGGGTGTTCCTGCCGCGCGCCGACATCGCCACCGAGACCCTGGTGGCCGGGCTCATCGAGCTGGGCTGGGAGGTCGACGACGTCACCGCGTACCGCACGGTCCGCGCCTCGCCGCCGCCGGCCGACACCCGCGAGGCGATCAAGGGCGGCGGCTTCGACGCGGTCCTGTTCACCTCGTCCTCGACGGTCCGCAACCTGGTCGGCATCGCGGGCAAGCCGCACAACGTGACCGTGATCGCGTGTATCGGCCCGGCCACCGCGAAGACCGCCGAGGAGCACGGCCTGCGGGTGGACGTGCTGTCCCCGGAGCCGTCGGTGCACAAGCTCGCCGAGGCGCTCGCCGCCTTCGGCGCGCAGCGCCGGGACGCGGCGAAGGAGGCCGGTGACCCGGTGACCCGGCCGAGCGAGCGGCGCCCGGGTGCGCGCAGACGTCGGACGACGACCTGAGCGGTGTTACGTGAGTGAGTGGGCCCGGTCGCTTCGGCGGCCGGGCCCACTGCCGTTCGGCGGGGGCCTTTACCGGTGCCGGTGTCGGTAAGACCCCGCCGCGTACGGGTCTATCGTCGAAGGATGACTGCGTACGGAAACTTCCCCGGCTCCCGCCCCCGGCGGCTGCGGACGACCCCGGCGATGCGGCGGATGGTCGCCGAGACACGGCTCGACCCCGCGAACCTGATCCTCCCCGCGTTCGTGCGGGAGGGCATCGACGCCCCGGTCGCCATCTCGGCCATGCCCGGCGTGCACCAGCACACCCTGGACACCCTGCGGAAGGCGGCCGTCGAGGCGGTCTCGGCCGGGGTCTCGGGTATCATGCTCTTCGGCGTCCCGGAGGACGCGAAGAAGGACGCCCGGGGCACGGCGGGCACCGACCCCGACGGCATCCTCCAGCTCGGCCTGCGCGCGGTCCGCGAGGAGGTCGGGGACGACCTCGTCGTGATGTCGGACCTGTGCCTGGACGAGTACACCGACCACGGCCACTGCGGGGTCCTGACGGCGGACGGCCGCGTGGACAACGACGCCACTCTGGAGCGGTACGCGGAGATGGCCCAGGTCCAGGCGGACGCCGGGGCCCATGTGGTGGGCCCCAGCGGCATGATGGACGGCCAGGTCGGCGTGGTCCGGGACGCCCTGGACCAGACCGGGTACGAGGACGTGTCGATCCTCGCCTACACCGCGAAGTACTCCTCCGCCTTCTACGGCCCGTTCCGCGAGGCCGTCGGCTCCTCGCTCACCGGCGACCGCAAGACCTACCAGCAGGACCCGGCCAACGCCCGCGAGTCGCTGCGGGAGCTGGCGCTGGACCTGGAGGAGGGTGCGGACATGGTGATGGTGAAGCCCGCCGGACCGTATCTGGACATCCTCGCCAAGGTCGCGGAGTCCGTGGACGTGCCGGTCGCGGCGTACCAGATCAGCGGCGAGTACGCGATGATCGAGGCCGCCGCCGAGAAGGGCTGGATCGACCGGGACAAGGCGATTCTGGAGAGCCTGACCGGGATCCGGCGGGCCGGGGCACAGATGATCCTCACCTACTGGGCGACCGAGGCCGCCCAGTGGCTGGGACGGGGCAGGGACTGAGAACCCTCAAGGGCTGCCGGCTCCGGTCTCCTGGAGCCGGCGGGCCTCCTTGATGGAGAAGCGGGCGCTGTCCCGTACGAGCGGGTCCTCGTCGGCCCGCGCGGTGGTGTCGAGGACCGTGGCGACGACCGGGTCGTCGGTGTAGGGCGCGAGCGACATCGCCGCGTACTGCCGCACCAGGTCCTCTTCCGGGTCCTTCAGCGCCCGGAGCAGGGCGCGGCCCGCTTCGTGGCGCAGGGCGGGGTCGGCCGGGGGCCACAGGCGCAGGACGGTGGCGCTCTCGACCCGGGCGAGGTCGTATTCGCCCGGGTCCGCGACGACCGAGACGAGGAACGGCAGCGCCTGCGCGTTGGCGTCCAGCTCGGTGATGATCTCGCGCTTGCGGTCGTTGTCCGGGGGCAGTGCGCGGAACTCGGCTATCAGACGTTCGGCGATGTCGGCCGCTTCCGTCGCGGAGGCGGCTTTCGTCGTGGTCGGGACGTTCGTGTCGTTCATGGGGGTGGACACTTTCTGTCAGGGCCAGTCGACCAGTGCCATGAATGCTACGAAAGTGACCACAACGGTGGCGGGTGCGGCGAGCGCCAAACCTACGCGCCGGGCCGCGTAGTGGAGCCGGCGCGGGAGCGCCCAGCTCGCGATCAGCACGGCCAGGGCGATGAGCAGGCCGATCCACAGGACGGTCCACCCGATCATCCAGCTGTCGTGGAAGCGCTCGGCCACCTCGCCGTTGCAGGAGTCGCACTCCATGGGCGAGAGCGCCCCGTAGAGCAGGGCGAGCAGCCCCAGCGGCAGGGTGACGACCGTGGAGATCAGCGGGGCGATCCAGGCGTGGGGGTCGGGTGCGGACGCGTTCTCGCTCATGGGTCCGAGTCAACCTCGGGGGTGCGCCGCCCGCATGAGTACGAGGGCTCAGCCGCCGGTCGGTGCCGGGCCGTGGGTCTTCAGCCAGGTGCGGGCCGCGCGCCGTTCTCCTTCGGCGAGCGGCGGACGGACCTGGTCCGGGTAGCGGAAGATGTAGTGCTCGCGGGCCACCTCCAGGCCGATCGCGCGGGCCTCGGCGGAGAGGGTGCGGTCGTCCGCGACCTCCTGGGCGCGCCGCCACCAGCTGTGGCTGCGCGGGTCGACGGCGTAGTGCCACAGCGGCTGGGCGGGGTCGGCCACCCCGATCAGGACGCGGCGCAGGACGTACGCGTGGACGCCCGGATCTCCGATCAGCCGCTCGGCGACGTGCAGCGGGTGGATGCCGTCGAGGCGGGCGCGGAGCAGCACCCAGGTCATCAGGTGCCCGGTGTCGTGCCCGCCGGAGACGATGAACTCCCACAGCTCGGCGGCCTTCGCCTCGTCGGGGGCGCCGAGGTGGGTGAGCAGCCGGACCGGGTCCTTCCAGAGCGGCTTGGGCTTCTCCCACCAGGCCAGCAGGTCGTCGGCGGCCGGGTGCGCCAGGTCCAGGGCGAGGCAGGTCAGGGTGGTCAGCGGGTGGCGCCACTCGGTGTACGTGGTGCGGTACTGCTTGGTCAGCTCCTTCTTCCAGCGGGGGAGGAGCG
This sequence comes from Streptomyces sp. NPDC091289, assembly GCF_044757365.1. Classification (NCBI taxonomy): domain Bacteria; kingdom Bacillati; phylum Actinomycetota; class Actinomycetes; order Kitasatosporales; family Streptomycetaceae; genus Streptomyces; species Streptomyces sp. NPDC091289. Next base: position 18,879 of record NZ_JBIVUT010000045.1, read on the forward strand.
CGAGCAGTTCCGTTTCGGTGGCCTCGCCGTGGGCGTGGAGCAGTTCGAGGCAGAACGCGATGCCCTGGACGCCGGTGGACGGGTCGGCGAGCCGGTCGCGGAGCCACTGGACGTCGGCGGGGGACAGGGTGCGGTAGTGGTGCCAGATGTCGCCGAGGCCGCCCTCGTAGCCGGTGAGGTCGGGGCCGGTGCCCGCGAGCAGGTCCTCGCGGGCGGTCTCGTAGCGGTCGACGGCGGCGAGCGCCTCGGCGGCCTCGGCGCCGGGCAGGCGCGCGGCCGCCTCGCGAACGCGCGCGGCCGTGTCCGTGGCCGCCCTGGCGGCGGCGACCCGCAGCGGGCGCGGCAGGGCGTCGTCCGTGGCGTACCGGACGTTGCAGAGTGCCGGGAACACGGCGTCGGCGGCGGTGTCCCGGTCCGGCTGTGCACGCCTCTCCTCCAGGGCGGCGGTGCGCAGCGCGCCCAGCAGACCGGTCTGCGCGGTCTCCGGCGCGGCGTGCCCGGTCAGCTCCTCGGAGAGCGTGCGGGCGGCCCGTAGCGGGTCCGGTTCGCGGAGGGTGCGGTGCGTGCGGAACCAGGCGCGTACGGCGGCGTCGTCACCGGACAGCGCCCACGTACGCAGCAGCTCCAGCGAGCGCGGGGACGGGTACGCGGCGAGGGCGTACGCCGCCGTCGCGCCGAGCTCGGCGGCGACCTCCCAGGCCTCCGGCCGCTCCTGGCGCAGCAGCGCGTGCAGCACCGGCCGCCAGCCGGGCCAGGCGGTGAGCCGTCCGGCATACTCCTCCTGCCAGGCGGCCAGCAGCCGTGAGGTCTCGTCCGGTGCGAGCGCCTGACGCTGTTCCAGCGGCGTGGCGAACCGGGCGGTCGCAGCCAGGTCCACCGGCCCCGACAGCCGGTCGTGCAGCCAGCGTTCCTCCGCCTCGGTCAGCGGCGCGTAGGCGACGGACTCCGTGCTCCGGTCGAGCGGCTCGTCGAGGCGGTGCAGCAACTGGCGTACTCCGGCGGCGTCCTCGGGATCCGGCAGACCGTCGGCGTCCGTCTCCGTGACCTTGTCGAGCCGGAACGCGCCCTGGGGACCGCCGTTGACGATCCGATAGCCCGCCGGTCCCGCGCCGAGACCGGCGGTGACTGTGGCGTGGTCGCCGCCCCAGTGCAGATACAGCTCGCCGGACAGTGCGCCGGAGCGGTCGAAGGCGTCGTGGGACTGCCAGTGCCAGTAGGCGAAGGAGGTATCGGTGGGGATGCGTTGGGCCGCGAACAGCTCGGCCGCGTCCTCGTGGCCGTGGGACTGGGTGTAGCGGCTCCGGGTCGGCGGCGGGAGGACGACGAAGCCGTCGCCGCCGAGCGTGCGCCACCATGCCTTGATCCTGCTGAGGTCCGTTTTAGTCCCACCAGAACGACCACGCTTCCTGGTTGAGCACGGCCTTCTCGGCGTAGACGTCGAGGTCGTAGGGCGGGGACTGGTCGATGTTGTCCGGGCAGAACGCGTAGTGCTCGGCGGCCAGGGCGCGGGCCTCCTCCGGGGTGGCCGGCGGGCGGCCCACGGAGACGATCATCGTGTCGAAGCCGAGCACGACGACCCGGGCGTCGTACCGGTCCTCCCAGGAGCGGAGCACCGCGCAGAGCCGGGCCACGTCGCCCTCGTGGTTCATCGGGCCCGACCAGCCGATCGCCGCCGGTATGTCGGCGCTGCGGCGGGCCGGGACGAGGGCGATCCGGGCCCCGCCGAGCCACTCGTCCGCGTCGGCGGCGATCACGCCCGCGAGGCCTGCGGCCACCGTGTCCGCGTCCTCGGCCGGCTCCCGGGCGGGGGCGGGCGCGAGGCCGGGCCAGGAGCCGGGACCGCCGTTGTCGTGGCCGCTCTCGCCGCTGCTCTCTTCGCCGCTCTCTTCGGCTGCCGGTCCGTCGCCCACCTCGTCGTCCGCGTAGTCCGTCCAATAGCCCGCGAGGACCTCGTCGGCGTCGTGGTCGCCGGGATACGACGTGCCGTCCGGGCAGAGGTCCCAGTCCTCGGGCCACTGGCCGCGCTGCCCGCCCGTGACCAGCACCGGCAGCAGCCCGAGCCGCCGCCCGGCCGCCCGCAGGTCCGGCCAGTCGCGCGGGGCCGCCGGGCCGTCCGCGTACCAGAGCAGCGGCTCGTGCCAGGGGCCGTCCAGCGTGGCGTCCACCAGGGAACCGGGCGGGAGGCCCAGACCGGACGAGGCCAAGGAGGGCAGTGGATTCGGGAGCGTCGCCATGGTGGTGAGCCTAAGCGGGGGCACTGACAACGGGAGATGCGGCGGGGGGAGTCGACGCCTGGGGGTTGGGGGGCGAGATCCGGCCAGGAGGAATACGCGGCGGGCCGGTCGGTTGAACCGGCCATGGACAGGACACTCAGAACACTGGTGATCGGAGCGACCGGCAACGTAGGGAGGGAAGTGGTCGATCGGCTCGTGGCCGCAGGGACGGCCCCGCGCGCACTGTCACGCCGCGCGGGAGATCGCGCAGGGGTCGGGGCGGGCGAGACCGTGGTGGGCGATCTGGCCGAACCGGCCACGCTGGAAGCGGCCTTGACGGGTGTCGGGAGCGTCTTCCTCGTGTGGCCCTTCCTCACGACCGAGCACGCGCCCGCCGTGCTCGACGCGATCGGACGGCACGCCCGCCGCGTGGTCTACGTATCGTCGTCGGGCGTGGACGACACCGCCGAGCGGCAGACCGATCCGATCCGGCAGCTCCACGCCGACATGGAGGCCCTGATCGAGAAGTCCGGGCTGGAGCGGACCGTCCTGCGGGCCGACACGATCGCCTCCAACGCCCGTGGCTGGGCCGGGCAGATCCGGGCCGGCGACGTCGTCCGGGGTCCCGACACGGCCGCCACGGCGGTGGTCGACGAGCGGGATGTCGCGGCGGTCGCGGTCCGGGCGCTGACCGAGGACGCGCACAAGGGAGCCACGTACGTCCTGACCGGCCCTCAGGTGATCAGCAGGGCCCAGCAGGTCCGGGCCATCGGTGAGGCGCTCGGCCGGCCGTTGCGCTTCGAGGCGGTCCCGGCGGACGTCGCCCGCGAGCGGATGCTCGCCGACGGCCGGCCGCCAGCCCTGGTGGACGCGCTCCTGGCCGGAGTGGGCACCCGCCCCGCCTCCGAGCTGATCACCACCACGGTGGAGGAGATCACCGGCGCTCCGGCGCGTACGTTCGCGAGCTGGGCCGCCGACCGGGCCGACGTCTTCCGCTGAGCCGATCATTTCCGGACGAATCGCACATGGCGGCGTATCGTCGTGAGCCCGTTGCGCGCCGCCCGGCCCCCGTCGGCCGGGCCGATCCGGCAGGAGCCCCCGTGAACAGGATCGTCGTATCCATCTCGCTCTCCCTCGACGGCTTCTTCGAAGGGCCGGACCAGGACATCGACTGGCACACGGTCGACGAGGAGGTGCACCAGCACTTCAACGACTACCTGCGGCTGGTGGGCGGCTTCGTGGAGGGGCGCGTCACCTATGAGCTGATGGAGGACTTCTGGCCCACCGCCGACCAGGACCCGGCAAGCGACGGGCCGATGGCCGAATTCGCGGGCATCTGGCGGGACATGCCGAAGTTCGTCTTCTCGCGGACGCTGGAGAGCGTGGGGCCGGGCGCGACCCTGCTGCACGAGGTCGACCCCGAGCAGGTGCGCGGTCTGCGGGACGCCGCCTCGGGGGACCTGGTGGTCGGCGGGGCGGATCTGGTGGAGTCGTTCCGGCGGTTCGACCTGGTCGACGAGTACCGCATCTACATCCATCCCGTCGTCCTCGGCCGGGGCCGCCCCTTCTTCCGGGACACGGAGGAGCGGCAGGGGCTCCGGCTGGTGGAGACGCGGACCTTCGGGAACGGGGTCGCGATGCTCCGTTACGAGACGGTCCGGGCGGGGTAGCGGCGGTGCGGTCAGGCGGTGGCCGCGTAGGCGGCGAACGCCGACCAGGCGGTGGGCGCGACGGTGAAGGTCGGGCCCTCGATGTCCTTGGAGTCACGGACGTGGACGGCGGCGGGGTGCGCGGCGATCTCGACGCAGGCCCCGCCCTCGTCGGAGCTGTGGCTCGACTTCCGCCAGTCGTAGGCTACTTCGAGGCACTGGCCGCCTTCGCTGCCGCTGTAGCTCGACTTGAACCAGTTCAGTGCGGTGCTCATGTCTCTCCCAGTAAGCGTGCCAGCAGGCGCAGGGTCTCCACAGGGCTGAGCGCCTGGGCTCGCAGCATCGCATATTTCTGGGCGAGGATGCTGACCTCGTTCCGGTCGGAGATCAGCTGGCTGCCGCGCTGGGTCTCGGTGTACGCGACGTGCTGGTGGTCCGGGGTCTCCAGGAGAGTAAAAGGACCGTCGATGCCCGCGTGGACCCGGCTGTCGAGAGGGAGCACCTGGAGGCAGACGCCGGGGAGTTGGGCCATCGCGTGGAGATGGCGCAGCTGCTCCCGGTGCTCCTCGTCCGACGTCAGCTTCATCATCAGGACCGGTTCCCAGATCACGATGCTGGTGGTCGGCGGCTTCTTCCGGTCCAGGATCTGCTGGCGCTGCAGCCGAGTCCCCGTCTGCGTCTCGATCTCCTCCGGGCTGTAGACCGGGATCCTGTTGCGGAACACCGCCTCCGCGTACGCCTTCGTCTGGAGCAGGCCCGGGATGACCTGGTTGTCGTACCAGGACAGCGCCAGCGCGTCCTGCTCCATGTCGATGTAGTCCTCGGCCCACAGCGGGATCAGGTCGACTTCCGGCATGTTGTCGACCGCCGTCGCCAGCGCGCCCTTGGTCTCCAGCAGATCGTCGATCGTCTCCGCCAGATCCGGGACGAGCGAGCGTCTGCCCTGCTCGACGGAGGCGATCGTGTCCTCCTGTACGCCTGAGGCCTGGGCCAGTTCGGTCTGCGTGAGGCCCGCCTCCTTGCGGAAGCGGGCCAGCAGCTTGCCCACGAGCTTCATCGTCGACGCGTTCTTACGCTGTCGCTTTCTGGGGTGCATACGGTTCCCACTCCCACCCCGGAACCCACTTCACGCCTGCGCGACCCGTACAAGAAATGTGTACGGGTCGCGCACAGTCACCGCATGTCAGGCCCTGGCCCGGGATGGCCTGTGTGCTCAGTACATGAGCGCGTTCTCGACGTCCGACTGCCAGTAGGTGACGAAGCCGAGGCTGTCCGTGTAGGTCTCCGCCGGGAGCTTCAGCGTGGCCTCGCCCTTGGAGTTGTTGTTCTTGTCGACCATGATCACGCCGAGGTTGTCGCTCTTGACCGGCTCGTTCTCGCCGGGCTCGCCGAGCAGGCCGATGCCCGCGTACGCCTTCTCGCCCGGAGAGAGCACGACGACCGCCTGCGGCTTGCTGTCGTCGAGGATCGGGTAGACCGCCTGCGCGCCGTCGAAGCGGAGGAACGGCGCGTGGTACGCGGCGCAGTCCTTGGAGCCGGTGTTGGTCACCGTGAGCAGCAGGTGGTTGATCGGACGCTTGACGTCGGAGACCTTGACCGTGGAGTTCTTGGGCGTGCAGGCCGGGATCGACGCCGCCGCCTCCGTGTTCGGCGCGGTCTCCGGCTTCTTGCCGTTGCCGCCCGCGTGCTTGCCCCCGGCGGGAACGGTCTGCGTCTCGGGTGCGCCGGCCTCCGGCGCGTCCGGCTGTGCCGTGCTGTCGGTGTTCGATGCCGCGGGGGCCGCCGTCTCGGCGGAACCGGCCGGCTTGGTCCCCATGGCCTTGTCCTCGCCGCCGCCGCAGGCGGTGAGCGAGAGAGCGGCCGCGAGGGCGGTGGCGGCGAGGGCGGTGGTGCGGATGCGGTTGGTGCGCATGGCGGTGGTACTCCCCGTGCTCGGTTGATCTGCGGTGAACTGCAGTGCTGCTGTGGTCTGGTCCGATCTTGTGGGGCAGCGGATTCCGGCCGCAACGCCCGCAGAACCATTGGGGATGCTGGAACGTCTACGCGTACGGTGACCTGCGGGAATTCCGCGTCCCTGGAACGCCGTTCCGGGACGCACGAGGAAGGGGAGCGCCGTCGTGGCGACGCCGGAGGCCGTGGAGTTCGCGGCTCTGCTCAAGGATCTGAAGGACCGTTCGGGGCGCAGCTACGGGGTCCTCGCCGGCAGACTGCACGTCAGTACGTCGACCCTGCACCGGTACTGCAACGGTGACGCCGTGCCGAACGAGTTCGCTCCGGTGGAGCGGTTCGCGCGGCTGTGCGGGGCGAGCGGCGACGAGATGGTGGAGGTGCACCGGCGGTGGATCGTGGCGGACGCGGCCCGGCGGCGGCCTTCGGCAGCGGAGGCCCCGGCCGCGGGGGCGGGGGCGTCTGAGGTTGCGGTGGTCGCTGCGCCTGCTGTTGTGCCCGAGCCGTCCGTGGCGTCCGAGCCGTCCGAGCCGTCTGTCACGTCTGATGGTGGCGGTGCCGATCGCCAGGCTCCGGGATCCCGGTGGTCCCGGCTCTCCCGGCGTACGCGGGTGCTCATCGCCGCCGCCGGAGTCGCCGCGCTCCTCGTGCCCGGCACCGTCGTCGCCGTCGAACTCGTCGGGTCGGGGAAGGAAGGCGGCGGGAGCGCCGCGGACCGGGTGGAGGACGCGGGCGGGGGCCTCGCGGCGGCCCCGGAAGGCTCCGCCTCGGGTACGCCCCGGCCCTCCGCGAGCCCGAGCCCGTCCGGTTCTTCGGCGAGCGCCTCCGGGTCCCCGTCCGGGCCGCCGTCCGGGAAGCCCTCGGCGGGTACCGGCTCCGGGCCCGGTCAGTCCCGGAGCGGTGGCGGCGGCGGTACGGGCCTCGGGGCTCCGCCGACCGTCAACATCACCTCGTACAACTGGGAAGAACCCTGCGGGCAGCACTATCTGGTCAACCAGGGCCCCGACAAGCTCGATCCGCCGCCCGCACCGCAGGACCGGCGCGGCTGGGCGGCGTCGTACGGCGGGGTCGAGGCAGGGAACACGCTGCTCCAGCTCACCGTGCAGGGCACCTCGCGCGAGGCGGTCGTCCTGAAGGGCATGAACGTCCGGGTGCTCTCCCGTAACGCGCCGCTGCCCTGGTCGGCGTACAAGATGGGCAACGGCTGCGGCAGCGGGATCACGCCGCAGACCTTCGCGGCCCACCTCGACGCCGGGCACCCCACCCTCCGGCCGGTGCCGGGGACGCAGGGGGACGTCGAGGTGCCGGCCGTGGACTTCCCGTACAAGGTGACGTCCGAGGACGTGGAGGTCTTCAACCTCGATATGGAGGCCGTGAATTACGACGTCACCTGGTTCCTGGAGCTGGAGTGGAGCAGCGGCGGGAACGAAGGGACGCTGCGGATCGACGACCACGGGAAGCCGTTCCGGCTCAGCGGGATGAAGGGGCGGCCGGAGTACGTGCACGGCGGGCCCGGCTACGGCTGGGAGCGTGCCGGTCAGTCCTGAGGCCCGGGGCGGTCGGGCCGTACACGTGTACGGAACTCGGGAGTACAGTCTGCGAGGCCCTGGCAGCCCGCCGCCGTGCGACGACGGCGTACGGCCGCCCCGCTCCCGTCCCGACCAGGTGACACATGTCCGCCGCTGCTGCCGAAGCCACCGACCGACCTGCCCCGGACGACCGACCGGCCCTGGACGACCGCACCTGCGAGGAGCGGTCCCTGCGGCTCAGACGCAGGCTGGAGCGGCTGATCGGCATAGCCGCCACCGACGGGAACGCCCTCGTCCCGCTCCGCAACGGCGACGCGATCTTCGGCGCGATGCTGGAGGCCATCCGGGGCGCGGAGCACACCGTGGACCTGATGACGTTCGTCTACTGGCGCGGTGACATAGCGCTCACGTTCGCCGAGGCGCTGGCCGACCGGGCCCGGGCCGGGGTCCGGGTGCGGCTCATGCTCGACGGGTTCGGGTCGCGGCTCATAGAGAAGGACCAGCTGGACCTGATGGACGCGGCCGGGGTCACGGTGACCTGGTTCCGCAAGCCCCTCTACCTCTCGCCGCTCAAGCAGAACCACCGCTGCCACCGCAAGGTCCTCGTCGTCGACGAGCGCACCGCGTTCACCGGGGGCGTCGGGATTGCCGAGGAGTGGTGCGGCGACGCCCGCGACGAGACCGAGTGGCGCGACACCCATGTGAAGGTCACCGGGCCCGCCGTCGACGGCCTGGCCGCCGCGTTCGCCCAGAACTGGGCCGAGTGCCACGACGAACTCTTCGACGAGCGCGACCGGTTCGTCACGGAAGAGCACCACGGCGACTCCGTCGTCCAGGTGGTGCGCGGCTCCGCCTCCTTCGGCTGGCAGGACATGCAGACCCTGATCCGGGTCGTCCTGGAGTCCGCCGAGGAACGCATCCGGCTCACCACCGCCTACTTCGCCCCCGACGCCTATTTCACCGGGATCCTCTGTGACGCCGCCCGGCGTGGGGTGGAGGTCGAGATCCTGCTGCCGGGACCGCACACCGACAAACGGGTCTGCCAGCTCGCCGGGCAGCGCTACTACGAGGACCTGACCGCCTGCGGCGTGAAGATCCACCAGTACCAGCCGACGATGATGCACACCAAGACCCTCACCGTGGACCGGGTCGCCTCCCTCATCGGCTCCACCAACTTCAACCGGCGCTCCCTCGACCACGACGAGGAAGTCATGCTCGCCGTCCTCGACCGGGACTTCACCGCCACCCTCGACGGCCACTTCGAGGAGGACCGGGACCGGAGCGTGCTGATCGAGCGCGGCCGGTGGAAGCGCCGCGACCTCCTCCAGCGGGCCCGGGAAGCGGCCGCCGTGCCCATCCGCCGCTTCCTCTGAGGCCGGCGCATGCCCGGCGGGGGGCGTGTTCCCGCGCTCGCCGGGCAGGCGGGGAGGACGATCGTCTTCCGCCATGTGAAGGGAAGGGCCCATGAGCGCCACCGCCGACACCTCACCGGCACCGTCCGCCGCGGTGATCACCGAACCCCTGCCCGACCTTCAGCTCCAGCTGCTCATCCAGCTCCTCGACGAGGACCCCCGCTCCAGCCTGCCCCTCACCCTCACGCACCCCGGCGGCCTGCTGCACGGGGACGTCATCGGGCACGAGCAGTGGAAGGCCGAGTGGGCCAGGAGCCTTCGGCAGGTCGAGGGCGAGGGGGCCAACCTGCTCGCCGAATTCCCCGAGACCGTCGACCAGGGCGTACGGGAACTGCGCGCCGACGAGGACGCGGAGACGGCCCGGCTGCCCCGCTGGATCCATCTGCGGGACGTCACGCTCGCCGTCGGGTCCCTGAACCCGGTCTCCCTGCCGCTGTGGCGCGGACGCCTCTCCGACGTGTCGGGGTGGGCGCTGGGCCGTCCGCAGTAGGCGGACAACTGCCCCCGCCTGAATAGGCTTTCGGCATGACCACAGGAAACCGCCCGGCCACCGGTACGCCGGACTCGTCCGTCACCTTCATCAACGTCTTCGAGATAGCCGCCGACGAACTCGACGCGTTCGTCGAGAAGTGGGAGCAGCGGGCCCGCCTCATGCGGGACAAGCCCGGCTTCATCGACTCCCGGATGCACCGGGCCCGCTCCTCGGACTCCCGCTTCCAGCTCGTCAACGTCTCCCACTGGGAGAGCCAGGAGGCGTGGGAGGCCGCCACGGCCGACCCCGACTTCGCCTCCCGCACCCAGGCCGCGCGCGAGCAGACCAGGCAGCCGGTCACACCGAACCCGGCGGTCTACGACGTCGTCGTGGAACTCACCGCCCCCTAAAGCGTGTTGCAGAAGGCTGGCGTCGGGCAGGTCAAGCCGGGTTCTGTGCCCTTGTAGATCATGTGGCCAGGGCGTGGTTGTGGAGTGTGGC
>NZ_JBIVUT010000046.1:0-25162 GCF_044757365.1 Streptomyces sp. NPDC091289
ACCACCACCGGTTCCCCCCCGCCCCTGGCCCCGGCGGTGCGGGCGCGGCCCGCGAGATCACGGCGCTGTGGACGCCCTGCGGGGGGGGGGGGGGGGGGTTCGTCGTACCACCCCCCGCCCCCTGACGCGTATCAGCTCTGGCTGCTGCCGCGCCTGCGCGCCAGCACCGTCGCGCCCGCGCCGACGGCCAGCAGCAGGGCCGCTCCGCCCGCGAGGTACGGGGTGGTGGAGCTGCCGCCGGTCTCGGCGAGGTTGGCCCCGGTGGGGGCGGTGCCGATGTCGGAGCCGGTCTGCGTCTTCACGTCGCCGCCGCCGCTCTTGCCGTCGTCGCCCTTGCCTCCGTCGCCCTGGTCGCCGCCGGTGGAGCCGCCGTCCGTGGAGCCGCCGTCGGTGGAGCCGCCGTCGGTGGAGCCCGGCTCCTCAGGGGTCTTCGGCTCCTCGGGGGTCTTCGGCTCCTTCGGGGTCTCGCAGGTCGCCTCGGCGAGGGTGACCTCGCCCTCCACCTCGGCGACGTTGAGGTTCAACGGGTTGACCGACACCTTGAGCTGGAGCGCCGTCGCGGCCGCCGTGCGCTCGGTGGTGACCGTCTTGGACAGGTCGAGGGAGACCTCACCGACGCCCGGCACCGACACCCGGGTCGGTCCGCCCGCGCTGAGCGTCACCTTCTTGCCGAGCACCGCGACATGGCCGAGCACATTCGACTCGGCGACGGGCTTCTTGCCGGTCTCGCAGACGGCCTTGGAGGTGACCTTCTCGACCTCGATGAGCGAGAGCGCCGTGAGTCCGGGGACATGGATCCGGGCCTTCGCCAGGTTGGTGTAGCCCTCGGCCTTGTGTGCGTCCACGGTGGCGTTCGCGGTGGCCACATCGGCCCGCAGGACGCTGACCGGGCGGCCCTCCACCCCGTCCAGGTCCACCGTCAGCGCGGTCTTCTCGGCGCTGGCCGGGGCCTGCACCTCGTTGAGCGTGACCTTGAGGGGCACCTGGACGGACTTGTTGAGGAGCGAGACGTCGAGCCCGGTACGGAGCACGACCGCGCTCGCCTTGCCCTCGCCGGTGGTGGGCGTCGCCGGGGCTGCGTGCGCGGGGACGGCGGCAAGCAGAGCGACGGGGGCGGCGGCGACCGCCAGGGCAGCGAGACGGAAGGTGTTGCTGTTCAAGATGGTGGAACCCCCACAAGAGACATGGAGCCACCGGCACAGTCCAATGGGGGACATCGCCTGTGCCGGCGGCCTCGACTCCGTGAATCTTTACGCACTGAGGGTGAACTGGCGGATACCTGACGTGAGTTCACCCCAAAGGGGGGTTTCCGCGCGCATATTCGAATCTTTCGGCACGTGCGTTCCCCGGTGTCACCCGTTTCACCCGGCTCCGGTCGTACGGCGCTCGAACACATCGGAAGCCACCGGAAAACACCGCAACGTACACAGAGGTGCTTCAACGAGCCGGGGCCTTCCCCCGTCACTGCTCGTCAACACGGCACCGCTCCGCCCCGCCCCGCCACCCCTCAGCCGATCACCCGGCCGTTCAGCACGATGCGGCGAGGAGCCGCCAGCACCCGGACGTCCGCGCGCGGGTCCTCGTCGTACACGACCAGGTCCGCCGGGGCGCCCTCCTCCAGCACCGGCCGGCCCAGCCAGCGCCTGGCTCCCCACGTGGTGGCGGAGAGGGCCTCCAGCGGCGGGATGCCCGCCTTGACCAGTTCGGCGACCTCGCCCGCGACCAGGCCGTGCGCCAGGGAGCCGCCCGCATCCGTGCCGACGTAGACCGGGATCCCGGCGTCGTACGCGGCGCGCACGGTGTCGTAGCGGCGTTCGTACAGCTGCCGCATATGGGCCGACCAGCGGGGGAACTTGGCCTCGCCGCCCGCCGCGAGATCGGGGAAGGTGGCGATGTTGACCAGCGTCGGGACGATCGCGACCCCGCGTTCGGCGAAGAGCGGGATGGTCTCCTCGGTGAGGCCGGTGGCGTGCTCGATGCAGTCGATGCCCGCCTCCACCAGGTCGGCGAGCGACTCCTCGGCGAAGCAGTGCGCGGTGACGCGGGCGCCGAGCCGGTGCGCCTCGGCGATGGCCGCCTCCAGCTCGCCGCGCGGCCAGCAGGCGGTCAGGTCCCCGGCGTCGCGGTCGATCCAGTCCCCCACCAGCTTGACCCAGCCGTCCCCGCGCCGGGCCTCCCGGGCCACGTACGCGACGAGGTCGCCGGGTTCGATCTCATGGGCGTAGTTACGGATGTAGCGGCGGGTCCTGGCGATGTGCCGGCCGGCCCTGATGACCTTCGGCAGGTCCTCCCGGTCGTCGATCCACCGGGTGTCGGAGGGCGATCCGGCGTCCCGGATCAGCAGCGCTCCGGCCTGCCGGTCGGTGAGCGCCTGCTTCTCCGCGGTCGCCGCGTCGACCGGGCCGTGCGCGTCCAGGCCCACATGGCAGTGCGCGTCGACCAGGCCGGGCAGCGCCCAGCCGGTGACCGTCACCGCGCGGTCGGCGCCGGGCGGCCGCTCGTAGGTGATCCGCCCGTCCACGGCCCACAGTTCGTCCCGTACCTCGTCCGGGCCGACGAGCACCCGGCCCTTCACCCGCAGCACCCGCTGTTCCTCCTGATCACTCATGTGCGGCACTGTACGAGGCCGTCGGTAGGCTGCCGGTGGCCCGTGCCTTTCGACCGTGCCTTTCGACCGCGACCGAACCCGAAGAGAGCCCCACCGTGACGCACCCCTTCCTCGATCTCCCCCCGCTCACCGCCGACCGCTTCGCGGCGATCGAGCGGCGCGTGGCCCGGCTCCTCGCCACGGAGCAGGACGTCGTCATCACCCAGGGCGAGGCGCTGCTGCCGCTGGAGGGCTGCATCCGCAGCGGCGCGCGGCCCGGTTCGACCGCGCTGAACGTGGTCACCGGGCCGTACGGGCAGACCTTCGGCAACTGGCTGCGGGACTGCGGCGCCACGGTCGTCGACCTCACCGTGCCCTTCCACACCGCGGTGACCGCCGACCGGGTCGCCGAGGCGCTCGCCGAGCACCCGGAGATCGACTTCGTCTCGCTGGTGCACGCGGAGGCGGCGACCGGCAACACCAACCCGGTCGCGGAGATCGGCGAGGTGGTCCGGGCGCACGGCGCGCTGTTCATGCTGGACGCGGTCGCCTCGGTGGGCGCCGAGCCGTTGCTGCCGGACGCCTGGGGCGTCGATCTGTGCGTGATCGGCGCGCAGAAGGCCATGGGCGGGCCCGCCGGGGTCTCCGCGGTGTCGGTGAGCGCGCGGGCCTGGGAGCGGATGGCCGCCAACCCGGCCGCCCCGCGCCGCTCCTACCTCTCCCTGCTGGACTGGAAGGAGCGCTGGATCGACGGCGGGCGCACCGCGCTGCCGCACGCCCCGGCGCAGCTGGAGATGCTGGGCCTGGAGGCCTGTGTGGCGCGGATCGAGGACGAGGGCCCGGACACGGTGATGGCCCGGCACGCCTCGGCCGCCGCGGCGACCCGGGCGGGTGCGGTGGCGCTGGGCGGCGGTCTGGAGCCGTACGTCCACGAGGCGCGGGACGCGGCCCCGGTGGCCACGACGTTGCGCGCCCCGGCGGGGACGGACGCCGCCGCGCTGGTCGCGCGGGCGCTGGCGGCCGACCCCTCGCTCCCGCTCGTCGCGGGCGGCGGGGCGCTGTCCAAGGAGATGATCCGGGTCAATCACTACGGGGCGGATGCGACGCGGGACGTGGTGCTGTCCTCGCTCGCGGCTCTGGGAGCGGCGCTGGCCGACGCGGGCCGTCAGGCCGATAGCGATGCTGCCCGCATCGCCGTTTCGGAAACCTGGCCGAGCCTCTGATATGCATAATGCGGGGAGTTGCTTTATCGAAAGCAGCTCCCCGCATTCTTCTGCCCGCTTTCCCGTCACCTAAACGCGGAAGTTTTCGCGGGCCTCGAACCTCGTAATTCGGACACGTCTCAGGAGAGTTACAACCCTGTGACCGACTCCACACGAGCGGCGTTATGCCCGAAAAATTCGGGACAAAGAGCGTGAAAATATACCCGGATCGTGGTGAATCTCGCGCACGCCTGATAACACATGAAGGCGCTTCACCCAACCCTTCACGTCGATGCAATTTCGAAATTTGCTGGGTAAATTCAATTCGCATGACCGCCGCACCAGCAGATTTTGCCCGTGCCCGAAGCGAATTCCTCAGTATCGATGCCCCACGAGTGGAGGACGGAGCCGCGATCTGGCGCATCGCCCGCGACTCCCAGGTCCTGGACCTGAACTCCTCGTACAGCTACCTGCTGTGGTGCCGTGACTTCGCCGCGACCTCCGTCGTCGCCCGTGGCGAGAACGGCGAGCCCATCGCCTTCGTGACGGGCTACATCAGGCCCGACCGCCCCCAGACCCTCGTCGTCTGGCAGGTGGCCGTCGACCAGGCCCACCGGGGCAAGGGGCTGGCCGCCACGCTGCTGGACGCGCTGACCGCCCGGGTCGCCGCCGACCAGGGCCTGTCGTCCGTGGAGACGACGATCACGCCGGACAACACCGCCTCCGACCGGCTGTTCACGTCCTACGCCCAGCGTCACGACGTCGCGCTGGAGCAGGAGGTGCTCTTCGCGGGCGAGCTGTTCCCCGAAGGGACGCACCTGCCCGAGGTGCTCTACCGGATAGGCCCGTTCGCCACCTGAGCCGTCCCGGCCACCACCCCGGCGTACCCGACCCGTACGCCCGGAATCCCCCGACTTTTCGCGCCGGCCGACCACCCGGCGCGGTCCCGGCCGCCTCCGTGCGGCGGGGAGCACTCGACCACCGCCCGTCACACCCCCTCACGCAGGAGATCCGCTGTGACCATCACCCCGCCCGCACTGAGCGTCTTCGAGACTCTTGAGTCCGAGGTCCGGAGCTACTGCCGCGGCTGGCCCGCCGTCTTCGACCGCGCGCAGGGCGCCCGGCTGACCGACGAGGACGGCCACTCCTACCTGGACTTCTTCGCCGGGGCCGGCTCGCTGAACTACGGCCACAACAACCCGGTGCTGAAACGAGCGCTGATCGACTACATCGAGCGCGACGGCATCACCCACGGCCTGGACATGGCGACCACCGCCAAGCGCGCGTTCCTGGAGACGTTCCAGAACGTGATCCTGCGGCCGCGCGACCTGCCGTACAAGGTGATGTTCCCCGGGCCGACGGGCACCAACGCCGTCGAGTCGGCGCTGAAGCTGGCCCGTAAGGTCAAGGGCCGCGAGTCCGTCGTCTCGTTCACCAACGCCTTCCACGGCATGTCGCTGGGCTCGCTCGCCGTCACCGGGAACGCGTTCAAGCGGGCCGGGGCGGGTATCCCGCTGGTGCACGGCACGCCGATGCCGTTCGACAACTACTTCGACGGTACGGTCCCCGACTTCCTCTGGTTCGAGCGTCTGCTCGAGGACCAGGGCTCGGGGCTGAACAAGCCCGCCGCCGTGATCGTGGAGACGGTCCAGGGCGAGGGCGGCATCAACGTCGCCCGCGCCGAGTGGCTGCGCGCGCTGCAGGAGCTGTGCCACCGCCAGGACATGCTGCTGATCGTCGACGACATCCAGATGGGCTGCGGCCGGACCGGCGGCTTCTTCTCCTTCGAGGAGGCCGGCATCGTCCCGGACATCGTCACGCTGTCGAAGTCCATCAGCGGCTACGGCATGCCGATGTCGCTCTGCCTGTTCAAGCCCGAGCTGGACATCTGGGAGCCCGGCGAGCACAACGGCACCTTCCGCGGCAACAACCCGGCCTTCGTCACGGCCGCCGCCGCACTGGACGCCTACTGGGCCGACGGCCAGATGGAGAAGCAGACCCTCGCCCGCGGCGAACAGGTCGAGCAGACCCTGCTGGCCATCTGCGCCGAGGAGCCGACCGCGCAGTTCCGCGGCCGGGGCCTGGTCTGGGGCATGGAGTTCGAGGACCCGGCGCGCGCCTCGGCGGTCTGCGCCCGCGCCTTCGAGCTGGGGCTCCTGCTGGAGACCTCCGGCCCGCAGAGCGAGGTCGTCAAGCTGCTGCCGCCGCTGACCGTCACCCCCGAAGAGCTGGACGAGGGCCTGCGCACGCTGGCCCGCTGCGTCCGCGAAACAGCCTGACCCGGCACTGCCGGGGCAGGTGGAGAAGAAGAGGTCCCGGGCCGCGAGGCCCGGGGCCCTGTGGAGAGAAGAGAAAGGCAACCGCTCACCGTGATCGTCCGATCGTTCAGTGACATCGAGAACACCGACCGGCATGTGAAGGCCGCATCCGGCACCTGGGAGAGCAAGCGCATCGTGCTCGCCAAGGAGAAGGTGGGCTTCTCGCTCCACGAGACCGTGCTGTACGCGGGCACGGAGACCTCGATGTGGTACGCGAACCACATCGAGGCGGTGCTGTGCACCGAGGGCGAGGCCGAGCTCACCAACGACGAGACCGGCGAGAAGCACTGGATCACGCCCGGCACGATGTATCTGCTGGACGGACATGAGCGGCACACCATGCGGCCCAAGACCGACTTCCGCTGCGTGTGCGTCTTCAATCCCCCCGTCACCGGACGGGAGGACCATGACGAGAACGGTGTCTACCCACTGCTGACCGAGGAGGGCTGAACCATGACCACCGAAGTACGCGCCGATCTGTACCCCTCGCGCGGCGCCGCCGAGATGACCACTCCCCGCCAGGACCCGGTCATCTGGTCCGCGCCGGGCGCACCGGGTCCGATCGCCGCCAAGGATCTCCAGGGCTACGAGCAGAACGGCTTCCTCACCGTCGACCAGCTCATCGCCCCGGACGAGGTCTCCGTGTACCAGGCGGAGCTGAACCGGCTGATCTCCGACCCGGCGATCCGCACCGACGAGCGCTCGATCGTCGAGAAGCAGTCGCAGAACGTGCGGTCCGTCTTCGAGGTCCACAGGATCAGCGAGGTCTTCGCCGCGCTGGTCCGCGACGAGCGGGTGGTGGGCCGGGCCCGCCAGATCCTCGGCTCGGACGTGTACGTCCACCAGTCCCGGATCAATGTGAAGCCGGGCTTCGGGGCCTCGGGCTTCTACTGGCACTCGGACTTCGAGACGTGGCACGCGGAGGACGGTCTGCCGAACATGCGGACGGTGTCCGTGTCGATCGCGCTGACCGAGAACTTCGACACCAACGGCGGGCTGATGATCATGCCCGGTTCGCACAAGTCGTTCCTCGGCTGTGCGGGCGAGACGCCGAAGGACAACTACAAGAAGTCGCTCCAGATGCAGGACGCCGGCACCCCGTCCGACGAGGCGCTGACGAAGATGGCCGACCGCCACGGCATCAAGCTCTTCACGGGCAAGGCCGGTTCGGCGACCTGGTTCGACTGCAACGCCATGCACGGCTCGGGCGACAACATCACCCCGTACGCGCGCAGCAACGTCTTCATCGTCTTCAACAGCGTGGAGAACGCGGCGCAGGAGCCCTTCGCGGCTCCGATCCGCCGCCCCGAGTTCATCGGGGCGCGGGACTTCACCCCGGTGAAGTAGCGGTACTCACCAGCGAGTCGAAGGGCCGGGACGGTACGCCGTCCCGGCCCTTCGCGGGTAACTCGCTGGACCGGGGGCGGCCCGGCGGGGAGGGTGTCCGCCATGACATCTCACGTGCGTCACATCACGATCGACTGCGCCGACGCCTACGCGCTCGGCAGCTTCTGGTCCCAGGTGCTCGGTGCGCCGCTCTCCGACGAGGACTTCCCGGGCGATCCGGAGGCGCTGGTCGAGGCCCCGGGCGCGGCGGTCCTCTTCGTCCAGGTGGACGGGAAGAAGCAGACCAAGAACCGCGTCCATCTGGACATCCAGCCGCAGGACCGCTCCCGGGACGAGGAGGTCGAGCGGCTGCTCGCGCTCGGCGCGACCCTGGTGGGCGACCACCGCAAACCCAACGGGCGCGGCTGGGCGACGCTCGCCGATCCCGAGGGCAACGAGTTCTGTGTGGAGTGCTCCGCCGCCGAGCGGGCGGCCCTGACCGGGACCCGGCTGCCGGTGACCGCCGACGATGTGACCTCGGCGGTGCGGCTCGCGGTGGACGTGCTGGCCGGGGCCCCGGCGGACCGCTGGGACGCACCGGCGGGGAGCCTGACGTGGACCTGCTGGGAGACGGTGGAGCACCTGAGCGACGATCTGTTCGCGTACGCCGTGCAGTTGGGCCCGCGTACGCCTCCGCTGGACGGTGAAGTGCCCTACCGGTGGACGCCGGAGCGGCAGGGCGGGCCGCACAACGCGATCTTCGCCGACCGCGAGGCCGGTCCCGCCGGGCTGCTGGCCACGCTGGAGGCGAGCGGGGCGCTGCTGGCCTCGATGGCGCGGACGACGCCGCCCGAGGTGCGCTCGTACCACGGGTACGGGATCTCCGACCCGGAGGGCTTCGCCGCGATGGGCGTGGTGGAGACCCTGGTGCACACCCATGACCTCGCCGAGGGCCTGGGCCTGGAGTGGGCGCCGCCGGCCGCGCTCTGCGACCGGGTGCTGGCCCGGCTCTTCCCCGAAGCCCCGGCGGGCGGCGACCGGTGGACCGTCCTGCTGTGGGCCACCGGTCGCGCCGAGCTGCCGGACCACCCGCGCCGCACCTCGTGGCGGTGGGACGGGCGGCCGTTGAGCGATCAGACGGAGTCGAGCGCCGGGTAGTCGGTGTAGCCCTTGGCGTCGCCGCCGAAGAAGGTCGACGGGTCGGGGGTGTTGAACGGGCCGCCCGCCTTCAGCCGGGCGGGCAGGTCCGGGTTGGCGAGGAAGAGCGCCCCGTAGGAGATCAGGTCGGCGATGCCGTCGTCGATCACCGTGTGGTCGTCGGGCCCGGTGACGCCCTCGGTGTGCACGTTGATGACGAACGTTCCGGAGAAGGCCTTGCGCAGGGCGAGGGTCAGCTCGCGGATCGGGGCGTTCTCCAGGACGTGCAGATAGGCGATGCCGAGCGGCTCGATCGCCTGGACCAGCGCGGTGTACGCGGCCTCCGGGGCGGGCTCGTCGATGTCGTTGTACGGGTTGCCGGGCGAGATGCGCAGCCCGATGCGCTCCGGGCCGATCTCGGCGGCGACGGCCTTGACGACCTCGACGGCGAAGCGCGTGCGGGCCTCGTCGGAGCCGCCCCACGCGTCGGTGCGCAGGTTGGTGTTCGGGGCGAGGAACTGGTGGATGAGATAGCCGTTGGCGCCGTGCAGCTCGACCCCGTCGAAGCCGGCGTCCACGGCGTTGCGGGCGGCGGCGGTGAAGTCGGCGATGGTCGCGTGGATCTCGGCGTCGGTCAGCTCGTGCGGCTCGACGAAGTCCTTCGGTCCGACGTGCGTGTAGACCTGTCCCTCGGCCTTGACCGGGGAGGCGCTGACGGGGACGAGGCCGTCGGGGAGCAGGACCGGGTGGCCGATGCGGCCCGCGTGCATGATCTGGGCGAAGATCCGGCCGCCCGCGGTGTGCACCGCGTCGGTGACCGTACGCCAGGAGGCGACCTGCTCGGCGCTGTGCAGACCGGGCGTGGAGGGGTAGCCCTGGCCCACGGCGGACGGCTGGATGCCCTCGGTGATCACCAGGCCGGCCGAGGCGCGCTGGGTGTAGTACGTGGCGGTGAGCTCGGTGGCAGTGCCGCCCTCACCGGCCCGGCTGCGGGTCATCGGGGCCAGGGCGATGCGGTTGGCCAGCGGGGTGCCGGACAGGTCGATCGGGTCGAAAGCGGTGGTCATGAAGGCTCCCAAGAAAGTATGTGGTCGGCCAAGCATCGGCGCCGACGGCAACTGTAACCCATTGATTGGCCGACCAAGGTAAAGTCGTGGGAAACCGTCGGGCATCATCGAAAGCCGCCGCTCGCAGCCCCGAGGACCCCAGGAGCCCGCCATGACCACCGGCCACGCCACCCCCGCGGAAGAGGCCTGTACCGACGCGCTGCCCACGGCGGCGCTCAGCGGACCCGTGAGCCACGCCGTCTCCCGGGTGGCCCGGCTGCACCGGATCGCGGCGGGCAAGGCGCTCAAGGGGGTGGACCTCTACCCGGGGCAGGAGCTGCTGATGATGCATCTGTGGGACCGGGGGGCGGTCCGTCAGACGGAGCTGATCAGGTCGCTGGACCTGGACCCGTCCACGGTCACGAAGATGCTCCAGCGGCTGGAGCAGACCGGGCATGTGCGCCGCTGCCCCGACCCGGCCGACCGGCGGGCCGTACTGGTCGAGGCGACGGACGAGAGCTGCGCGCTGCACACCGCGGTCGAGGCCGCCTGGGGCAGCCTGGAGGAGCACACGCTCGCGGGCCTGGAGCCGGACGAGCGCGCGGAGCTGGTCCGGCTGCTGGCGAAGGTCGAGGAGAACCTCTGCCAGGAGACCGCGGACTGCCCCGGCCGGCGCTGAGCCGTACGGCGCCCCGGGGGGCGACCGGGAGACGCGCCGAAGGGGCGGCGGGACGACGGGACGAGGGATACGCGCGCGCCGCTCTGCCGACGGCAGAACAGCGGCCGGACCGGGCTCGACGCTCACTACAGTCCCGTCCCATGACGACGATGACGACGCGCACGGTCGCGTACCCGGCCGACGGTCTGACGATGATCGGGCACCTCGCGCTCCCGGCCGGCGTCGACCGCCGGCCCGCGGTGCTGCTCGGACCGGAGGGCATGGGGCTCAGCGACGTCGAGCGCCGCCGGGCCGACGCTCTCGCCGAACGGGGATACGTAGCGCTGGCCTTCGACCTTCACGGCGGGCGCTATCTGGGCGACCCCGAGGAGATGCTGGCCCGTTGCCTGCCGCTGCTCGCCGACCCCGACCGGATGCGGGGCATCGGGTATGCGGCGCTCGACGTGCTGCGCACCGAACCGCGGACCGACCCCGACCGGATCGCCGCCGTCGGCTACGGCACCGGGGGCGCAATCGCGCTGGAACTCGGGCGCGACGGCGCCGGCCTGCGCGCCATCGGGACCGTCAACGCGACCACCACGGGCCGACCGGGCGAGGCGGCGCGCATTCGCTGCCCGGTGTGGGCCGGGGTCGGGTCGGAGGACCCGATCATGCCGCCCGCGCGACGGGACGCGTTCACCGCCGAGATGCGGGCCGCGGGCGTCGACTGGCGCCTCACGGTCTACGGCGGCGCCCTGCACGCCTTCCACCACCCACCGGTCGACCACCCCGTGGTCCCCGGCGTCGGCTACCACCCGCAGCACGCGCGGCGAGCCTGGCGCGACGTCGTCGACCTGCTCACCGAGTGCCTGCCCGTGACGGAGGATCCGGGGGCATGATCCGGAGCGCTCAGGCCAGGAACTCCAGCACCCGGTCCACATCGGCCCCGGTGTTGTAGAGGTGGCAGGAGATCCGCAGATTCCCGGCCGGGGCCGAGACCGCGATCCCGGCCTTCACGAGGTCGGGCGCACGGCCGTCGAGCCCGGGCACGGCGACGATCGCCGACTCCCCCGGGACCGCCTCGTGCCCCAGCTCCGCCAGCCCCGCGCGCAGCCGGGCCGCGAGACCGGTGGCGTGGGCGTACAGGGCCTCCGCGCCGACCTCCGCGAGCAGGTCGAGGGAGTGCTCGGCCCCGTGGTACGAGAGGAAGGCGGGCGGCTCGTCGAAGCCGCGGGCGGTGGGGGCGATCCGCTCCAGCGGGCCGTAGTTGCTGTCCCACGGACTGCCTGCGGAGACCCAGCCGGCGAAGAGCGGCGGCAGGGTGTCTTGCGCCTCCTCGGTGACGGTGAGGAACGACGTACCGCGCGGGCAGAGCAGGAACTTGAAGCCGCCGGTGACGGTGTAGTCGTACGCCCCGGCGTCCAGCGGGAACCAGCCCGCCGCCTGGGTGCCGTCCAGCAGCGTCCGGGCCCCGTGCGCCGCGGCGGCCGCGCGGACGGCGGCGAGGTCGGCGACCCGGCCGTCGGCCGACTGCACGGCGGAGAAGGCGACCAGCGCGGTCGAGGGGCGCACGGCCGATGCGAGGTCCGCGAGCGGCGCGTACCGCATGCGCAGATCGCCGCGGAGCGCGAACGGGCTGACCACGGAGGAGAACTCGCCCTCGGGGCAGAGGACTTCGGCGCCGGGCGGCAGCGAGGCGGCGATCAGGCCGACGTGGACGGTGACGGAACCGCCGGTGGCGACCCGGTCCGGATGGACCCCGGCGAGCCGGGCGAAGGCGACCCGGGCGGCCTCCACCGCCCCGAAGCTGCCCGCCCCCTCCCGTCGGCCGACGGCGTTCTCGTCGGCCAGGGCCTTGACGGCGGCGATCGTCCGGCGGGGCAGCAGACCCCAGCTGGAGGTGTTGAGGTAGGTGACCTCGGGCGCGAATTCGACGGCTGCCGCTTGGATGGGCGCAAGGATCGTCATACGCCCACCCTGGAGCCCCCTTAACCCAAAGTCAATTACGAAGAGTTAAGGGCTGCACCAAAGGGATGCTTATGGATTGCCCGGCGGGTGACCGCCGGTGGCCCGGGGCAGGCTCAGCTCTGCGGAACCTCGCAGGCCCCGTCCGCGTCGCAGGCCGCCGCGTCCCCGCCGACGGTGGTGAGGGCGGTGGCGGGGCGGTCCTTCCAGGCCTGCTCCAGCGCCTGGACGAAGACCTCCGAGGGCTGGCCGCCGGAGATCCCGTACCGCCGGTCGAGGACGAAGAACGGCACGGCGTTGGCGCCCAGTTCGGCCGCCTCGCGCTCGTCGGCGCGGACCTCGTCCGCGTACGCCTCGGGGTCGGCGAGCACCGTACGCGCCTCGTCGGCGTCGAGTCCGGCCTCCACGGCGAGGGCGAGCAGCACCTCGTCGTCGAAGACGGAACGGTCCTCGGCGAAGTTCGCCCGGTAGGCGAGGGTCAGCAGCTCGTCCTGGCGGCCGCGGGCCTTGGCCAGGTGCAGCAGCCGGTGGATGTCGAAGGTGCTGCCGTGGTCACGGCCCTCGGTGCGGTAGCCGAGCCCCTCGGCCTGCGCGTTGGCCGCGACGTTGGCCTCCATCGAGGCGGCTTCCTCGCGGCTGCGGCCGTACTTCTCGGCCAGCATGTCGATCACCAGCCCGGTGTCGCCCTTGGCCCGTGAGGGGTCGAGCTCGAAGGAGCGGTGCACGACCTCGACCTCGTCCCGGTGGGCGAACTCCGCGAGGCCCTTCTCGAAGCGGGCCTTGCCGATGTAGCACCACGGACAAGCGATGTCGCTCCAGATCTCGACGCGCATGACTCTTCTTCATCTCCAGGGGTCGCGGGGGTGGCGTGCGGAGGGCTCCTCCGCACGTCAGGTCTCCCGTGCGAACGCGGAAGGGGGCCGGGGGATTCCCGCGACGGGCACATCGAGCCGGAGCAGCAGATGGGTCCCGTCGCGCGGCCGGTCGGGGTCCGGCGCCCAGCCGTGGCGCGCGTAGAAGGACCGGGCCCGGGCGTTGTGCTCGAAGACCTCCAGCCGGGCGGTCCGGAATCCGGCGCGCTGCCAGGCGTCCAGGCAGGCCGCGTGGAGGGCGGCGCCCACGCCGGAACGCCACCGGGCGGGGGCGACGTGGAGCTGGCTGAGATACACGGACCCCTCGCGCTCGGCGAAGGCGGCCACTCCCACCAGCTCGTCGCCCGCCTCGGCGCACAGAACGGTCGCTCCGGGGCGGCCCACCGCACCGGCCCAGCCTTCCCGGCTGCGGGCGAGCTCCGCCGCCCCTTCGTACTCCTCGGCCGGGCGGTGGTCCCGGTAATAGGTGGCGCGGGCCTCCGTGTGCAGGGCGACGATGGCGTCGAGGTCGGCGGGGGTCGCTTCTCCGACCATGACGGGGGGCGCTTCTCTGATCATGAGGGGAGGGACGCGGCGGACCTGATCCGAGGTTCCGCCGCTCCCCCTCACCCCTGCGTCATACCCGGCGTCCGTCCACCCGGCGCGGCAGGCCCTGCGGGTTGTCCTCGCGGAGCTCCGGCGGGAGGAGCGCCTCGGGGGTGGACTGGTACGTGACCGGGCGCAGCCAGCGTTCGATCGCCGTAGCGCCGACCGAGGTGGAGGTGGACGTGGTGGCGGGGTAGGGGCCGCCGTGGTGCTGGGCGGGGGCGACGGCGACGCCGGTCGGCCAGCCGTTGACGAGGATGCGGCCGGCGAGCGGGGTGAGAGCGGCGAGGAGGGGGGCCGCGTCGGGGTCGGGGGCCTCGGTGGCGGTCTGGAGGGTGGCGGTGAGGTTCCCGGGCAGCCGGGCGAGGACGGCGGCGATCTCGTCGACGGAGGCGTACCGGGCGATCACGGTGACCGGGCCGAAGCACTCCTCCAGGAGCGCGTCGTGCGGGCCCTGCGCGGTCAGCCGGGCGGCCGGCACGGTGAGGAATCCGGCGGAGACGGTGTGCTCGCCGCCCGCGCCGGGGGTGACGGGGGCGTCGACGTCGGGCAGCGCGGCCCGGTCCCGTACGCCCGCGACGAAGGCGTCCCGCATGCGGTGGTCCAGCAGGACGCCGGAGCCGGTGGAGCTGACCGCCTCGGTGAGGGTCTTCAGGAGCTGGTCGCCGGCGGCGCCCTCGGGGACCAGGACGAAGCCTGGCTTGGTGCAGAACTGGCCGACGCCCAGGGTCATCGAGCCGCCGAGTCCCGCGCCGATCTCCGCGGCGCGCTCGGCGGCGGCCGCCCCGGTGACGACGACCGGGTTGAGGGAGCCGAGTTCGCCGTGGAAGGGGATGGGGGCGGGGCGGGCGGCCGCAGCGTCGAACAGGGCGCGTCCGCCGCGTACCGAGCCGGTGAAGCCCGCCGCGCTCACCAGCGGGTGGCGGATCAGCTCGACGCCCGCGTCGAAGCCGTGCACCAGGGTGACCACGTCCTCGGGCAGTCCGGTGCGGGCGGCGGCGCGACGGAGGACCGAGGCGCAGAGTTCGGAGGTGGCCGGGTGGTCGGGGTGCGCCTTGACGACGACCGGGCAGCCGGCCGCGAGCGCGCTGGCCGTGTCGCCGCCGGGGACGGAGAAGGCGAGCGGGAAGTTGCTGGCCGCGTAGACGGCGACGACCCCGAGCGGGATCTTGTAGCGGCGCAGGTCGGGCCAGGGCGGGGTGCGCGAGCCGTCCTCGTGGTCGATGTGGACGTCGAGATAGGCGCCTTCGTCGACGACGTCCGCGAACGCCCTCAACTGCGCTGCCGTACGGGCGAGTTCACCGGTGAGCCGGGCCGGGCCGAGTGCGGTCTCCGCGTCGGCGGCCTCGATGATGTGCTCGCCGGACTCCGCCAGCAGCTCCGCCGCCGCCCGCAGGAACGCGGCGCGCGGCGCGCGGTCGGCGAGGGAGTCGCGGACGGCGTGGGCCGCCCGGACCACGCGATCGACCTCCTCGCCGGTAGCCTCCACGGCAACCTGCTCGCGCGGGTTCCCGGTTCGGGGGTCGACACTCCAGACTGGTGCTGCGCTCACCGTGATTCCCTCCCGTCCGTCGGCCGTCTTCCGACCGCCGGCCGACCGTCCGGTGACGGTCGTCCGGCCATCTGCGGCCCCACATCAGCAAGTGTTCGGTATTCTGAACAGAGTTCCTGATCGTGAATGTCCTGGGACTCTATTTCCGGGCGTTCCGTGTTGGCAATCGTGGTGGCGGGCTTTCGGACGGCGATCCGGACGAAAAGCCGAAGAGCTGGAGAAGGGGGCGTGGGCGATGTCGGTCGCCGAGTCCGGTGGGGCACAGGTCAAGTCCGCGGTACGCACCGTGGAGCTCCTCGAATACTTCGCGGGGCGGCCCGGCATGCACTCGCTGGCCGCCGTCCAGGAGGCGGTCGGCTACCCCAAGTCCAGCCTCTACATGCTGCTGCGCACCCTGGTGGAGCTGGGCTGGGTGGAGACGGACGCGACGGGCACCCGGTACGGGATCGGAGTGCGGGCCCTGCTGGTCGGCACGTCGTACATCGACGGCGACGAGGTCGTGGCCGCCGCCCGGCCCACCCTGGACCGGCTGTCCGACGACACGACGGAGACCATCCACCTGGCCCGCCTCGACGGGACGAACGTGGTCTACCTCGCCACCCGGCAGTCCCAGCACTATCTGCGCCCCTTCACCCGGGTCGGCCGCCGGCTGCCCGCGCACTCCACCTCGCTCGGCAAGGCGCTGCTGGCCACCCACAGCGACGAGCAGGTCCGCAAGATGCTGCCCGCGTCGCTGCCCGCGCTGACCGAGCACACCATCACGGACCGCGAGAAGCTCATCGAGGAGCTGCGGCTGGTCCGCGAGCAGGGCTACGCGGTGGACCGCGAGGAGAACACCCTCGGCCTGCGCTGCTTCGGCGTGGCGATCCCGTACCGGACGCCCGCCCGCGACGCGATCAGCTGCTCGGTGCCGGTCGCCCGGCTCACCCCGGGGCACGAACAGACGGTGAAGGACGCCCTGTTCGACGCCCGGGACCGGCTCACCCTCGCGACCCGGCGGCTCTGAGGACCGCCGCGTCCTGGTGACGCTCCGCCCGTGGGGTCTCCCCCGCGCGGCGGAGACGGATCGTCGCCGGGCAGGACGCGCGGGCGCGGGCGGCGCGGAAGCCTGGTGCCATGACAGCGAACCGGCCCCCCGCGGGGTCCCCGCCCGCCCCGCCCCCGTACCGCGTCAGCCGGGCGCGGGCCGTGCTCCGAGCGGTCGCCATGGTGTCCTGCCTGCCCTACATCGGGCTCAAGACGGCCTGGATCGCGGGCAGTCGGGTCGGCATCCCGGACGGCAGCGCGCTCCTCGACGGCGGCACCATGCTGCGCGTCGCCAACGGGGCCACGGTGCTGATGGACGCCGCCGTCATCGTCCTCGCGCTGCTGCTCACCCGGCCCTGGGGCCGGCGGGTGCCCGCCTGGCTGCTGGTGCTGCCGATGTGGGTGGCGAGCGGTCTGCTGCTGCCGATCATGACGGCCTTCCCCGTCCAGCTGGTCGTCAGGCTCCTCGGCGGTGGCGACGGACGGCCGGTCGGCGAGGGGAACTCCGAACCGTTCCTCGACCCATGGGTCTTCGGCGTCGTCTACGGCGGCTTCATCGTCCAGGGCCTCGCCCTCGGCACCCTCTTCGCGCTGTACGCCAGGGAGCGCTGGGGCCATCTGTGGCAGGGGCGGCTGCGGGATCTGCCGGAGAGTCCGACCACGCCCGCCCTGCGTGCGACCGCCGTCGCCGCCGCGTCGGCGGCCCTTCTCCCCGGCGTCACCCACCTGTTGTGGGTCACCGGTTCGACCGCCGGACTCGACGCGGGCCGCACCAGCGACTTCTACGTCATGGAAGCCGTCAGTCTGCTCTTCGTGGTGGTCACCGCCGTCGGCGTGCTCCTGCTCGCCTTCCCGCGTACCGGCCGCCTCTCCCTGCGGCTGCCGCTCGTCCTGGCCTGGGTCGGTTCGGCGGAAATGGCCTGCTGGGGCGGCTGGTTGAGCATCGCCGGGCTGATGGGCGCGGGCGAAGATGCGGACCGGCCGACGACCGTGACGACGGTGACCTACGCTGTCCAGATGCTGGCCGGGGCGCTCGTCGTGACGCTGGGCGCGTACTTCTTCGCGGAGCGCGCGGCGGCGGCTTCCGCGCTGCCCGCGACCACCGACACCCCTGCCCCCGCCGCCGCTGCCCCGTCATCCGGCAGCCGGGTGTCATGAAGACGCTCGCCGCGCTGTTCGGACGGCGGGCGCGGCTGCGCTGGCTGCATCTGATCATCGGCGGCGCGCTGCTGATGCCGTACTTCCTGGTCGGCACGGTCCTGGTCGGCATGACCGACGGCGGGGAACCGATCTTCTCCTCCCTCTCCGCCCAGTTCGTCGCGTTCGGCCTCGCCCTGCCGATGGCGGCCGTTACCGGCTTCTTCGCCCTCGTCCGGCCGCTGTCCGTGGCCGCCGCCCGTGCCCTGTGCGGGGTTCCGCCCGACCTGCTGGCCGACGGGCCCGCCCGGACCCGGCAGGCCCGGGTGCGTACCGCCGGCTGGTACACGCTGCATCTGGCGCTCGGCGGGATCATCAGCGGGGCCACGCTGGCACTGCCGCCGTTCGCGGTGGCGGTGGCCGCCCTGCCGTTCTCCGCGGTGTTGCCCGGCCCCTGGCTGCCCGACGGTCCCCGGGTGCTGCGGGAGCCGTGGGTCCTGGCCCTCGCGCCGTTCGCCGGGCTCGCGATGCTGCTGGCGCTGGCCGCCGCCGTGGCCGTGGCCGGGAAGACGCTGGCCCGGCGGGCGCCGGTGCTGCTGGGGCCGACGCCCGAGGACCGGCTGGCCGCCGCCGAGCGCCGCGCGGCGGATCTGGCGGTGCGCAACCGGCTCGCCCGGGAGCTGCACGACTCGGTGGGCCATGCGCTGAGTGCCGTGACCCTTCAGGCGGGGGCGGCGCGCCGGGTCCTGGACCGCGATCCGGAGTTCGTCCGCGAGGCGCTGACCGCCATCGAGGAGACGACGCGGCGGACGGTCGGCGAGCTGGACTCGGTGCTGGGGCTGTTGCGGCAGGACGGGGAGCCGGAGGACGAGGGCACGGCGTACGGTCCGGGGCTGGACGCGCTCGACGGGCTGCTGGCGCACTGCGGGGTACCGGTGGCGTACGAACGGGAGGGCGATCCGGGTGACCCGGGCGTGGTGGACCCGGCGGTCTCGCGGGAGGCGTACCGGATCGTCCAGGAGGGGCTGAGCAACGTCCTGCGGCACGGCGGGGGCGGCCCGTCCCCCGTGCGGCTGCTGATCGCGGTACGGGAGAGGGAGCTGGAGATCGTGATGGAGAACCCGCTGGGCGGGCGGCCCGCCGTGGCACGTCCCGGGGGCGGCCGCGGGCTGCGCGGCATCGCGGAACGGGCCGTCCTGCTGGGCGGCCGCACCGAGGCGGGACCGTACGACGGCATCTGGCGGCTGACCGCCCGGCTGCCGCTGACGGTGCCGGGGACGAACGGATGAACGGAGGAACGGCGATGAGCGGGGCTCCGGTGCGGGTCGTGCTGGCGGACGACGAGCGGATGGTGCGTACGGCGCTGCGCGTGATCCTGGACGCCGAGGAGGGCATCGAGGTCGTCGGGGAGGCCGCCACCGGCGCGGAGGCCGTCTCCGTGGTGCGGGAGCTGCGGCCCGACGTGGTGCTGATGGACGTGCGGATGCCGGAGATCGACGGCATCCGGGCCACGGAGCAGATCCTCGCCACGCTGGAGGACCCGCCGAGGATCGTCGTCGTGACGACCTTCGAGAACGACGCGTACGTGTACGAGGCCCTGCACGCCGGAGCGGCCGGGTTCCTGCTGAAGCGGGCGGCGGCCGAGGAGCTGGTGCAGGCGGTGCGGCTGGTGGCGTGCGGCGACTCGCTCCTCTATCCGGCGGCGGTGCGCACCCTGGCCGCCGAGCACGCCGCGCGGCGGACGCCCGGTGCCCCGGCGTGGGTGGCGCGGCTGACCGTGCGGGAGGCGGACGTCCTGCGGCTGATGGCGGCGGGGCTGACCAACGCGGAGATCGCGGCACGGCTCGCGGTGGGCGCGGCGACGGCGAAGACGCATGTGGCGGCGGTCCTCGCGAAGACCGGCGCCCGGGACCGCACCCAGGCGGTCATCGCGGCGTACGAGTCCGGTTTCATCACCCCGGGCTGAGCGGCCTCCCCCGTGCGCGCCGAGTGAGAAATCGGTGAGAAGGGGCACGGAAGGGAACGCCCCGAGCCGCCCCGCTCGTCCCTCCAGCGGGATGAACAAGACAATCAGGCGCGCTTCGGTCTTCTGTCTGCTCATGGTGCTCGCCCTGCTGGTGCGGGCGACGTGGGTGCAGGGCTACGAGGCCAAGGCGCTCGCAGACGACGAGCACAACCGGCGGAACACCATCGCGCAGTACGCGCAGCCGCTCGGGGACATCATCGTGGCCGGTTCACCGGTCACCGGATCGAAGGGGACCAGTGGCGGCGACCTCCGGTACAAGAGGACCTACACGCAGGGCGAGCTGTACGCGGCCGTCACCGGCTACAGCTCGCAGGCGTACGGGGCGACCCAGCTCGAAGGCATCCACAGCGACGTCCTGGACGGCACGGACGACCGGCTGAAGAACCCGAAGGACCTGATCACCGGCGGGCAGGCCGACCCGGGCAACGTCCTCACCACCATCGACCCGGACGTCCAGAAGGCGGCCTACGAGGCGCTCGGCGACGACAAGGGCGCGGCGGTGGCCATCGACCCGAAGACCGGGCGGATCCTCGGCATGGTCTCCACCCCCTCGTACGACCCCTCGAAGATCAGCGGGACGACGGACGGGGACGCCTGGCAGGCGTTGCTGGACGACCCGGACAAGCCGCTGGTCAACCGGGCGCTGCGGCAGCCGCTGGCACCGGGCTCCACGTTCAAGCTGGTGGTCGCGGCGGCGGCGCTGGAGAACGGTCTCTACGGCTCGGTCGACGAGCGCACCGACAGCCCCGACCCGTACACCCTGCCCGGCACCAGCACGGTCCTCCGCAACGAGAACGCCTCCGCCCCCTGCGAGAACGCGACGCTGCGCACCGCGCTCCAGTACTCCTGCAACAACGTCTTCGCGAAGGCCGCCGCCGACCTCGGCCAGGACAAGGTCAAGGAGATGGCGGACGCGTTCGGGTTCGACACCGAGAAGCTGGATGTCCCGGTGCGGGCGGCGAAGAGCGTGTACCCGACCGGGATGGACAAGGCGCAGACGGCGCTGACGGGGATCGGCCAGTTCGAGGTCACCGCGACCCCGCTCCAGATGGCGATGGTCACCTCGGCGCTCGCCAACGGCGGTGAGCTGGCCGCGCCGCACATGGTGTCCCAGGTGACCGACGGGGACGGCACGGCGCTGGAGGAGACCGCCGACGGCGACACGGAGCGCGTGGTGGAGAAGTCGACCGCCGAGCAGCTGCGGAGCGCGATGGTGACGGTCGTCGAGGAGGGCACCGGCGCCAACGCCCGGATCCCCGGGGCCGAGGTCGGCGGAAAGACGGGGACCGCGCAGAACGGCGTGGACAACAGCAACACCCCGTACGCCTGGTTCACCTCGTACGCGAAGGACCGCGACAGCGGCAAGGAGGTCGCGGTCGCGGTGATCGTCGAGGACTCCGGCTCGGCACGCTCCGAGGTCAGCGGCAACGGGCTGGCCGCGCCGATCGCGCAGAAGATGATGAAGGCGGCGCTGGAGCGGTGAGCGAGCACCCCGGAAACCTCTGACTTAGGTTACCCTTCCCTTACTTGGCGCCCCGGACGGTCCCGGGGCGCCAATGTGCCAATGTGCCGACGTACGGATGTGTGGGGGTACGGGGATGGCTCCGGCGGAGCACGGTACGGGGCGCGACGCCGACGCCCCCGTTCACAGCCAGGGCGAGGCGGGCCGCGCCCGTACCCGTGACGGGCGCGAGCTGTACTACCAGTGGCTGCCCGACCCCGCCGGGCCGGACAGGACCCGGCCCACCGTGGTCTTCGAGGGCGGGCTCGCCGCCGGACGCTCCTACTGGGCCGGCGCGCAGGCCGCGCTGGCCGATGTCGCGCCGACGGTGGTGTACGACCGCAGCGGTCTCGGCCGCAGTCCGGCGGCCCCGGCCGGTGTCTCGCGCCGGCTGCACGCGCTCGCCGAGGATCTCGGCGACCTGCTGGACCACCTCGACCGCGTCGGCCCCGGCGGTCCGTTCCTCCTCGTCGGCCACAGCTGGGGCGGGCCGCTGGTGCGGCTGGCGGCTGCCGCGCGGCCCGCCCGGGTGGCGGGCCTGGTGCTCGTCGACCCCACCGACGAGTCGTGCGACCTGCTGTTCCGGCCCTCGATGCGGCGGACCGAGCGGATCGGGCAGGTGGCGACGGTCGCGCTGGCCCGGCTCGGGCTGCTGGGCCGCGCCTACCGCTCGCTCACCGCCGCGCTGCCGCCCGACGCCGCCGCCGACATGCGGGCCGAGGGCTACACCGTCGCCATGACCCGCACCCGGGGCCGGGAGCTGGAGGACGCGGCGGGCGATCTGCGGGCCCTGCTGGAGAATCCGCCGGGCCTGGCGGGGCTGCCGGTGACCGTGGTGTCGGCGGGCCGGGTGTCGCCGGGCATGCCGAAGTCCGTACGGGAGCGGGCGACGGCCTCGCACGCGTACCGGGCCCGGCAGTCGCCGCACGGGCGGCATGTGGTGCTGCCGGAGGCGGACCACATGGTGCTGACCACCTCGCCGGCGGAACTCGCGGAGGAGATCCGGCGGTTGGCGGTCAGCCTCTAGGGCCGGCCGGGAGGCCGTTCACCGTGCCCCGCCCGCGCAGGACCGGCCGTTCGTTACCGCGCCCCGCCCGCGAACGGGATCTCCGCGCCGCCGCCCGCGCGCACCGGCCCCGCCGGGTGCGTCCAGAGTCCCGCATCGGCCAGCCGGGGCAGGACGCCCTCGCCGAACCAGTACGCCTCCTCCAGGTGCGGGTAGCCGGAGAGCACGAACTCGTCGATGCCCAGGGCGTGGTACTCCCGGATGCGTTCGGCCACCTCGGTGTGGCTGCCGACCAGCGCGGTGCCCGCGCCGCCCCGGACGAGCCCGATGCCGGCCCACAGGTTGGGGTGGATCTCCAGACCGTCCCGGCCGCCGCCGTGCAGCTCCAGCATCCGCCGCTGCCCCTCGGACTCGCTGCGGGCCAGGCCCTCCTGGACCGCCCGCACGGTGGCCGGGTCGAAGCCCGCGAGCAGCCGGTCCGCCTCGGCCCAGGCCGCCCCGGAGGTGTCCCGGGTGATCACGTGGAGCCGGATGCCGAACCGTACGGTACGGCCCTGCTCGGCGGCGAGGGACCGGATGCGGGCGATCTTCCCGGCGACCTGGGCGGGTGGTTCGCCCCAGGTGAGGTAGACGTCCGCGTGGCGGGCCGCGACGCGTCCGGCGGCCGGGGAGGAGCCGCCGAAGTAGACCTCCGGCACGGGGTCGGGGAGCCGGCTGAGCCGGGCCTGTTCGACGCGCAGGTGCTCGCCGTCCAGGTCGACGGTCTTGCCGTCCCACAACTGCCGGACGATCTCCAGGAATTCGCCGGTGCGGGCGTAGCGGGCGTCCTTGTCGAGGAAGTCGCCGTACGCGCGCTGCTCATGACTCTCGCCGCCGGTGACGACGTTCAGCAGCAGCCGTCCGCCGGTCTGCCGCTGGTAGGTGGAGGCCATCTGGGCGGCGAGGGTGGGCGAGACGAAGCCGGGGCGGAAGGCGACGAGGAACTTCAGCCGCTCGGTGTGCTGGCTGACCATCGCGGTGGTCAGCCAGGCGTCCTCGCACCAGGCCCCGGTGGGGGTGAGCGCCCCGGTGAAGCCCAGGTCCTCGGCGGCGCGGGCGATCTGGGCGAGGTAGCGAACCGTCGGCGGGCGGTCGCCGCCGGCCGCCGTGACCGGGGTGCCGTGGCCGCCGCCGACGACATGGCGGCTGTCGCCGTTGGTGGGCAGGAACCAGTGGAAGGTGAGGGACATCAGTTCTCTCCGCAGGAGGATGGTGGTTCAGAGCAGGCCGTGGCGGGGCGGGCGGGTGCCGTTGAGGACGTACCGCCCGAGGTGCTGGATCTTCCAGCGCGCGGGGTCGTGCAGCGTGTGGGTGCGGGCGTCGCGCCAGTGCCGGTGCAGATTGAGGCCGTCGAGCGCGGAGCGCGTCCCGGAGACCTCGAACAGCGCGTCGGCGATCTCCAGCGCCGCGCTCCCGGCGTACGCCTTCGCCGCCGCCACCGCGATCGACGCCTCGGCCGCGCTGTCGTCGTCCAGATCGGCCCGCACGGTGTCCACGGCCGTCGCCGCGGCGGTCAGCAGCGCGTCGGCGGCCCGGCGGCGCAGGGCCAGTTCGCCGAAGCGCTGGACGAGGAGCGGGTCCTCGGCGGCGCTCTCGTATCCGCTCTCGAACCAGGGCCTGCTGCGGGTCCGGACGAACTCCACCGCCGCGTCCAGGGCCCCCGCCGCGATCCCGGCGTCGATCGCGGTGTGCAGCAACTGGGCCAGTGCGCCGTGGAGTTGGGGGCCGGTGAAGGTGAGGTGGTGCGGCACCACGTGCGCGGCCGGCACGGGGACCGCCTCCAGGGTCACGGTGCCGCTCGCCGTCGTCCGCTGCCCCATGCCGTCCCAGTCGTCGGTCACGGTGAGGCCGGGGGCGTCGGCGGGGACGTACGCGACATGGAGCAGGTCGTCCTCGGTGCGGGCGAGGACGGGGATCCAGTCGGCGAAGAGGGCCCCGGTGGAGTAGTTCTTCACCCCGGTGAGGAGGTACGAGCCGTCTCCGGCGTCCGTCAGCCGGGTGCGGATGTCCTGGAGGTGCTTGGTCCCCGCCTCGGACTGGGCGTTGCCGAAGCGCCGGCCGGCCAGTACCTCGGCGAAGAAGAAGGCCCGCTGCTCCGGACTGCCCTGCTGCCGCAGCACGTTGACGTACGCGAAGTGGCTCTGCGGGATCTGCGCCAGGCTGGCGTCGGCGGAGGCGAGCAGCCGGAAGACCTCCGCGAGCGTGGCGGCGGAGACGTCGGCGCCGCCGTGCTCGTCCGGGACGGTGACGGCGAGGAGGCCGGTGGCGGTGAGCCGGTCGAGTTCGGCGCGCGGCAGTTCGCGCCGGGCGTCCCGTCCGGAGGCCCCCGGGCGGAACTCCTCGGCGAGTTCGGCGGCGATACGCAGCGCCTCGGCGTCGTCGTGGATCACCCGCGCGGTGATGGCTGGTCGTCGTCGGGTCGGCGCGGTCACGGGCCTGCCTCCAGGGTGGGTACGGATCGGGGTCAGCGGGTGGCGGGGACGGGGGCGGGAGCTGTGGACACGGTCCGGTCCAGGGCGGCGGCGAACTGGGCGACCACCTGGTCGAGCGGGGCGGCGGAGGCCGGGTCCAGGACCACTCCCCCGTCGTCGCCGGCCGTGATGTGCCGGTCGAGGACGAACCAGCCCTGGACGATGTGGGCGGCGCCCATGGAGGAGAGCACCGGGCGCAGCGCGTAGTCGAGGGCGAGGACATGGGCGGTGGTGCCGCCGGTCGCCAGCGGGAGGACGGTCTTGCCGGTCAGCGCGTACTGCGGCAGCAGGTCGAGGAGCGACTTCAGCAGCCCGGAGTAGGCGGCCTTGTAGACGGGGGTGCCGATGACGATGCCGTCGGCGCGGGCGAACAGCTCGGTGGCGCGGACGATGTCGGGGTGCGCGAAGTCCGCGCCGAGCAGGGCCTCGGCGGACAGGGTACGGACGTCGAGCGGTATCACCTCATGGCCCTGGGCGACCAGGTCGGCGTCAAGGTGGCGCAGCAGCCGGGCGGTGCGGGAGGTGGCGGAGGGGCTGCCGGAGACGGACAGGACGGTGGCCATGGGGACCTCGTTTCTGGAGAGGGGGTGCCGGGCCGGGGCCGGGGGGGGGGGGGGCGCCCCCCCCCCGCCCCCCGGGGGGGGGCCCCCCGGGGGCGGGGGGGGCCGCCCGGGCGGCCCAGCCCGGCCCCCCCCCCCCCCGGGTTCG
>NZ_JBIVUT010000047.1:0-22384 GCF_044757365.1 Streptomyces sp. NPDC091289
GGCCCCAGGCCCGGTCGTGTTTTTGCGGCGGGGTGGGGGGTTCTTTGCCCCGGTTTCGGGAAGGGGCGGGTAGGGGACAAGCCCCGCGCAGCGGCCCAGCCACCGGCCCCGGCCCACCCACCGACCCCGCCCCGCCCCACCTCACCGCACGGTGAGAAACCCCTCCGCATCCCGCCCAACCCGCTCCCGAGCCACCCCCACCGCATGCCCCACAGCCACCGCCCCCAACGGATCCCAGGACGACGGCAGCGACAGCACCTCCCGCACCACCTCTCGACAGAACATCGTCGAGGACACCCACGCCGACCCCAGCCGCTCACCGGCCAGCGCCACCAGGAAGTTCTGCACACCCGCCCCGGCCGCGACCACGAACATCTCGCGCTCCGCCGTGTCGCGCCGCTCGTCCCCGTACGTATGGGAGCCGTCCATCACCAGGCACGGCACCACCAGATACGGCGCGTTGCGCAGCACATCGCCGCGCCGGATCCGCTTGGCGATCGACTCCTCGCTCCTGCCGTCCCGCCGCAGGTCCGCGACCCACGCGTCCCGCATCGCGTCGAGCAGCCGCGTCCGCGACTCGGCCGACTCCAGCAGCACGAACCGCCACGGCGTCGTGTGATGGGGCGCGGGAGCGGTGACCGCAGCGGCGACGGCCCGCCGCACGGCCCCCGGATCCACCGGCTCATCGCTGAACTCGCGCACCGTACGCCGCAGCGTCACCGCTTCCCGCACGGCCTCGGACGTCCCGAGCCGGAACATGTCGTCGGCCGCACTCCGCACGAGCGCACGAGCACCGGGCTCGTCGTCCCCGCCGGACGCCACCACATGCGCCAGCCCCCGCACCACGGCGACCGGCAGCCCCTCCGCCTTGCCCTTGACCAGGTCCCCGGCGGCGGCCAGCTCGTCCGCCGTGGCCACGATCGTGGCGCTGAGCGGATTGCCGTACGCGTCCGTCCCGCCGCGCAGATCGTCCAGCACCCGCACCCCGGCCGCACCGATCGCGACGTCGGTCAACCCATTGCGCCAGGGCCGCCCGAAGGTGTCCGTGACGACGACGCCGACATCGACGCCGAGGGTGTCCCGCAGCCCGTCCCGGACGGCCCGGGCCGAGGCGTCGGGATCCTCGGGCAGCAGCAGCACGGTCCCGGCCGGCGTGTTCGACGCGTCGACCCCGGCGGCGGCCATGACCAGACCCTGCCGGTTCTCCACGATCCGCAGCGGCCCGCGCCGGGCCACGACCCGCACGGTCTCGGCGTCGATCGCCGCTTCCCGGTCGGCGGCCCGGACGATCCGGCCCTCCGCCTTGGAGACGATCTTCGAGGTGACGAGCAGAACGTCCCCGTCGACCAGCCCCGGCGAGGCCGCGGCGATCAGCTTGGCGAGATCGTCACCGGCCCGAACCTCGGGAATCCCGCGCAGCGCCCAGACCCGGAACGAGGGAGCGTCGCCCTCCTCGGCGGACATGCTCACGCCCGGACCTCCTCGGCCAGGTCCAGCGCCTGCCGGGCCATCTCGGCGGTCGTGTCCACGTCCGTCATCATCAGCGGCACCGCCCGGCAGCGGATCCCCGCCGCCTCGACCTCGCCGACCGCACCGGCGTCCACCGTGTCGACCAGCCACCCGTCCAGCAGCCCCGAACCGTAGTGCTGGGCCACGGCGGCCGCCGTCGACTCGACGCCCACCGCCGCGAGCACCTTGTCCGCCATCCCGCGCACGGGCGCGTCCCCGACGATGGGGGAGAGGCCGACCACCGGCACCCCGGCCTCGGCGATCGCCTCCCGGATCCCGGGCACGGCGAGGATCGTGCCGATGGACACCACCGGGTTCGACGGCGGGAAGACGATGACGTCGGCGGAACCGATGGCCTCCAGCACCCCCGGAGCCGGCTTGGCCTGCTCCGCGCCGACCGGCACGATCGCCTGCGCCTCGACGGAGGCGCGCAGCTTCACCCAGTACTCCTGGAAGTGGATCGCCTTGCTCTCGCCGTCCGTCTCGACGGCGACATGCGTCTCGACCCGGTCGTCGGACATGGGGAGCAGCCGCACACCGGGCTGCCAGCGGGCGCAGAGCGCCTCGGTGACCGCGCTCAGCGGATAGCCCGCGCCCAGCATCTGCGTACGGACGATATGGGTCGCGAAGTCACGGTCGCCGAGCCCGAACCACCCGGGGCCCACGCCGTACGCCGCGAGCTCCTCCTTGACCTGGAAGGTCTCGTCGGTCCGCCCCCAGCCCTGCTCCTCGTTGATGCCACCGCCGAGGGTGTACATCACGGTGTCGAGGTCGGGGCAGACCTTCAGCCCGAACAGATGGATGTCATCACCCGTGTTGCCGATCACCGTGATGTCCGCGTCGGGCGCGGCCTGCTTGAGGCCGCGCAGAAAGCGGGCACCGCCGATACCACCGGCCAGAACAACAATGCGCATACACAGCAGTTTGTCAGGCGGGTACGACATCCACGGCCGTCGGGGCGCTTTGTGTGGCGTGCATCGGCATCTCGGTCAGGCCCGGGTAGTAGATGTGCAGACTGACGGCCGGTTCGAGCGAGTCGTTGACCACTTCGTGGACGTACCCCGGGGCGAAGGCGCGCTGCGCGCCCGCGCCGAGAGCCCGCGTCCCGCGCTCGGTGCGCTCGGTCAACTCGCCTTCCAGGACCGTCAGTACGCCGGCGGAGAGGCCGTGGTCGTGCAGCCCGCTGCCCTGCCCGGGCACCCAACTGAGCAGCCACACCTCGTAGCCGGGGCCCTGGTGCAGGCGGTGGTACCAGCGGGAGGCGGAGTCGTACTGGACGAGTCCGGCCCACTGGGCGCGGTCGGCCGCGATGGAGCGCGCGAGGCCGACGAATTCGGAGACGGTGGAGGGGTGCTCGCGGGCGGGCTGCAGGAGGTGCTGGACCTCAAGGATGTCGCCGGCGATCTGAAGGTCGCTGTCGCTGTTCATGGCTGCGGTGGTTCCTCGGCATGGGGGGTGCACGTGCGGGGAGTCGCGGTGAGCGTCAGCAGCTCGGAGGGAGCTGCGGAGAAGTGCGGGAGCTGCGAGAAGAAAGACAAAGACGCCCGACCGAGACCGAGAGCCGGAGAGGCTGGATCAGAGCTGGAGCGCTACGGCATCAACAGCTGTGACAGCTGGAACAGCAACAGCGGGCCTGGACAGCGTTACGGAACCCACGGACGTGGGTGACGTGCATCGCTGGGGTCGCTGGCATGAAACCAAGGAGACCGGCTCGACCGTCCGCTGTCAACCCAATGCCCGATATGGGGGCAATGTTTCACTCCTTCCGGTCGTCGGATTCGGAGAAAGGTTTATGCACCCACGGGCACGGACATGTGGCGCATCATCCGCGCCCCCAAACGCGACTGACGCTCCGTGACCTGACTGTGATCTTGGTCGCTTCAGTGATCGAATCGCAACACAAGGGCGTCTTCGTTCGTCTCTCCCACGAGAGGGTGCGGAGCTGTGGGGCCGGTGGCATATGTCAGGTTTTTGCTGATTTGAACACTTTCTGCATACGCTTGGTTCCGCAGAGTGAATCCCTGGGCCAATAGCAGATCCTCGCTTGACTGGCCCGGAGCTACACACTTGTAATTTCACTCGTGTCGTTCAGCCGCAAACGGCTGCATCACGGGACGCAAGAGACAGACGAGGGGCGCACATGACCGAGCTGTTCCAGCAACTGCTGGTCGAGGACGCGGACGAGGAACTCGGCTGGCAGGAGCGCGCACTGTGCGCCCAGACCGATCCCGAGTCCTTCTTTCCCGAAAAGGGCGGATCCACCCGCGAGGCCAAGAAGGTCTGCCTCGCCTGTGAGGTGCGCTCGGAATGCCTTGAGTACGCCCTCTCCAACGACGAACGCTTCGGCATCTGGGGCGGACTCTCCGAGCGGGAGCGCCGACGCCTCAAGAAGGCCGCCATCTAAGGCCGCCGTCTAAGGCCGTCACCCGAGGACCGCCCGCCGGCCCCGCCACCCCGGAAGCGTCGGCCGAAGCGCCGGCCGCCGACCACCGCACACCTGACCCCCGAGCCCGGGCGCACCCCGGCGCTCCCCGACCAGACCAGGCCTCCGCCGTATCCCGGGCACATCCAGGCCCCCAACGTCTGGGCGCAGAGCCCCGACAATCTCTGGGCGCACCGCCCCGACCGGGCCCCGGGTGCACCCCGGACCCTCCCCGATCAGGCCCTCCGGCGTGTCCGGCCCGTACACCGGCCAAGCCCCGCGCGCACATCCCCGTCTCCAAGCCCCGGGCGCTTCCCGATCAGGCCGGGCACATCCCGGACGACCATCACGGTCCGCTCCACCCACGATCCGCAGAGCGGCCCGCACCTCGCACCCCGCACCCCGCACCCCGTACCCCCGCCCGCACCTCCGGGCTTCAGGCACCCGACTCCCCGACTCCCCGGCGCCCGACTTCTCGACTTCCGGGCCTCCGCCCGAGGGCCGCCGCTCCCATCGCCCCGGCCACCCGCCGACTCGGCCTCATCGCCCCGGCCACTCGCTCACCGGCCTCATCACCCCGGCCACCCGCCCACGGCCCGTCCGCCGACCCCTTCCCCAGGGCTCGGCAGGCGGGCCGTCGGCAGGTCCGCGCCCGCCCCCTTCACCCGCTCGGACCCCCGCCACCTGTCCGTACCGTTAGTGTGGGGCCCCGTCCGAGATGCGCCAACGCCCCGCCGGGGCGCGCGTGTACACCGATGCAGCCCCCGGGGATACGCCCCCGGACCCGGCCGGAGGGCCCGTACCTCGATGTCCGTGCACAGCCACTCGGCGGCGCCGAACGCGGCCGCCGCCGCCCCAGAGTTCCCCCGGCACGTCGTCACCGCCGTGCTCGTCTCCCACGACGGCGCCCGCTGGCTGCCCGACGTGCTGGCCGGGCTGCTCGGGCAGGAACGCCCCGTACAGAACGTCGTCGCCGCCGACACCGGCAGCGCCGACGACTCGGCCCGGCTGGTCACCGAGGCGCTCGGCGACGAACGCGTCCTGCACCTCGCACGCCGTACGAGCTTCGGCACGGCCGTCGACGAGGCGGCCCGCACGGCGGGGATCCTGACCCCGGACGACCTGCCCTATCTCAAGCGCCCCAGCGGCTGGGACCCGGAGACCCGCACCTGGATCGACGAGAACTACGCGCTCCCCGAGCTGCCGCACGGCGAACCGGTCCAGTGGCTCTGGCTGCTGCACGACGACTGCGCGCCCGAGCCGGACGCGCTCGCCGAGATGCTGCGCGTCGTCGACACCGACCGGCACGCCACGATCGTCGGTCCCAAGCTGCGCGGCTGGTACGACCGCAAGCAGCTCCTGGAAGTCGGCGTCTCCATCGCCAACAGCGGCCGCCGCTGGACCGGCCTGGACCGCCGCGAGCAGGACCAGGGCCAGCACGACCAGGTCCGTACCGTCCTGTCCGTCTCCACCGCCGGCATGCTCATCCGCCGCGACGTCTACGAGGAACTCGGCGGCTTCGACCGCAGGCTCCCCCTGATGCGCGACGACGTCGACCTGTGCTGGCGCGCCCACCTCGCCGGCCACCGGGTCCTCGTCGCCCCGGACGCCGTCCTGCGGCACGCCGAGGCCTCCGCCCGCGAGCGCCGCCCCATCGACTGCGCCGGCCGCTCGGTCGCCAGCCCGCACCGCGTCGACAAGGCGGGCGCCGTCTACACGATGCTCGTCAACGCCCGCGGCAAGGCCCTGCCCTGGGTCCTGCTCCGGCTCGTCGTCGGCACCCTCCTCCGTACCCTCGCCTACCTCGTCGGCAAAGTGCCCGGCCAGGCCCTCGACGAGGTCACCGGCCTGCTCGGCACCCTGCTGCGCCCCGGCCGCATCCTCGCCGCCCGCCGCAACCGCGGAAAGGGCGTCGTCGACGCGGCCGAGCTGCGCGCACTGTTCCCGCCGCCCGGCGCGACCGTCCGGGCCACCGTCGACCAGGTCGCGGGCAACTTCGGCGGCCGTACGGACGCCGACTCGGGCGGCTCGCGGCACGGAGCCGTCGAATCCGGGCCCGGCGGCGACGACGCCGACTTCCTCGAAGTCGACCAGTTCGCCCGCCTCAAGCGCATCGGCCGCAAGCCCGGCCCCGTCCTCTTCGCGCTGCTCCTGGTCGTCTCCCTCGTCGCCTGCCGCAACCTGCTCAGCGGCGGCGCACTGGCGGGCGGCGCGCTGCTGCCCGCCCCCGCCGAGGTCGGCGCGCTCTGGGAGCGGTACGCGGACGCCTGGCACACGGTGGGCACCGGCGGCACCCAGACCGCCCCGCCCTACCTCGCGCTGCTCGCCGCCCTGTCGGCCCTGTTCCTCGGCTCGACCGGCCTCGCCGTCAGCGTGCTGCTGATCTGCTCGATCCCACTGGCCGGGCTCACCGCCTACTTCGCCACCCGCCCGCTGCTGCCCTCCCGGCTGCTGCGCGCCTGGGCGAGCATCGCGTACGCCTTCCTGCCCGCCGCGACCGGCGCGCTGGCCACCGGCCGCCTCGGCACCGCCGTCCTCCTCGTCCTGCTCCCGCTGATCGCCCGCGCGGGCGTCGCCGCTCACGGGCTGCGCGTGGACAGCGCGGCGGGGGAGCGCGGCAGCTGGCGCGCCACCTGGGCGTACACGCTGCTGCTGACCGTCACCATGGCGTTCACCCCGATCGTCTGGCCGCTCGCCGTGGTCCTGGGCCTGGGCGTGCTCGTGCTGCGGCGCGGCGACATCGTGGCGTACGGACTCCGCTTCGTCGCCGCCGTCGGCACCCCGGTACTGGTCCTCGCCCCCTGGTCGCTGACCCTCCTCACCGACCCGTCCGCGCTCCTGACCGAAGCGGGCCTGGACATCGGTACGGGAGAGGCCTCGGGCCTCGACCTGCTCGGCATCAGCCCCGGCGGCCCCGGTGCGGCGGGCGGCATCCTGCTCCTCGGCATCGTGCTGGCCGCGCTCGCCGCCCTGCTGCGCGAGGACCGGCAGTTCGCCGTCCGCACCGCCTGGGCGGTCGCGCTCGTCGGCTTCCTCTTCGCCGCCGTCGCCAACGGATCCACCTGGGCCGGGCCCGCCACCCTCGTCTACGGCACCGCCCTGATCGCCGCCGCCCTGGTGGGCGCGGACGGGGCCCGCATCCGGGTCGCCGAGCAGAGCTTCGGCTGGCGTCAGCCCGTCGCCGCCCTGATCGCGCTGGCCGCCGGGCTGGCCCCGGTCCTGGCCGCGGCCGGCTGGATGATCGGCGGCGCGGACGGCCCGCTGGAGCGCCGCGACCCCGTCCAGGTGCCCGCCTTCGTGGCGGAGGAGAGCTCCACCCGCGACCAGCCCCGCACCCTCGTCCTCGGCGGCACCTCGCCCGACTCCGTGGCGTACAGCCTGGTCCGCGGCTCGGGCGCCCGCCTCGGCGACGGCGAACTCACCGAGGCGGTCGGCGGCAACAGCCACCTCGACAAGGTCGTCGCCAACCTCGTCGCCGGCTCCGGCGCCGACCAGGGCGGCCAGCTCAGCGGCTTCGCGATCCGCTACGTCCTCGTCCGCGACGGCGCACCGCGCGAGATGAGCCGGGTCCTCGACTCGACCCCCGGCCTCAGCCGCCTCAGCCAGCTCGACGGCAGCGCCCTGTGGCGAGTGGACCGCCAGGTCGCCCGCGTCATGATCGCCCCGGCGTCCGGCGAGGGCGAGCACCTCGCGGTCGGCTCGGCCGCCGTCGAGGCCCACTCCGAGATCCCGTCCGGCGAGGCGGGCCGCGTCCTGCGGATCGCGGACGCCGCCGACCCGGGCTGGACGGCCACGCTGGACGGCAAGCCGCTGACCCGCAAGACCGTCGACGGCTGGGCCCAGGGCTTCGAGCTGCCCGCGAACGGCGGCCGCCTGGACCTCACCCACGAGGCCCCGATCACGCACACCGCGTGGATCTGGGCGCAGGCCGGACTCCTCGTGGTCCTGGTGGTCATGGCCCTGCCGGGCCGTCGCCGGGAGATCGACGACGACCTGCCCGAGGAGGAGCTCGCCGTCGCCGCGGAGCCGGTCGACGGAGAGGGCCGCCGCGCCCGCAGGCTGCGCGCCGCGGCCCAGGCCGAGGCGGCGGCCGCCACCGAGGAGGCCGGGGACGACACGTACCGGCCCGACCCGGGGGAGTACATCCCGGCGCAGCAGTCGACCGACCCGTACACCGCGAACGCCCCGGCGCACGACCCGCAGGAGGCCACCGGCGGCTACGCGGCGGTCCCGCAGCAGCAGTACGACGAGTACGCGCAGTGGGACGGGCAGCAGCAGCCGGGTGCCGACTCCTACGCGGCGTACCAGCAGGACCCGTACGCCCAACAGCAACAGCAACAGCAACAGGACCAACACCAGCAACACCAGCAGCAGAACGCCGACTACCAGGGCTACGGCGACCAGGGCTACGGCGAGCAGGGTTATGGCGACCAGGGCGGCGGCTACGCCGTCCAGGACCCGTACGCGCAGCAGTACAACGACCAGGGCACGTACGACGGGCAGCAGCAGGGCGCGCACGACGCGTACGGCCAATACACCGACGGGCAGTACCAGCAACACCAGCAGCACCAGTACCCCGCCCCGGCCCAGCAGCCCGCCGAGAACGGCGAACACACCGACCCCCCGGCCCCAGGTCAGGCCCCGTGGCAGACCGGTAACGCATCGCGAGGCGAGTCCGAGTGAAGTCCACCCACCTGTCCCTGATCGCGGGCGCCGCCGTCCTGGCAGCCATCACCGGATTCGCCACGGTCACCGCGCCCGGTGCTCCGGCGGACACCCCGGCGAAGTCCGCCGCGCTGCTGCCGGTCGAGCGCTCCAGCCTGGTCTGCCCGGCGCCCAGCAACTCCGACCTGGCGGAGACGCGGTACACCGCGTTCACCCCGGCGGGCACGGGCGGCGACGCCAAGGGCACCGCCGAGCTGAAGCCGGCGCTGCCG
Organism: Streptomyces sp. NPDC091289; assembly: GCF_044757365.1. Lineage (NCBI taxonomy): Bacteria > Bacillati > Actinomycetota > Actinomycetes > Kitasatosporales > Streptomycetaceae > Streptomyces > Streptomyces sp. NPDC091289. The sequence continues at coordinate 8,869 of NZ_JBIVUT010000047.1, forward strand.
GTCCCGGACGACGAGGACGAGACCGACCCGAAGAAGATCAAGAAGGCCGAGGAAGCGGCGAAGAAGGCGAGGAAGAAGGCCGACAAGCCGGTCCTCGCCGTGAAGGAGCCCGGAAAGCCGGTCGTCGCCGAGGCGGACGGCTCCGGCGCCCCCGCGCTCGTCGGCACGGCCACCGGCCGGCTGGCCCCCGGCTGGGCCGCCCAGCAGACCACCGAGGTCACCGCGGGCGGTGCCCGGGGGCTCCTCGGCGTCACCTGCACCGCCCCCGACACGGACTTCTGGTTCCCGGGCGCGAGCACCGCCAAGTCCCGCCAGGACTACCTCCACCTCACCAACCCCGACGACACCGGCGCCGTCGCCGACATCGAGCTGTACGGCCCCGAGGGCGCGCTCAAGTCCGAGGTCGGGGACGGCATCACCGTGCCGGCCCGCTCCAGCGTCGCCATCCTGCTGTCGACCCTCACCCCCGAGGCCGTCGACCAGCTGACCGCGCACGTCACCACGCGTTCGGGGCGGATCGGAGCGGTCGTCATGAGCGCTGAGGACGGTGTGGGCAGCGACTGGATCACCGCGTCCGCGGACCCGTCGGGCACGCTCGTGCTGCCCGGCATCCCGGCCGACGCCACCTCCGTACAGCTGGTGGCGTTCGCGCCGGGCGAGGACGACGCGGACGTGAAGGTCCAGCTCATGGGGAAGAACGCGACGTTCTCGCCGGCCGGGAACGCCACCCTGCACATCAAGTCGTCGATGACGGCGACCGTCGACCTCAAGGACGTCACCCGCGACGAGCCGGGCTCCCTGCTCCTGAGCCCGGTGCAGAAGGACCGGGCGACCCCGATCGTGGCGGCACTGCGCGTGGTCCGCGGCAAGGGCGACAAGCAGGAGGTCGCTTACATCCCGGCCACCGGACCGGTCGGCGCGCGGGCGAGCGTCCCGGACAACCGGGAGAAGGACGCCACGCTGTCCCTGACCGCGCCGGGCGCCACGGCCAAGGTGAAGGTCACCGCGTCGGCGGGCAGCGAGGGGGGCAAACCGGCCGTGGAGACGTACACGGTCAAGGCCGGCACGACCATCGCCGTCACCCCGAAGGCCCCGGACGGCCTCAAGGGCGCCTACGCGCTGACCGTCGAGACGACCTCGGGCGGCCCGGTCCACGCGTCGCGCACCCTGGCGCGTACCGAGGGCGGCGTCCAGATGTTCACCGTGCAGACGCTCCCCGACGACGGCGGCACGGTCGAGGTCCCGACGGCCCGCCAGGATCTCTCGGTCCTGGACGACTGAGGACGAGCCCTGGACAGCCCGGCACTCTAATCCTGCCCGCTGGTCCCCTAGTCCTGCCCGTACCGGGGGTCGACCGACTCGGGGGCCAGCCCCAGCAGCTCGGCGACCTGCTCGACGACGACCTCGTGCACGAGCAGGGCGCGCTCGTCGCGGTTCTTGGTACGGATCTCGACGGGCCGCCGGTAGACGACGATCTGCGCGGGCCGCCCCTTGTCCGCGGACACCGAGCTGCCGAGCGGAACGACCTCCTCCGGGGTGCCGGGCACATCGAGGACGACGAAGTCGACCTCGGCCAGCTGGGGCCAGCGCCGCTCCAGTCGCTCCACCGAGTCCTGGACCAGATCACGGAAGGTCTCACCCCGGCTGGCGGACAGCGGCACCTGGGGTGGCGCGACCGGCCCGCGCATACCGCGGCCATGACGGTCACGGCGCCGGGGCCGCGGCTCGAACGGGTGGGGAGGTACGGAGCTGTCCATCACCGACGCAGCGTAACGCTCCGGGGACCGGGACGATCGTGGAGACGACGCGGCCGACCGGGGTGACCGCCCCGCTTCCGGATGTCCGCAGTTGAACATTTCGGCCAAGGTTGAGCCCTTTTCAGGCCCGTGATCCGATCGTCGACCGTGCGCCCGACGCCGCGATCCACCCTCGCCCGCGACCGGCGCGACCCCTGTGAAATCACCGGGCCCCGCCCCGGCGCAGGTCAGGGTAGCCGCCGGAAGGGCCGCCGTGCCGCAGGTCACAGGGCGACACGGTGGGGTGACCTGACGGGCAGTCGTCGCAGCCCGCTCAAGAGTGCGGTACCGTCCAACATCGTGAGCCCTGTACGTCGCTGTTCGCGCACCGCGTGCGGCCGCCCTGCCGTCGCGACACTGACGTACGTCTATGCCGATTCGACTGCGGTCCTCGGCCCGCTCGCCACCTACGCCGAGCCCCACTGTTACGACCTCTGCGCCGAACACAGTGAGCGGCTTACCGCGCCACGGGGCTGGGAAGTGGTGCGGCTCTCCGACGGCTCCGCACCCGCGCACCCCAGCGGCGACGATCTCGAAGCACTGGCCAACGCGGTCCGCGAGGCGGCACGCCCGCACGACCGCGGCCCGGGCGGCGGAGGCGGGGGCCGGGGCCAGCGCGCCGCGGACCCGGTGGAAGTGGCCCGCCGAGGCCACCTGAGGGTCCTACGCTCCCCCGACTCCTGAGGCCACCTTTTTTGAGGCTGCTGAGGCCTCCTTTTGAGGCCATCTCCTGAGGTATGACCCGGCCGGGTAGTTTGGGCGTTCCGCAAAGACCCCAGGAGGACCGGCCGTGGTTGCTGATCTGTCGCAGCTCGTGAAGGCGTACGACGTGCGCGGAGTGGTGCCCGACCAGTGGGACGAGTCGCTGGCCGAGCTGTTCGGAGCCGCGTTCGTCCAGGTCACGGACGCCGAAGCGATCGTGATCGGCCACGACATGCGCCCGACGTCACCGGCTCTCGCGGGGGCGTTCGCGCGGGGTGCGGCGACCCGGGGCGCGAAGGTCACGCTCATCGGCCTCTGCTCGACGGACCAGCTGTACTACGCCTCAGGCGCCCTCGGCCTCCCCGGAGCGATGTTCACGGCCTCGCACAACCCGGCGCAGTACAACGGCATCAAGATGTGCCGGGCGGGCGCCGCCCCGGTAGGCCAGGACACGGGCCTCGCCGAGATCCGCACGCTGGTCGAGCAGTGGTCGGAAGGAGCCCCGCAGCCGCCGGCCGCCACCGCCCCCGGCACGATCACCGAACGGGACACCCTCACCGACTACGCGGCCCACCTCCTGGGCCTGGTCGACCTCAAGGCGATCCGCCCCCTGAAGGTCGTGGTCGACGCGGGCAACGGCATGGGCGGCCACACGGTCCCCACCGTCTTCGACGGCCTCCCGCTCGACCTCGTCCCCCTCTACTTCGACCTGGACGGCACGTTCCCCAACCACGAGGCCAACCCCCTCGACCCGAAGAACATCGTCGATCTCCAGGCCCGCGTCCTCGCCGAGGGCGCCGACCTCGGCCTCGCCTTCGATGGCGACGCGGACCGCTGCTTCGTGGTCGACGAGCGGGGCGCGGGCGTCTCCCCGTCCGCGATCACGGCTCTGGTGGCCGCCCGCGAGCTGGCCCGCAACGGCGGCGAGGGCATCGTCATCCACAACCTGATCACCTCCTGGTCCGTCCCCGAGGTGGTCCGAGAGAACGGCGGCACCCCGGTCCGCACCCGGGTCGGCCACTCCTTCATCAAGACGGAGATGGCGCAGCACGGCGCGATCTTCGGCGGCGAGCACTCGGCGCACTACTACTTCCGCGACTTCTGGAACGCCGATACGGGCATGCTCGCCGCCCTCCATGTACTCGCCGCACTCGGCGGCCAGCAGAAGCCGCTCTCCGAGCTGGTCGCGGAGTACGACCGGTACAGCGGCTCCGGCGAGATCAACTCCACCGTCGCCGACCAGAGCGCCAGCCTGACCAAGGTCAAGACGGTCTACGGCACCCGCGACGGCATCACCTTCGACGACCTGGACGGCCTCACGGTCACGGCCGCCGACTGGTGGTTCAACCTCCGCGCCTCGAACACGGAACCCCTGCTGCGCCTGAACGTGGAGGCGAGGGACGAGCGGACGATGGCAACGGTACGAGACGAGGTCCTGACCCTGATCCGCACATCCTGAACCGAACCCCGCTCCCCAGCCCTCCCAGCCCCTCCGGCGTTCGCACATCCAGCCCCCTCCGGCGTTCACATCCAGCCCCTCCGGTCCAGCCCCTCCGGCACTTGAGGAGCGGTGCTGGACGGAACCCCGCCCTCCCAGCCCCTCGGGTGTTTGAGGAGCGGTGCTGGACGGAACCCGGCCCTCCCAGCCCCTCGGGTGTTTGAGGAGCGGTGCTGGACGGAACCCGGCCCTCCCAGCCCCTCCGGCGTTTGAGGAGCGGGGTCCGGGGCGGAGCCCCGGTTACGGGAAGGGGCGGGTCGGGGAGAAGCCCGCCGCAGGCACCCCACTCACCCCACCCGCCCCCCCTCGGTCCCCCTCCCGGCACCCCCCACCGCATCCCCCCGTTTCATCCCCCCCGGCCAGGCCGCGCCCCCTCCACCCCAGCGGTAGGCTGACGACGCCTGATCCACGCGGATCGGAACTCGCATGCTCGAAGGGACTCACCCCATGGCGCTCGAAGCCGGCCTCCTGGAGATCCTGGCCTGCCCTGCCTGCCACTCCCCGCTCGACGACCGTTCGGCGGCCGACAGCCCCGAACTGGTCTGCACGGGCGACGACTGCGGACTGGCCTACCCGGTCCGGGACGGCATCCCGGTCCTGCTCGTGGACGAGGCCCGCCGCCCCGCCTGACCGCGAGCGATACGCGTACGGACAGGACGGCGCAGGACGGCGGACGGCACCGCACCGCAGGACCGCCACGACCCCTCCCCGCCCCCCACGCGTACCCGCAGCCCGCGCCCCACCCGGTGATCGGAGGCCCACCGCCATGCTGGACGAGTCCTTGCTCGACGCCCCGGAAGCCCTGGCCCGAGCCGACCGCCGCGATCTGCTGCGCGGCGCCGCCGAAGCAGGCGCCCGGGTCCGTACCGCCGCCCGGCACGCCGCCGAGGCCGGCATCGGCGGCCTGAACCCGGAGGGCCGGCCCCGGGCCGTCCTCGTCGCGGGCCCCGGCACCGCCGCCTCCGGGGTCGCCGACCTGATCGGCGCGCTCGCGGGCGCGGCCGCCCCGGTCGTACGCATCCACCCCACGGGCGTCGCCCCCGCCCCCGGCGCCCTCCGCTGGACCCTGCCCGGCTGGGCCGGATCGGTGGACCTCCTGCTCATCGCGACCGCCGACGGCTCCGAACCGGGCCTCGCGCTGCTCGCCGAGCAGGCCTACCGCCGCGGCTGCACCGTCGTCGCCGTCGCCCCCACCCGCTCACCGCTGCGCGAGGCGGTGGACGGGGTGCACGGTCTGGTCGTCCCGATGGCGGCCGCCCCGCACGGCGAGTACGACGCGGAGACCTCCGCCGCCGGCCCCGGCACGCTGTGGGCCCTCCTCACCCCCCTGCTGGCGCTCCTGGACCGGGTCGGCCTGGTGACCGCGCCCCCCGAGGACCTCCAGAAGGTGGCGGACCGCCTGGACCGCACCGCGGAACGCTGCGGCCCGGCCATCGCCATGTACAGCAACCCGGCCAAGACGCTCGCCGCCGAGCTCGCCGACAGCCTGCCGCTGCTGTGGACGGAGGGCGACGCCGCGGGCCCGGTCGGCCGCCGCTTCGCCGCCGTACTGTCCGAACTGGCGGGCCGCCCCGCCCTGGCCGCGGAACTGCCCGAGGCGCTGCCCTCGCACGGCACGCTCCTCGCCGGGGATTTCGCGGCCGGCGCGGACCCCGACGACTTCTTCCGGGACCGGGTCGACGAGGGCGAGACGCTGAGGGCCCGGGTCGTCCTGCTCCGGGACCGCCCGACGGGAGGCCTCAGCGCCTACCCGGCGGCCCGGGAACTGGCGCTCGGCCACGACACCCCGGTCAGCGAACTGGAACCGGATGAGGGCAGCGAACTGGAGACCCTGGCCGAACTGCTCGCGATCACCGACTTCGCGGCGGTCTACCTGTCACTGGCCTCGGCCCCCCGCCCCTGACACAACCCCACACCATCCGGTCATCCGCGCGACGCCAGGACCTCACACAACACTGATACCCCTGGTGCCACCACGGCACCACCGCACCACCGCACCACCGCCCCACCCTTCCTCGCCCCACCCTTCTTCGCCCCGCCCCGCCCCGCCCCACCCCACCACCCAGCCCCACCCAAGGACGACTCCATGGACCGCCTGTCCAACACCGTGCGCCCCTACGCCTGGGGATCCACCACGGCCCTTCCCGCCCTGCTCGGCATAGCGCCCACCGGCGAACCGCAGGCCGAGATGTGGATGGGCGCCCACCCCGGAGCGCCCTCGCGCATCAGCCGCACCACGTCGACGGGCGAGACGGAACTCGCGCTCACCGAGGTCATCGCCGCCGACCCCGAGGGCGAGCTCGGCACCGCCACGGTCGACCGTTTCGGCCCCCGCCTCCCCTTCCTCCTGAAGCTCCTCGCCGCCGGCGCCCCCCTCTCCGTCCAGGTCCACCCGAACCTGGACCAGGCCCGCGAGGGGTACGCCGACGAGGAGGCCCGGGGCGTCCCGATCGACGCCCCGCACCGCACGTACAAGGACGCGAACCACAAGCCCGAACTGATCTGCGCCCTCACCCCCTTCGACGGACTGTGCGGCTTCCGCAGGCCCACCGAGGCGGCGGACGCGATGGAGGCGCTGGGAGTCGACTCCCTCAAGCCGTACGTGGACCTCCTCCGCGCCCACCCCGAGGAGGCCGCCCTCCGCGAGGTGCTCACGGCGATCCTCGGCGCGGACCCGACCGAGATGGCCGAGACCGTGGCCGATGCGGCGGCCGCCGCCGAACGCCTCGGCGGCGCCCACGCCCCGTACGCCCGGATCGCCCACCACTTCCCCGGCGACCCCGGCGTCCTGGCCGCGATGCTGCTGAACTACGTACAACTCCAGCCCGGGGAAGCCCTGTTCCTCGGCGCGGGCGTCCCGCACGCCTATCTCGACGGCCTCGGCGTCGAGATCATGGCGAACTCGGACAACGTGCTCCGCTGCGGCCTCACCCCCAAGCACATCGACGTCCCCGAACTGCTGCGGGTCGTCCGCTTCGAGGCCACCGAACCCGGCGTGCTGCGCCCGGAGGCCGCCCCGTCGGGCGAGGAGCGCTACGAGACTCCCGTGGACGAGTTCGCCCTGTCCCGCTACACCCTCGCGTCAGGAGCGGCCCCCACCGGACTGACCGCCCCGACCCCCCAGATCCTGCTCTGCACGGCGGGCTCCGTCACGGTCGGCGAACTCACCCTCGGCCCGGGGGAGTCCGTCTACGTTCCGGCCGGCGAGACGGTCGAAGCCGCAGGGCCCGGAACACTCTTCCGGGCCACCGTGGCGGCCTGACCCACGGACCGTCCCGACGGCTGCAACAATGTGCCGCCTTACCGCGACGGCACCTGCCGTGCCGCGCACGGACGAAGGGACACCACGCACTCATGAGCGCGTCAGGCGGAACCAAGGCGATCGTGGCGGCACTCGCCGCCAACCTCTCGATCGCCGTGGCCAAATTCGTAGCGTTCCTCTTCAGTGGTTCCTCGTCGATGCTCGCGGAGAGCGTCCACTCGCTCGCCGACTCGGGCAACCAGGGACTTCTGCTGCTCGGCGGCAAGAAGGCGAAGCGCGAAGCCACCCCCGAGCACCCCTTCGGCTACGGGCGCGAGCGCTACATCTACGCGTTCCTCGTCTCCATCGTCCTCTTCTCGGTCGGTGGCATGTTCGCGGTGTACGAGGGTTACGAGAAGATCAAGCACCCGCACGAGATCGAGGCCTGGTACTGGCCGGTCGGGGTCCTGGTCTTCGCGATCATCGCCGAGCTCTTCTCCTTCCGTACGGCGATCCGTGAGTCCAACCAGACGCGGGGCGACCGCTCCTGGACCGAGTTCGTCCGCCGGTCCAAGGCGCCCGAACTCCCGGTCGTCCTCCTGGAGGACCTCGGCGCGCTCGTCGGCCTGATCCTGGCCCTCGCGGGCGTCGGTCTCGCCCTCGGCACCGGCAACGGCGTCTGGGACGGCATCGGCACCCTCTGCATCGGCATCCTGCTGATCCTCATTGCGATCGTCCTGGCCGTCGAGACGAAGTCCCTCCTGCTCGGCGAGTCCGCCGGCCTGGAGGACGTCGAGAAGATCAAGGCGTCCGTGGTCGACGGCGACACCGTCACCCGCATCATCCACATGCGCACCCTCCACCTCGGCCCCGAGGAACTGCTGGTCGCCGCCAAGATCGCGGTCCGGCACGACGAGACCGCGGCCGAGGTCGCCGACGCCATCAACGCCGCCGAGAACCGCATCCGCGAAGCCGTCCCGATCGCCCGGGTCATCTATCTGGAGCCGGACATCTACAACGCGGATGCGGCGGCGACCGGAACCAACCCGGGCAAGACGCTCGACGGCTCGCCCGACGCCCCGGGCGATTCCGGCCACTGACCCACCGCACACCGGCCCCGATCGGCCCGGTGACCCCTCACACACACCCCTCTCCATGAACGGGCTGGGGCTCACTGGGCCGTTCGGTGTAGATTCGGATACGGAAAACAGACGTCGCTGCTGATGGCGGTCGACCGGTTGGCGGGAGCGAGCCGGGCGAGGGACAGAGGGCCTCCGACGGACTGCACTGCGAACCGCCCGGGCATTCGTGTGCCCGCCGCGCCGCAGAGTCAGCCCAGACAAGCCCACCCTCGACCCATCACGAGGAGCAGCCCGTTATGACGACGGCCACCAACCGCCAGGACTTCAAGGTCGCCGACCTCTCCCTCGCCGCTTTCGGGCGCAAGGAGATCACGCTCGCCGAGCACGAGATGCCCGGCCTGATGTCGATCCGCAAGGAGTTCGCCGCCGCTCAGCCGCTGGCCGGCGCCCGGATCACCGGTTCGCTGCACATGACCGTGCAGACCGCCGTGCTCATCGAGACCCTCGTCGCCCTGGGCGCCGAGGTCCGCTGGGCCTCCTGCAACATCTTCTCCACCCAGGACCACGCCGCCGCGGCCATCGCGGTCGGCCCGAAGGGCACTCCGGAAGCCCCCGCGGGCGTCCCCGTCTTCGCCTGGAAGGGCGAGACGCTCGAGGAGTACTGGTGGTGCACGGAGCAGGCGCTGACCTGGCCGAACACCCCCACCGGCGGCCCGAACATGATCCTGGACGACGGTGGCGACGCCACCCTCCTCGTCCACAAGGGCGTCGAGTTCGAGAAGGCCGGCGCGGCCCCGGACCCGTCGACCGCGGACAGCGAGGAGTTCGCCCACATCCTCACCCTGCTGAACCGCACCCTCGGCGAGGCCCCGCAGAAGTGGACCCAGCTGGCGTCCGAGATCCGCGGCGTGACGGAGGAGACCACCACCGGCGTCCACCGCCTCTACGAGATGCACCGCGACGGCACCCTCCTGTTCCCCGCGATCAACGTGAACGACGCGGTGACCAAGTCGAAGTTCGACAACAAGTACGGCTGCCGCCACTCGCTCATCGACGGCATCAACCGCGCCACCGACGTCCTGATCGGCGGCAAGACCGCGGTCGTCTTCGGCTACGGCGACGTCGGCAAGGGCTGCGCCGAGTCCCTGCGCGGCCAGGGCGCCCGGGTGATCATCACGGAGATCGACCCGATCTGCGCGCTCCAGGCGGCGATGGACGGCTACCAGGTGGCCACGCTGGACGATGTCGTGGAGCAGGCGGACATCTTCGTCACCACGACGGGCAACAAGGACATCATCATGGCCAAGGACATGGCCCGGATGAAGCACCAGGCGATCGTCGGGAACATCGGCCACTTCGACAACGAGATCGACATGGCCGGCCTGGCCCAGATCGACGGCATCGTCAAGGACGAGGTCAAGCCCCAGGTCCACACCTGGACGTTCCCCGACGGCAAGGTCCTCATCGTCCTGTCCGAGGGCCGCCTCCTCAACCTGGGCAACGCGACCGGACACCCGTCCTTCGTGATGTCCAACAGCTTCGCCGACCAGACCCTCGCGCAGATCGAGCTGTTCACGAAGCCCCAGGAGTACCCGACCGACGTGTACGTGCTGCCCAAGCACCTGGACGAGAAGGTCGCCCGCCTCCACCTCGACGCCCTGGGCGTCAGGCTCACGACCCTGCGTCCCGAGCAGGCGGCGTACATCGGCGTCCAGGTCGAGGGCCCGTACAAGCCCGACCACTACCGCTACTGATCCATCCCCGGTGTCCGGGAGGCCAACCTCCCGGACACCGGACACCGAGCGGCGTCAGGCCCTCACCGGTACCAGCAGATCCGAGCGCAGGCCCCCGCACCCCCGTGGCGGGGGCCTGCTCCCGTTACCGCCCCCGCACAGCCCGAGGAACCCGAAGGACCCCATGCCCCGCGGCAGGTATTCGCTCCACGACCTTCACGATCACACCCCCCTCGGTGAAGAACACTTCCACTGCGCCCCCGGCCCCTCCGGCTGGCGCTACGTCTCCCAGACCACATCCCCCGCCGGAGACCACCTCGGCTCCGTCGACCTCGCCCTGGACGAACTGGGCCGGCCCATCCGCCTCGAACTCCATGCCGCGAGCTGGCAGGTACGAGGAGCGGCCCTGGAAGGGGTCACCTGGGTCCGGACCGATCCCACCGGCAGCCACGCCACCGAAGGCAACGTCCGCGCCCACGCCTTCGCCGGCACGTCTCCCGCGTTCCTCATCGCCATGACCCGTCTCCTGCGCCTCACCCCCGATTCCCCCACGACCCGCGTCCGCGTGGTCACCTTCACGGACCCGGTCCTCGCACCCAGGACCGTCGACCAGTCCTGGGCCCTGGTGAACAGTGAAGCGCACACCACTGACAACGGCCCCCTGACCGTGGACGAATACCAGGTCAGCGCCCTGGACACCGGAGAACAGCACACCGTCCACATCGCCGGTGACGTGGTCCTCGCAGCACCCGGCATCGAACTCGAACACCTGGAGACGCCCCCCTCCCCCCGCGCCCCCGGCCCGGCAGCCCCGGAGGCGCCACCCGGACCAGGGCCGGACACGCCCTAACCGGGCGGAGCGAACCCGGCCCCGGCCCCGGCCGACGACGCATCCCCACGCCGCTGCTCATGAACACCGCCGGTACCGCCGACACCGCCCACCGGCCCGGAACCGGCCCCGACGGCAGACCCTGCACCGACAGAGCCGCCGCTCCCACCCCCGAACCCCACATAACCGCCGGCCCCATCAGCCCCACCAGCCCCAGCGCCTCCGGGACTTCCAGGAGCCCCGACGTACCCCCCGACTCCGGCAGGCGAGGGCGCTACGGGCCCCTGAGCCCCAGGCCCGGCGAACACGCGCCGCGCATCGCGCGCCTGCCGCTCATGAACCACCGCGGCGAGGAACGCGGCCGCGGGAACGCCCTGCGGGGCCGCGGCCCCCGTCCGCGCGACCAGTTCACCGGCCAGCCGCTCCGCGATCGAACGGCCCACGCCGGGATCCAGCTGCCGCATCCGCGTCAGGTACTGCCGTATCGCGGACCAGAGCCCGTCCGGCACGGCCGACAGATCCAGCTGCGCGAACCGGCCGACCAGCCAGGGCGGGGGCGGCGGCACGGCGACGGACCGGCCCGTCGCCGCGACCCGTTCCCGGATCACCAGCGTCCCGGCGAACACGTCACCGATCCGGCGCCCCCGCGCCGACACCAGGGACGCGATGGAGGCCAGGGCGCCGAAGGTCATGAGGATCTCGACGAGCCCCATGGCCCCTCGCACGAGCGCGTGCCGGAACCGGATCGGTCCACCGTCGTCCCGCACCACCCGCAGCCCGCAGGCCAGTTTCCCCAGGGAGCGGCCATGGCTCAGCGTCTCCACCGTGACCGGCCCACCGATCAGGACCAGCAGGAACGAGGCGACCCCGATCGCCGCCACGGCCGCCTCGTCCAAGGAGACGGAAGCGATGCCCAGCAGGACCGAGACCAGGACGAAAACGGCGAACGTCACCGCCAGGTCGATCGCCGAGGCCAGCGCCCGGCTCGGCAGCCGCGCGGGCCTCAGCCCCAGAACGACCGCGTCACCGGTCACCAGCTCATTCATCGGTCCCCACCCTTCGCCGACCTTCTCTGCCCCAGCCGGGCCCAGTCTGCCAAGCTGACCGCCAGCGCGCCGCAGTAGTACGGACCCGTACGCACCTTCGCCTGGAGCAACAGACGCCCATGGACCTCGACGTCTTCGTCACCGCCCACCGCACGGAGTGGGACCGCCTCGAACACCTCCTGCGCCGGGGGCGCCGCCTCACGGGCGCGGAAGCGGACGAACTCGTCGTCCTCTACCAGCGCACGGCGACCCACCTCTCGCTGATCCAGTCGAGCAGCCCCGACCCGCTCCTCACCGGGCGTCTCACCCAGCTGGTGGCCCGCGCCCGGTCGACGGTGACCGGCACCCGCAGGGCCTCCTGGCGGGACGCGGCCCGGTTCCTCACCGCGGGATTCCCCGCCGCGGTCTACCGCTCCCGCCACTGGTGGATCCCCACCGCGGTGCTCTCGACCGCGCTGGCCGCACTGCTCGGCTGGTGGATCGGCACCCACCCCGAGGTCCAGGCCGCGATCGCCGCACCGGACGACCTCCGTGCGATGACCCGGCCGGGAGGGGAGTACGAGACCTACTACTCCAGCCATCCGGCGGCGTCGTTCGCGGCCCAGGTATGGACGAACAACGCGCAGGCCGCGGCCCTCTGCCTGGTCCTGGGAGCGTTCCTCTGCATACCGGTGATCTGGATCCTCTTCCTCAACATGCTCAACCTCGGCGTCGGCATAGGCCTCATGTCCTCCGCCGGCCGTCTCGACGTCTTCCTCGGCCTGGTGCTTCCCCACGGCCTTCTCGAACTGACCGCGGTGTTCGTCGCCGCCGGCACGGGGCTACGCCTCGGCTGGACCGTGATCGACCCGGGCCCCCTGTCACGCCGGACCGCCCTCGCCCAGCGGGGCCGCGCCGCCCTGGGCATGGCCATCGGCCTGGCCCTGGTCCTGTTCGTCTCCGGCCTCATCGAGGGCTTCGTGACCCCGTCCGGTCTTCCGACCTGGGCCAGGATCACCATTGGCATCACCGCTGAGCTGGCCTTTCTTGCGTACGTCTACATCCTGGGCGGCCGCGCGGCACGCGCCGGCGACACGGGTGACCTCACAGCGGTCGAACGCAGCGCGGAACTTCCCACCGCGGCCTGACGGCCGATGTGCTTTCACCCCCGCTGAGCTGCTAGTGTCCTCCTCGCCCACAAAAACCGTTGACACGGCAGATGTGGGGAGGTAGATTCGAACGGTTGCCTCGGACTAGACAAGTTCGAGTTGAGCGCGTAGTGTCTACCCCGCTCGTGCAGGAGTGCTTGCCGCTCCGCCGGGCCAAATGATTCCCCTTATTCGAATCACCGGGTCGTTCGTTTCGCCCGGAGAGTTTCTGATAAAGTCGAGTCAGCCGAAAGGCAAGGCCACTCCACAGGTCACCGGAAATCGAATTCGGACCGGAAACGGAACGAAAAAGAGTCTGGTAAAGTTGGAACCGCCGGAAAGGGAAAACGCGAAAGCGAAGAACCTCGAAAGCACCCCGCTTCGACCGGGAATCGGACACGAAAGAGTCTGATAGAGTCGGAAACGCAAGAACGAAGGGAAGCGCCCGGAGGGCCCCGGTGA
>NZ_JBIVUT010000048.1:0-17953 GCF_044757365.1 Streptomyces sp. NPDC091289
TTGCGTCCGGTGCCGGCCGGTGTGGCGGGTGAGTTGTATATCGCGGGTGCGGGTCTGGCCCGGGGTTATCACCGGCGTCCGGGGTTGTCGGCGGAACGGTTCGTGGCCGACCCGTTCGGTGCGTCCGGTGCGCGGATGTATCGGACCGGTGACCTGGTACGGTGCTCGGCCGCCGGTGATCTGGAGTACATCGGGCGTAGTGATTTCCAGGTCAAGGTGCGTGGTTTCCGCATCGAACTCGGCGAGATCGAGAGCGTTCTCGCCGGACACCCGGATGTCGGGCAGGTCACTGTCCAGGTCCGCGAGGACGCCCCGGGCGACAAACGCATCGTCGCCTACGTCGTACCCGTCGGCGGGAACAACGGCCCGCACCCCGTACTTCTGCGCAAGTTCGCGGCGGCCTCCCTGCCCGAGTACATGGTGCCCTCGGCCTTCGTCACCCTCGACACCCTGCCGCTGACGCCCAACGGCAAGCTCGACCGCGCCGCCCTGCCCGCCCCCACGTACGGTCTGGACAGCACCGGCCGTGCCCCGCGCACCCCGCAGGAGGAGATCCTGTGCGGCCTGTTCGCCGAGGTCCTCGGGGTGGCCAGGGTCTCGGTCGACGAGGACTTCTTCTCGCTCGGCGGCCACTCGCTGCTCGCCCTGCGCCTGATGACCCGGGTGCGCGGCACGCTCGGCGTGGAGCTGCCCGTTCGCCAGCTCTTCGAGACCCCGACGGTCGCCGGGCTCGCCGCGCTGCTCGCCGGCGGCGACACGGCCCGCCCCGCCCTGGAGGCCCGGCCGCGCCCCGAGCGGATACCGGTCTCCTTCGCCCAGCGTCGCCTGTGGTTCCTCAGCCGGCTGGAAGGACCCGGCGCGGCCCACAACATCCCCACCACGCTGCACCTGTCCGGCTTCCTCGACCGCGAGGCGCTGGCCGCCGCGCTGGCTGACGTCGTCACCCGGCACGAGAGCCTGCGCACCGTCTTCGCCGAGGACGAACAGGGGCCGCACCAGATCGTCCTGACGCCCGAGCAGGCACGCCCCGAACCCCGGATCGTCCGCACCGACGCGGATGGCCTGGCGGACGAACTGCGCCGGGCCGCGCGCCAGGGCTTCGACCTCGCGGCCGAACCACCGTTGCGCGCCCACCTGTTCGAGCTCGGTCCGGACGACCACGTCCTGATGCTGCTCGTCCACCACATCGCCGGCGACGGCGGCTGGTCCACCCCGGTCCTGGTCCGCGATCTCACCACCGCCTACGCGGCGCGCTGCGCCGGCGAGGCGCCCGCCTGGGCGCCGCTGCCCGTGCAGTACGCCGACTACACCCTGTGGCAGCACGAGGTGCTCGGCTCCGAGCACGACCCCGACAGCCTTGTCAGCCGCCAGGTCGCCCACTGGAGCGAGGCTCTGCGGGACCTGCCCGAGGAACTGAGCCTGCCCACCGACCGGCCCCGGCCCGCGGAGAGCAGCTACCGCGGGGCCACCGTGCCCGTCGCCCTCCCCGCCGAACTGCACCGGCGCCTCGAACACCTCGCCCGCGAGAACCGGTCCAGCCTCTTCATGGTCGTCCAGGCCGGACTGGCGGCCCTGCTCGCCAAGTTGAGCGGCTCCACCGACATCCCGATCGGCACACCGATCGCCGGCCGCACCGACGAGGCGCTGGAGGACCTCGTCGGGTTCTTCGTCAACACCCTCGTACTGCGCACGGACGTCGCCGGAGACCCGACCTTCACCGAGCTGGTGGAGCGCGCCCGGCAGACCGACCTCGCTGCCTACGCCCACCAGGACGTGCCCTTCGAGCGGCTGGTGGAAGTCCTCAACCCGCCCCGCGCGATGGCCCGCCACCCGCTCTTCCAGACCATGCTCGCCTTCAACAACGTCGACCAGAAGGCCACACTCGGCGAGGGCCGCCTGCCCGGCCTCACCGTTTCCGGCGACAAGGTCGGCACCGGTGCCGCCCAGTTCGACCTGCTGCTCGCCGTGGCCGACAGCCGCGCCGAGGACGGCACCCCCGCGGGCATCACCGGGCACCTCGAATACAGCGAGGACCTCTTCGACCGCTCCACCGCCGAGACCTTGGTCCGCCGCCTCGCCCTGCTGCTCGACGCCCTGACCGAACGGCCCGAGCTGCCCCTGAGCCGGATCGGCGTCCTGGAGGACGACGAGCGCGGGCGCATCCTCGGCAGCTGGCTCGACACCGCCGCGAGGGTGCCACGGGCGACGCTGCCCGCACTGTTCGCGGCCCAGGCCGGGCGTACGCCCGAAGCGCCCGCCGTCCGGCACCGGGACCGGACCCTGTCGTACGCCGAACTCGACGCCCGCTCCGACCGGCTGGCGCGGCTCCTGATCGCGCGCGGAGCCGGGCCCGAACAGTTCGTGGGAATCGCCCTCCCGCGTACCGAGCTCACCCTCGTCGCGGTCCTCGGCGTCCTCAAGTCCGGTGCCGCCTACGTGCCCGTGGACCCGAACTACCCGGCCGACCGCCAGGCCCATCTGCTGCGCGACGCCGCCCCCGGCCTGCTGCTCACCTCACGGGAGGTGCTCGACGGGCTGCCCGTCGGGCACGCCGAGCCCCTCGTGCTCGACGACCCCGCCACCGAGGCCGCGCTCGCCGCCCTGCCCGCGGGCCCGGTGAGCGACGCGGAGCGCACGGCGCCGCTGTTGCCCGCGCACGCCGCCTACGCGATCTACACCTCCGGCTCCACCGGCCTGCCCAAGGGCGTCGTGGTGCCGCACGAGAACGTCGCCGACCTGGCGGCCTGGGCCGTGGGCGAGTTCGGCGCCGAGGGCATGGCGCACGTGGTGGCCTCCACCTCGCTCAACTTCGACGTCTCCGTCTTCGAGATGTTCGGCCCGCTGCTCAGCGGCGGCTCCGTCGAGGTGATGCGCGACGTCCTGGAACTGGGCGAACCCGCCCACGCGGGCCGCTCCGTCTCCCTGATCAGCGGGGTGCCCTCAGCCGTCGCCCAGCTCGTCGGCGACGGCGGCCCGCTGGTCCGGGCCCGCGAGGTGGTGCTCGCCGGCGAGGCCGTCTCCGCCCGCGACGCGGGCGACGTCGTCCGCGCCGTCGGAGCCGGCCGGTTCGCCAACATCTACGGACCCACCGAGGCCACCGTGTACGCCGCCGCGTGGTACAGCCGCGACGAGATCACCGGCGTACCGCCGATCGGCGCCCCGATCCGCAACACCCGCCTCTACGTCCTCGACCAGGCCCTGCAACCGGTCCCGGTCGGCGTCGCGGGCGAGCTGTACATCGCGGGCCCCGGGCTGGCCCGCGGCTACCACCGCCGCCCCGGCCTGTCGGCCGAGCGGTTCGTGGCCGACCCGCACGGTGCCGCCGGCACCCGCATGTACCGGACCGGCGACCTCGTCCGCTGGAGCGCCGACGGGAATCTCGACTACCTCGGCCGCACCGACTTCCAGGTCAAGGTCCGCGGCTTCCGTATCGAACCCGGCGAGATCGAGGCGATCGTGCTCGGCCACGTCGACGTCGCCCGTACCGCGGTCCTCGTCCGCGAGGACAGGCCCGGCGACAAACGGCTGGTGGCGTATGTGGTCCCCGCCCCGGGGCACACCGTCGACCGGGCCGGGCTGCGCGCCCATGTGGCCGCGGCCCTGCCCGAGCACATGGTGCCCTCCGCCTTCGTCGCCCTGGACACCCTGCCGCTCAACCCCAGCGGCAAGCTGGACCGAGCCGCGCTGCCCGCACCCGAGTACGGCCCCGCACGGGGAGGCCGGTCCCCTCGCACCCCGCACGAGGTGATCCTCTGCGGCCTGTTCGCCGAAGTCCTCGGCCTGCCCGAGGTGTTCGTCGACGACGACTTCTTCGCCCTCGGCGGCCACTCGCTGCTCGCCACCCGCCTCGCCGGACGGATCCGCGCCACCCTCGGCGAGGAGCTCACCATCCGCCAGTTCTTCGAGACGCCGACGGTCGCCGGACTCGCCGCGGCCTTCGGCTCCGGCGGGCCCTCCCGGCCACCGCTGCTCGCCGCCGAGCGCTCCGCGCGCATCCCGCTCTCCTCGGCCCAGCAACGCCTGTGGTTCCTCCACCGGTTCGAGGGGCGCAGCCACACCTACAACGTGCCGACCGCACTCCGGCTCTCCGGCGCGGTCGACCGGGGTGCGCTCACCGAGGCCCTCGCCGACCTCGCCCGGCGCCACGAGGCCCTGCGCACGGTCTTCGCGGAGGACGCCGACGGCCCCTACCAGACCGTCCTCGACGCGGCCGACGCCCGTCCCGCGCTGACCCTGCGCGAGTCCACCGAGGAGGACGTGGTCGCGGACCTCGAACGGGAGGCACGCCACACCTTCGACATCGGTACCGAAGCGCCGCTGCGGGCCGCGCTGTTCACCGTCGGTCCCGACGAACACGTGCTGCTGGTGCTGGTGCACCACATCGCCACCGACGGCTGGTCGATGCCGTTGCTGGTGCGCGACCTCACCACCGCCTACGCGGCGCGCTGCGCCGGCGAGGCGCCCGCCTGGGCGCCGCTGCCCGTGCAGTACGCCGACTACACCCTGTGGCAGCGCGAGCTGCTCGGCTCCGAGGACGACCCGGACAGCGTCGCGGCACGCCAGCTCGCGCACTGGCGACAAGCGCTGGCCGGTCTGCCCGAGGAGCTCGACCTGCCCACCGACCGGCCGCGCCCGGCCGTCTCCTCCTACCGGGGGGACCTGCTCGACGTGGAGATCCCGGCCGCGACGCACGCCCGGCTCACCGAGCTGGCCCGAGAGAGCCACGCCAGCCTCTTCATGGTCGTGCAGGCCGGACTGGCGGCCCTGCTCGCCAAGTTGAGCGGCTCCACCGACATCCCGATCGGCACACCGATCGCCGGCCGCACCGACGAGGCCCTCGAAGACCTGGTCGGCTTCTTCGCCAACACCCTCGTGCTGCGCACCGAGGTGGCGGCCGACGAGCCGTTCACCGCGCTCGTGGCCAAGGTCCGCGAGACCGACCTGACCGCCTACGCCCACCAGGACGTGCCCTTCGAGCGGCTCGTCGACGCGCTCAACCCGGTCCGCTCCATGGCCCGCCATCCGCTGTTCCAGACCATGCTGACCTTCGACAACGTGGCCGCACGCGACACCGCGGACCCCGCTCACGCCGGGCCGGCGCCCGACGTGGCCGCGTCCGGCCAGGGGGTCGGCACCGGCGTCGCCCGCTTCGATCTGATGTTCCGGCTCGGGGAACGGCGCACCGCGGACGGCACACCCGGCGGGGTCGCGGGCGTCCTGGAGTACGCCGCCGACCTGTTCGACCGGGACACGGCCCGCGGTCTCGCCGACCGGCTCGTCGCCCTCCTCACGGCCGCGGCCGACCGGCCCGACGCACCGGTGGGTGCCCTCGACACGCTCTCCGAGAGCGACCGCGGCCGACTCCTCGTGGCCTGGAACGACACCGCCCGCGACCTGCCCCACGAGCACCTGCCGGCCCTGTTCCGCGCCCGGGCGGCGCGCACCCCGCACGCCCCCGCGCTCGACTTCGGCGACCTGACCCTCGACTACCGCGCACTCGACCTGCGCTCCGACCGGCTCGCCCACCTGCTCGCCGCCCGCGGGGTCGGCGCCGAGGACCTTGTCGCGGTGGCCCTGCCGCGCACCGACGCGATGGTCGTGGCTCTGCTCGCGGTCCTCAAGTCCGGTGCGGCGTACGTCCCGATCGACCCGGAGTACCCGGCCGACCGCGTCGCCTACATGCTGGCCGACGCCGCTCCGGCTCTGCTGCTCACGGATGGGGAGACCGCGCCCGGCCTGCCCGACGGCGACGGCGTGGCCCGCCTGGTCCTGGACGACCCCGGGACCCTGGACGCACTCGACGCGGTCACCGAACCCGAACTCGGCCTGGTCCGCCACATTGCCGCACCCCACCCCGGCCACCCGGCGTACGTCATCTACACCTCCGGCTCGACCGGCCGCCCCAAGGGCGTCGTCGTCGGCCACGGCAACCTGCTCAACCTGCTCAACGCCATCCAGGGGCGGCTGCGCCTGACCGCCGACGACCGGGTGCTGGCCGTCACCACGATCGGCTTCGACATCTCCAACCTGGAGCTGTGGACACCGCTCGCGCACGGTGCCCGCCTGGTGCTCGCGTCCCGCGAGACCGTCAAGGATCCGGTGGCCCTCGCGCGGCTCGTCGAGGAGTCGGGGACGACCGTGCTCCAGGCCACCCCGACCGCCTGGCAGGGCCTGGTCACCGCCCGGCCCGAGGCGCTGCGCGGACTCGTCAAGCTCGTCGGCGGCGAGGCGTTGCCCGGACCGCTCGGCCGTGCGCTGCACGACCTGGGCGGCTCCCTCACCAACGTCTACGGGCCGACGGAGACCACCATCTGGTCCACCGCCGCCGTCCTCGACGACGCCGGCTGTGAACGCCCGCCCATCGGCCGCCCCCTGGACAACACCCAGGTGTACGTCCTGGACGGCGGGCTGCGGCCGGTGGCGCCCGGCGAGGCCGGAGAGCTGTACATCGCCGGTACCGGTGTCGCGCGCGGCTACCTGAACCGGCCCGGCCTGTCCGCGGAGCGGTTCACCGCCGACCCCTTCGGGCCCCCGGGCGGCCGGATGTACCGTACCGGCGACCTGGTCCGCTGGAGCGCCGGCGGCGACCTGGAGTACATCGGCCGAACCGACCATCAGGTCAAGGTGCGCGGCTTCCGGATCGAACTCGGCGAGATCGAGGCCGCGCTGACCTCCCGCGGCGAACTCGCCCAGGCGGTCGTCGTCGCCCGCGAGGACACCCCGGGCGACAAGCGTCTGGTCGCGTACGGGGTCCCGGACCGCGGCGACGGCGGCCGGGACACCGAGGCCGAGGAGAGCCAGGTCCGCGAGTGGGAGGAGGCCTACGACGCCCTCTACGGCGACCCGGGCTCCGACACCCTCGGTGAGGACTTCGGCATCTGGCGCTCCACGTACACGGGCGCTCCGATCCCGCTGGAGGAGATGCGCGAGTGGCGCGCGGCGACGGTCGAGCGGATCCTCGCCGACAGGCCGCGCCGGGTCCTGGAGATCGGCGTCGGCACCGGCCTGATCCTCGCCCATGTCGCCCCGCACTGCGAGAGCTACTGGGGCACCGATCTGTCCGCCTCCGTCGTGGAAAGGCTGCGCCACCAGGTCACCGGACAGTCCGGCCTGGCCGAACGGGTCACCCTGACCGCCCAGCCCGCCCACGACACCGACGGCCTGCCCACGGGCGCCTTCGACACCGTCGTGCTCAACTCGGTGGTCCAGTACTTCCCGAGCGCCGACTACCTCACGGAGGTCCTCGGCAAGGTACGGGCCCTGCTGGCCCCCGGCGGCAGAGTCTTCATCGGCGACGTCCGCAACCTGAGCACCCTGCGCACCCTGCGCGGCGCCGTCGCGCGGGTCGGGCAGGACGCCGTGTCCGAGGGAGCCGGACAGGACGCGCTGCGGGCGGACGTCGAGCGATCCGTGGCCCGCGAGAAGGAACTCCTGCTCGCACCCGAGTGGTTCACGGAGCGGGCCGGCCCGTACGGCGTCGACGTGCGGGTGCGGCGCGGCACGCACCACAACGAACTCACCCGGCACCGCTACGACGTGGTGCTGCGCACCTCACCCGGTACGGAGGCGCCCGACGCCCCCGCCCTGCCCTGGGGCGAGCGGGTGGGCGGACGCGACGCGCTGGCGGACGAGCTGGCCGCGGGACGTCCCGCGCTGCGGGTCACCGGCATCCCCAACCTCCGTCTCTCGGACGAAGTGGCTTCACTGCGCGCCCTGTTCGACGAGGAGGCGAAGCAAGAGGCGGCCGTCGACCCGGAGGAGCTGTACGCGCTCGCCGAGCGCACCGGTCACCGGGTGGCCGTCACCTGGGCGGCCGAGGGCACCGACGACGGCGCGCTGGACGCGCTGTTCGTCCGCGGCGACGGGCCCGTGGACCTGGCCGTCGCCGGGGTCCACCGCCCGGCGCCCGGCCCCGGGGTCCGGCCGTCGGCCAACGCTCCGGCCAGCCGGCGCGACGACACCGCACTGGGCCCCGTCCTGCGCGACCGGCTCAAGGAGACGCTGCCCGCGCACATGGTGCCCGCGGCCGTGGTCGTCCTGGACGCCCTGCCGCTCACCCCGAACGGCAAGGTGGACCGGGCCGCGCTGCCCGTGCCCGACTACGGCACGCGCGGTGAGGGACGCGCACCGGTCACCCCGCGCGAAGAGCTGATGTGCGCCCTGTTCGCCGAGGTCCTCGGCCTCCCGCACTTCGGACTCGACGACAACTTCTTCGAGAACGGCGGGCACTCCCTGCTCGCCACCCGGCTCGTCGGCCGGGTGGGCGCCGTCCTCGGGGTCGACGTGCCGCTGCGCCGCCTCTTCCAGGCACCCACCCCCGCCGCGCTGCTGCGGGAGCTGGAGCCGGACGGGGCGCGCGACGGACACGGCGTGCTGGTGCCGCTGCGCGCCTCCGGCCCGGCGTCCCCCCTGTTCTGCGTGCACCCGGCCGCCGGCCTCAGCTGGGTCTACCTGGGTCTGCTCGCCCACCTGGGCCCGCAGTACCCGCTGTACGGGCTCCAGGCGCGCGGCACCGACGGCGCGGGGCCGCTTCCCGCCTCCATCGAGGAGATGGCCGCCGACTACGCCGACCAGATCACGGCCGTCACCCCCGACGGCCCCTACCGGCTGCTCGGCTGGTCGGTCGGCGGGACGATCGCGCACGCCGTGGCGGCCGAACTGGAGCGCCGTGGCGCGCGGGTGGAACTCCTCGCCGTACTCGACGCCTACCCGGTCGCCCACGCGGCCGGAGCCGAGCCGCCCTCCGAGGCGACGATCGTCGCGCACAACCTGCGGGCGATCGGCTTCGACTTCCAGGAGGCCGAGCTGACCGCGCAGACCTTCCCGATCGAGCGCTACCGGGCGTTCCTGGCCCGGGAGAACAAGGTGATGGCGCGGTTCGACGAGCGCGAGATCCTCGCCATGAAGGACGTCTACGTCAACAACACCCGGCTCATGTGGGCCCACAACCCACCCTGGTTCAGCGGCGACATGCTCTTCGTCACCGCCGAACGCGACCGGGGGGCGCTGGTCCGCGAGCGCGGCCACCGGGCCTGGTCGGACCATGTCGGCGGCGAGATCGTCAACCACGACGTGGACAGCGACCACGAGGGGCTGATGACCCGGCCGGGGCCGATCGCCCGGGTCGGCCGCGTCCTGGCCGAACGGCTCGCGGAACTGGAGGAGGCGGCGGCAGCCGAGGAGTCCCCCACCGGCGCTCGTAGAACCGCCGTAGACGCCGGGCGCAGGCTCATCGCATGACAGCGCTGGACGAGACGACGGTTGCGGCACCGGTTCCGCTGCGCCGCAACCGCGACTTCCTGCTGCTGTGGACCGGCAACTGGATGCAGTTCTTCGGTTCCCGGATGAGCAGCGTCTGCTACCCGCTGCTCGCGCTCCAGATCTCCGGGGGTTCGCCCTCGGCGGTCGGCCTGGCCTCGGCCGCGGCCGTACTGCCGCAGGCCGTGGTCCAGTTGCCGGCCGGCGTCCTGGTCGACCGTTGGGACCGGCGCGCGGTCATGCGCTGGTGCGCCGTCGGCCGGATCCTCGCGCTCGGCGCGGTGGGCGGCACGCTGGCCCTCGGCGCACTCGGCATGGGGCTGCTGCTGGTGCTGATCGCCGTCGAGGTCTCACTGGCGATCGTCTCCTCGCTCGCCGAACGGGCAGCCGTCCGCACGGTCGTCCCCGGGGAGCAGCTTCCGGCCGCACTGTCCCAGAACGAGGCGCGCGGCCGGATCGCCGGACTGCTGGGCGGGCCCGCCGGCACCGTGCTGTTCACCTGGACCCGCTGGAGTCCCTTCCTCGCCGCCACACTCGGGGCGCTGGTCGCGGCCGTCAACCTGCGGTTCATCCGGGCCGACCTGAGGACGGAGCACCAGGGGCCGCGGCGGGCGCCGCACCGCGACCTCGCCGACGCCCTGCGCTGGCTGCTGGGCCAGCCGGCGCTGCGCGCCATGCTGCCCGTGGTCACCGTGTCCACGGCCCTGCTGCAAGTGGTGATGCAGGGCCTGGTCGTGATCCTGGTCAAGGAACAGGGCCTGCCGGAAGCCACCTTGGGACTGGTCCTCGGGATCAGCGGCTGCGGCGGTCTGCTCGGCGCGCTCAGCGCGCGCCGGTTCATGGAACGGCTGCCGCTGTCCGTCCTGCTGATCGGCGGCCTGGCCCTGTGGGCCGCGCTGATGACCGGCATGGCCTGGACGCGGGGGCCGGTGCAGCTCGGGGTGCTGTTCGCGCTGATGAACATCATCGGCGCGGTGTTCGGTGTGGCCACGGCTGTCTACCAGGTCACCCTCACGCCGGCGGAGTTGCAGGGCCGGGTCGCGGCGCTGTCCGGCCTCGTCGTCGCTCTCGGTACCACCGCGGGTGCGCTCTGCGCGGGAAAGCTCCTGGAGTCCTATCGCGGGCTGCTCTCCCTGCTGGTGGCGGCCGGTCTGATGGCCGTCACCGCCGCGGTGGCCGCGCTGATCCCGGCCGTCCGCAAGGCCCGCATCCCTGACATGGCCCGCCCCGCGACGCCTCCGGCGTCCCCGCCCGACACCTGAAAGGACCCTCCATGGACCTGAGCCTGTTCTATTTCGCGCACGACTCGACCGCGCCGGGCGAGGCCGGCCGCTACGAGCTGCTGATCGAGGGAGCGAAGCTCGCCGACCGGTCGGGCCTGGCCGCCGTCTGGACCCCCGAGCGGCATTTCGACCCCTTCGGCGGGGCCTACCCCAACCCGGCCGTGCTCGGCGCCGCCGTGGCGATGTGCACCCAGCGGGTGGGCATCCGGGCCGGGAGCGTCGTCGCACCGCTGCACCACCCGGCGCGGATCGCCGAGGAGTGGGCGGTGGTCGACAACCTCTCCGGCGGCCGCGCGGGCGTCGCCTTCGCCTCCGGCTGGAACACCGTCGACTTCGCGCTGCGCCCGGAGAACCACGCCGACCGCCGTGCACTGGTCCGCGACACCGCGGACGAGGTGCGCCGGCTGTGGCGCGGCGAGGCCCTCTCCACCACCGACGGGCTGGGCCGACCGGTCGACATCCGGGCCTATCCGCCCGCCGTCCAGAGCGAGTTGCCGGTCTGGCTGACCTCGGCCGGCGGCGTCGACACCTTCCGGGCCGCCGCTCGCATGAAGGCGGGCATCCTGACCCATCTGCTCGGTCAGTCCCTGGAGGAGGTCGCCGGCAAGATCGCCGAGTACCGGCGGGTCGCCGCCGAGGAGCACGACGGCTGGTCCGGTCATGTCGTGCTGATGCTGCACACCCTGCTCGGCGACGACCTGGACCAGGTCCGCGAGCAGGTGCGCGAGCCCTTCACCAACTACCTGAAGAGTTCCGCCAACCTCACCGCCAAGTCGTTCACCGGCAAGGAAACGGACCTGTCCGACCTCAACGCCGACGATATGGACTACCTCGCCGCCCGCGCCTTCGACCGGTACTTCGACACCGGAGGCCTCTTCGGCAGCGTCGAGCGGGCCGCCGAACTGCTGCCGCACATACGGGCCCTGGGCGTCGACGAGATCGGCTGCCTGGTCGACTTCGGTGTGGAGCCGAGGGCCGTACTGGAAGGCATCGAGAAGCTCGGCAAGCTGAACGAGATCATCTCCCGATAGGAGCAGGAGACATCATGAGCATCACCCAGAGCGAGAACCTCACGTGGGCTCCGCACGAGATCACCGTGGCGCAGGCCGACGGCCAGGACCTGGCCGCGCACCTGACCGGCCTGGGCACCGAAGGCCTCACCGACCTGCTGACCGAGCACAAGGCGCTCGTCTTCCGCGGCTTCGGGGTCACGCCGGAATCCATCGAACCGGTCCTCGACCGGCTTCTGCCGACCCGGCTGCCGTACGTGCACGGGAACTCGCCACGCACCCGGGTCAAGGGCAACCTCTACACCTCGACCGAGTACCCGCAGCGCTTCACCATCTCGATGCACAACGAGCTCAACTACGCCCGCCGTTGGCCTGCCCGGCTCGCCTTCTACTGCGAGAAGGCCGCCGAGTCGGGCGGCGCGACCCCCGTCGTGGACGGCGAGCTGTGGCTCCGGTCGCTGCGCCCCGAGGTCCGGGAGGCGTTCGCGGGCGGTATCCGCTACGTCCAGAACCTGCACGACGGCTTCGGCCTCGGCAAGAGCTGGCAGGACACCTTCGAGACCGACGACCGCGCCGAGGTGGAGCGCTACCTGGCGGCCGCGGAGGCGGAGTGGGAGTGGGGCCCGGACGGCATCCGCGTCGTCCAGCACCGCAAGGCCACCACCACCCACCCGGTGACCGGTGTGGAGGTCTGGTTCAACCAGGCCGACCAGTGGCACCCGGCGGGCCTCGGCGACGAGACCTCCAAGGAGCTGTACGACATCCTGGCGCCCGAGGAGTTCCCGCAGTACGTCACCTTCGCGGACGGCGGCCTCATCCCCGACGAGTACGTCACGCACATCCGTGACGTCGGCCTGGAACGGGCCGTGGACGTGGACTGGCGCGAGGGCGACGTACTCGTCATCGACAACGTCCTCACGGGCCACGGCCGCCGTCCGTTCGAGGGGACGCGCCGCATCCTCGTCGCCATGTGCGACTGAGCGGACCCCGAAGCGGCGGAACCCGGCGGGGGAGACCCCGCCGGGCTGTTCCCGTACGCGGGCGCCCGGCCGGGGATTCCCGGCCGGGCGTTTCGCGTCAGGCCCGCAGGTACGCCAGCACCGCGAGCACCCGGCGGTGCCCCTCGGTGGCCACCGGGAGGTCCAACTTGGTGAAGATGTTGCCGATGTGCTTGTTCACGGCCGCCTCGCTGACGAACAGCTTCTTGGCCAGGCTCGCGTTGGACCGGCCCTCGGCGATCAGCGAGAGCACCTCGCGCTCCCGGCCACTGAGCCGCTCCAGCGGGTCCTGCCGCAGCTGGACGAGCTGGTGGATGACCTCGGGGTCCACCGCCGTCCCGCCGGCGGCGACCCTCTCGATCGCCGCCGTGAAGTCCGCCACCGCGCTCACCCGCTCCTTGAGCAGGTAGCCCACCCCGGCGCCACCGCCGGAGTCCAGCAGTCGCAGGGCGTAGGAGCGCTCCACGTACTGGCTGAGCACGAGCACGGGCAGGCCGGGGAACTCCGCGCGCAGCTCGACCGAGGCCCGCAGGCCGTCGTCGGTGAGCGACGGTGGCATCCGTACGTCCGTGACGATCAGGTCCGGGCGGTCGGCGCGGACCGCGCTGAGCAGGGCGTCGGCATCGCCCACCGCCGACACCACGTCGTGTCCGACCCGTTCGAGCAGCCCGACCAGGCCCTCGCGCAGCAGGACGGCATCCTCGGCCACGATCAGGCGAAGCGACACGGAACCTCCACGTGCAACAGGGTGGGACCACCGGACGGACTCGACACCCGCATCCGGCCGTCGAGGGCGGTGACCCGGTCCGCGAGCCCGGTCACGCCGCTGCCCGCGGGGTCCAGACCGCCCCGGCCGTCGTCCTTGATGTCGAGGACCAGCAGATCGGAATGGTAGCGGCCGCGGACCGCGGCGGTCTTGGCGCCGCTGTGTTTGGCGATGTTCGTCATGGCCTCGTTGATCAGGTAGTACATGGTCGTCTCCAGCTTTCTGGGCAACCGCTCCGGCAGGTTCAGGTCCACGGTCACCGGGATGGGGAAGCGGCCCGCGTAGTCCTCGATCGCCGCCACGAGCCCGTGGTCGGCGAGGACCGGAGGATTCAGCCCGCGGATCAGTGCTCGCAACTCCTGATGCGCCGTGGACAGTTGGCGCTCGGCCTGGGTGAGCAGCTCGTCCTGCGGCGATCCCGCCTCGATGTCCAGGCGCATCAGACCCAGCGTCATACCCAGGGATACCAGGTGCTGTTGGGCTCCATCGTGCAGATCCCGCTCGATACGGACCCGTTCGGCGTCGAAGGAGTCGAGCAGCCGCGACTGGGAGGCGCGCACCTCTTGCAGCTCCTCGCCCAGCTCCCGGTCCCGCGGGGCGAGGAAGGTACGGGCCATGGCGGCGCGCGCTCCCGCCCATGAGGTCACCGTGTACGGCGAGGAGAGCAGCACCAGCACGCCGAACACCGTCCACGGCCAGGTGTCGCCGTCGGTCGAGGCGATCATCGTAGCCGGGAGTCCGAAGGAGAAGCCGAGCACCATCAGGTCGAGCCACCACAGGGCGACGGCCGACAGCAGCGTGAACATCATCTCCCGCCACGTCGCCGGCTCCGCGAGCCGGGTGGCGACCCAGCCGCGCGGCCCCGGGGCGTCCGGGGCACGGTGCGGGTCGCTGACGTGGTCGAGGTCGACGAGGCGCAGCCGGCGGCGCTCCACCGTGGCGACCAGGGTGGAGGCGAGGACCAGGCCGACCAGGGGTGCGATACCGATCAGGACGACCAGGAGGATGAGACCCGCGGCCAGGCCGAGGGTGAAGACGACCACCGCCGCGGCCCCGACCAGCACGCCTCCGCTCAGGTACGCGAGGGACCGCCAGGGCCAGCTGGAGGTCAGGAAGCTCAGCGGTCGCTGTGCCATGGCCTGCCAGGCCGTTGTGGGTTGCATGCGGCCAACGTACCCATCCGGTCTCTTCCGGGTCTCCGGGAAGCCCTGGAAGGTAGAGGTACCTCTACCTCAGGAGTAGAGAGCGGATCAGTGCACCGGCCACCCCCGGTGCAGTGGAATCAGTGCATGACGACGACGAGCCACATCACCCCCACACAGGACGCGGTCGAGCTCCACTCGCTCCGCAAGGTCCACGGCACCGGCGGACGACAGGTCACCGCCCTGGACGGCGTCTCGCTCTCCTTCCGCCGCGGCACCTTCACCGCGATCATGGGCCCCTCCGGTTCAGGCAAGTCCACTCTCCTGCAGTGCGCGGCCGGTCTCGAAGAGCCCTCGGACGGACAGATCGTCCTGGCCGGTGTGGACATCGGGCGGCAGAACGAGATGCAGCGCACCGAACTGCGCCGCAAGCACGTGGGTTTCGTGTTCCAGGCGTTCAACCTGGTGGAGTCCCTGACGGCGGCGCAGAACGTGGAGCTGCCCTCCCGGTTCGCCGGCCGCAAGGTCAGCCGGGAGCAGGTCTCCGCGGCGCTCGCCTCGGTGGGCCTGGCCGACCGCGCGGGGCACCGGCCCAGCGAGCTGTCCGGTGGGCAGCAGCAGCGCGTCGCCCTCGCCCGCGCCCTCGTCACCCGGCCCGACGTCCTCTTCGCGGACGAGCCGACCGGCGCCCTGGACACGGTCACCTCCCGCGAGGTGCTGCGGATGATGCGGATGCTGGTCGACGAGGAGGGCCAGACCACCCTGATGGTCACCCACGACCCGGTGGCCGCGGCCCACGCCGACCTCGTCGTCTTCCTCAAGGACGGCCGGATCGCCGACCGCATCCACCTCGACCGCCGGGACGGCACCGACAACGCCGCCGCGATCGCCACCCACATGGCCCGGCTGGAGGCCTGACCGACATGCTGATCCTCGCGAACGTCCGTGAACGCTGGTCCGGTTTCCTCGGTGCCTTCGTCGCCGTCCTCGTCGGCGTGGCCCTGATCACCACCACCCTGGTCATCTACGACTCCGCCCGCGCCGAGGTCCAGCCCCGCTACGAGGGCACCGCGGCCCTCGCCCTGCCGAAGCAGGCCGTCGAAGCCGACGGCAGCCCTGAGGACCGGATGCCGTGGAGCCGGAGCGAGGCCGAGCCGATCGTCTCCGGCCTGGCGAAGATCCCCGGCGTCGCCGACGCCGTGATCGACCGCTCCTTCTACGCTCAGGCCATCAAGGACGGCGAGCCCGTCACCGACGAGGGCGCCGACGAGTCCGGGCACGGCTTCGGCAGCGCGCGGATGGCGCCGTACCGGCTCGTCTCCGGCCGCGCTCCCGCAGCCGAGGACGAAGTGGTCGTCGACCGTGCCCTCGGCGCAGCCGTGGGCAGCGAGCTGACCGTCAACATCACCAAAGGCCAGGAGCGGTTCCGGGTCGTCGGCACGGTGGACGGACCCGGCTACTACTTCAGCGAGGAGTTCGCGGCCCGGCAGCAGCCCGGCGTCTCCACCGTCGCCCTGATCCCCGCCGAGGACGCCGACACCGGCGCGATCGTCTCCGCCGCGAAGAAGGTCATCGGGGACGAGGGCAGCGTGGTGTCCGGCGACGGCCGGTCCGAACTGCAGCCCGAGTACATCGAGCACAAGCGCTTCCTCGGTGTCCAGCTGATCAGTGCCATGGCCCTGCTGGGTCTGTTCACCACGGTGTTCGTGGTCGCCTCCATGCTGGTCCTGTCCACCGGGATGCGCCGCCGCGAGATCGGTCTGCTGCGCACCATCGGGGCCTCGCCCCGGCAGATCCGCCGCATGATCCTCGGCGAGGCCGCCGTCGTCGGGCTCGCCGGTTCGATCGCCGGCTGCCTGGCGGGCGTGGCCGCCACGCCGTCGCTGCTGTCGATCCTCAAGGGACTGGACGTGACGCCGCCCGGCATGGAGATCGGCGTCTCCGCCTGGCCGCTGCTCACCGGCGCCCTGGTGGGCATCGGGGTGAGTGTGATCGGCGCCTGGAGCGCGGGACGCAAGGCCGCCAAGGTCGCCCCCATGGAGGCGCTGCTCGACAGCCGTTCGGCCAACAAGGGCATGGGGAAGGGACGCTGGATCGCCGGGCTCTCCGTCCTCGGCCTGGGGGTCGTGCTCGCGATCGGCACGGCCACCTCCACCGCCGACAACCGCATCAACATGGCGATCTTCGCCACGATGACGCTGATCGTCGCGGCGGCTCTGCTCACCCCGGTGTTCGTCGGACCGGTCGGCCGGTTCCTGACCGCGCCGTTCCAGCGCAACGGCAAGGCCGCCCCGGTCCTCATCCGGGCCGAGCTGGTCGCCAACCCGCACCGCGCCGCCTCGCTGGTGGCCCCGGTGATCGCGGCCGTCGGCTTCGCGGTCCTGCTCAGCGGCATGGTGTCCACCATGCGGGTCGCCTACCCGGCAGGTGAGGCGCTGAAGGTCGCCGGCCAGACGATCGTCACCCCGGACGGCACCCCCGGCAACACCGACGAGGTCGTCGCGGACAATCCGGTGGGCAAGGCCGCCCTCCCGACCCGGGCCTTCGTCGAGACCAGGAAGGGCGAGAAGGCCGAGAACGCCGGAGCGGCCACCGTCCTGGACGTCCTGGGCAGCCGGGATGCGAAGTGGGACAAGCCGGGCCAGGCGGTCCTCGGCGAGAAGATGGCCGGTGACCTGGGCCTGAAGCAGGGCCAGGAGGTTCCGGTCCGGTTCGCGGACGGTGCCGTCGTCACCCTGCGCGTCTCCCAGGTGCTGCCCGACGATCCGGCCCGCGGTGACTTCGTGGTCGCCCGTGACCTGGTCCGTGCCCACGACCCGGCCGCGCTCACCGACGACATCTTCGTCCCCGGCGATGCCAAGGCCTCCGCCGCGGCCCCCGGAGTCGCGCTGCACGACGCCGCCGAGTACGCGCTGGCCGACTACAACACCGACGCCAAGCTCACCGAGTCCCTCGCCATGATGCTGATCGTGATCGCCGTCGGCTACAGCGTGATCGCCGTCGCCAACTCCATGGCCATGGCCGCCCACGGCCGGCGGCGCGACTTCGGGGTGATGAAGTCCGCGGGCGGCACCGTCCGCCAGCTGCTGTTCACCTCGGCGGGCGAGACCTCGCTGGTCATCGTGGTCGGCGCCGCTCTCGGTGTGCTGGTGACGCTGCCCCCGCTGGCCGGCATGGCGGCCGGCCTCTCCGAGGCCACCTCGTCGGACGTCGGCCTGCACCTGAACTCGGGCGTCGTCGTCCTCGCGATCATCGGCACCCTGGTCGCGGCACTCGTCGCCGGAGTCGCGGTCACGTCGAGGACGCTGAAGCGCCGGGCCGCCTGAGCCGGACACGACGAACGAAGTATCACGCGAGGATCGGAACGGCACGACGAGGCGGGGGGCCCCCCCCCCCCCCGGGGGGGGCCCCCCCCGGGGGCCCGGGCCCGCCCCCCCCCCCCCCCCCCCCCCCCCCCGCGTAAATGCCCCGAGCACCCCCGGGGGGGGGGGTGGGG
>NZ_JBIVUT010000049.1:0-6284 GCF_044757365.1 Streptomyces sp. NPDC091289
CTTCGACTACCCCTCCGTCAGCGCTCTGGCCGGGTTCCTGGACACTCAGCTCACCGACCAGCACACACCCCCACCCCACACCCTGCTCACCACCCTGGGCGGGCTGGAGGAGCGCATCCGGGGCGTCAGGGAGGACGACACGCTGCGAGGGCAGATCACCGAACAGCTGCAGCGACTCCTTGAACTGACCGGCGCCGGTCCGAACGAGGGCCACGACGCCACCGACGACCTCGACTCCGCCAGCGACGAGGAGCTCTTCGCGCTGGTCGACGGAGCCGAGTAACCGTCCACCGGCGTGCGGGCGGCCGACCTGGACGAACGGGCCGGGTCGGCCGCCCCGTACACCCACAGCGTGCGGTGCTCGCACGGGGCAGATCGAACACACGACAGGAAGAGGACACCGAACGATGGGCACTGACCGATGGATACGCCGGATGGGGTCGCCGGGATCGAGCGACGTCCGGCTGGTGTGCTTTCCGCACGCGGGCGGCGCCGTCACCTCTTTCACCGGTCTGGCGCGGGCGCTGGCGCCAGACGTCGAGGTGTTGGGAGTGCAGTACCCGGGCCGCCAGGACCGTCACCGGGAGCAGCCGGTCGGGAACATTCCCCGGATGGCCGAGGCGATCGGCGGGGAACTGGCTGAACTCCTCTCCGACGGGCGGCCGTGCGCGCTCCTCGGTCACAGCATGGGCGCGCTCGTGGCGTTCGAAGTGGCTCTGCTGATGCGTGGGGGGCAGGCGTCGAAGGACATCACGCGCCTCTTCGCCTCGGGCCGCGTCGCGCCGGCTGGGGGACCGATCCCCGGAGACCTGGTGAGCGGGGATGAACTGCTGACCGAACTGCACCGGATGGGGGGCATCGGCGCGGACGTCCTGAACGACCCCGAGGTGCTCGCGATGATCATGCCGGTGGTGGAGGCCGACTACCGGGCGCTGGCCGCGTACCGCATGACTGCCGGCTCTTCGCTGGACTGCCCGGTTACCGTGCTGACCGGAGACGCGGACCCGGTCGTCTCACCGGAAGAGGCGGCACGGTGGCAAGACATCACCTCGGCCCCCACGCAGCTGCACGTCTTCCCGGGGGGCCACTTCTATCTCCAGGACCAGATCGCGCAGGTCGCGGCAGTGGTGCGGGAGTCACTTCTTCCCGGCTGACCCTCCCTGCGCCGACCGCCCAGGGTCAGCCGGCAGCAGGCTCGTACGTCAGGTTGTGCGCGGCGCACAGCTCGTAGAGGTTCTCCTCGAACACCGGCTCGAGGTCGCTGTAGGCGAAGTCGAGCTGGCCGAGGATCTCCATGCACAGCAGGCCGTAGAGCTTGATCCAGCTCGACAGGAACATGTGCAGGGCCTCGGGCGGGAGGGTGCTGTTCGTCCGGGCCGAGTAGTCGGTCATCTGCCGCTGGGTGGACGGCGCCAGGTCGGCGAAGGGCCTCACCGGGTATGGGGCCTTCTTCCACACCTCCCCGAGCTGGTCGAGGAAGACGCTCTCGAACTGCTGTCCCGCCTGCTGCCGGGGCGACTCCTCGTCCGGCTTGGCCGCCGACGTCACCGGGCTCGCGAACAGCCAGCTGAACTCATTGGGGTGTTCGAGGGCCCAGGCGCGCATCGCCCGGCACGTCAACAGCAACCTCTTGCCGGGACGGTCGGGCGGGCAGGTGTCCCGCGCCGCCATCATCGTCTCGGTCAGTTCCTGGTAGAAGTCCGTGATGATCGCCTCGACCAAGGCGTCATGGCTGTTGTAATAGCGGTACACGGCCGGGCCGCTCATGCCCATCTGCCGGGCCACAGCATTGATCGTCACTCCGGACGGTCCGTGCTCGCACAGCAGCTGACGGGCCGTCGTGCGGATTTCGAGAAGTGTGGCCTGTCGACGCTGTTGCACCCGAGGGCTTGCCGTTTGCTGGCCCATGGTTCTTCCTCGCAATTGTCGCCATTGACGTGGTAGCTGGCCTATGGTTTGTTACAGTGGATAACTTAAGTCAGCGCCTACAAATACTACTGAGTGCAGCTTGAGCTGTCCACAGTCAAGGTGTGGAGTGACGATGCTGAACAGGTCCGAGGACTGGCGGTTCGCGGTGGCTGCCCTCGTGCTGGTGGCGGGGGGTGTCTGGGGTGTCTCCCGGGCGCTGTCCGTGAGAAACGCGCAGATCGCCCGGCTGATCGACGTGCTGGATGCGGCGGTCGGCGGCGAAGCCGTGAGTCAGGGGCGCCTGCAGGAGGTGCGGCGGCGCTGATCCGGGCCAAGTGCGGCCCGACGTCAAGAGCCGGCGCGCGCTCATCCCCCGAACGCTGCGCGCCCTGGCCCGTCGGCCCCCGCCGACGGGCGGAATACCGAGGTTGTGAACGGGGCTTCGGGCCCCCACGGCCAGCGACGAAAACCCGGTCGGTCACCGTTTGCTGTCGTGATATCGCTCAGGGCTCGATGCCGTACGTCCTGATGCCGCCTGCGGCCTGCTGAAGGCCGGCTCATCGAATCCCGTGCGCGGTGCGTCGACTGCCGCCGGCCCCGTACGGGCCCCGGCGGCACCGGACCTCACTCGTCAAGAATTCTCGCCATCAACGCGTTGGCGCGGGCGTGCGGCATGCCCGCCGCGCAGAGCAGGGTGACCGTGGTGGCGCGGCCCGCCTCCTCGGGGCGCACCTGCCCGTTGTTGGTGGCCTCCATCACCGAGAACAGCACGCCCTCCAAGACGTAGCGCAATCCCTCCGCCGGTAGCGGCGACGAGAACGACCCGTCCTCCAGGGCGCGTTGGATGAGCTGCGTGCCGGCCTTGTGGACGGCGCCCAGGCGGTCGCGGATGCCCTTCATCGTGAGGCTCTGCTGCGCGAGGGAGAGCAGGAGGCGATAGCGGTCGACGACCTCCCAAACGGCGAGAAGCGAGCGGGCCAGTGCCTCGGCCGGCTCCGTCACCCCCTCGCGGCCCGCGGAGTGGGCCTGCTCCACCGCCGCGATGGCCTCCCCGATGATCGCCTCGACCAGCGCCTCGCGGTTGGGGAAGTGCCCGTACATCGTGCGCCGCGACAGGCCGGCCGCGAGGGCGATCTGGTTCATCGACGCCTCCGGGGTGCGCAGCAGCTCGGTGAGGGCGACCTCGAGGATGTGCCGGCGGTTGGCTTCGGCCCTCAGGGTCGATGCGTGTGGTTGCATCCCCCTAGTTTTACATCTGTGTGCAAGTACGGCTACATTCACACCTGTGTGCAACTAGTCGTCGCGCTGCCCCGGGCCCGCTCACAGGCCGTCGCGGGGCCGCATCGAAAATGGAGGGGGAACCGTGCCGTTCATCGTCAACGAGCCGGTCGAGCGGATGAGCAGGCCCTATGCCCGACGCTGGTGGGCTCTGCTGGTGCTCTGCCTCAGTCTGATGATCTCCGTCATGGCGAACACCGCCCTGACGGTCGCAGCACCGGCCATGACCCGGGATCTCGATCTGTCCAGCTCCGACCTGCAGTGGGTCATCGATGCCTACACCGTCCCCTACGCCGCCCTGATGTTGTTGCTCGGCGCGATCGGTGACAAGTACGGACGTCGTGGTTCGCTGGTGGTCGGGCTGTTCATCATGGCCGCGGGAGGTGTGGCCGGCTCCTTCGCGGACACCTCCGTCCAAGTCATCGTCGTCCGCGCGGTCATGGGCGTCGGCGCAGCCATGATCATGCCCGCGACGCTGTCGCTGCTCGCGGCGGTCTTCCCGCGCGAGGAGCGGGCCAAGGCGATCACTATCTGGGCGGCGACCTCCGGGCTCTCCATCGCCGCCGGTCCGCTGATCGCCGGTGTACTGCTCAAGGACAACGGCTGGGAGTCCACGTTCCTCATCAACGTTCCGGTGTGCGCCGTCGCCATCCTGGCGGCGTACGTCCTGGTGCCGCCGTCGAAGGCCGGTGACCGCGGCCGGATCGACTACGGGGGCGGCGTGCTCTCGGTGGTCTGGTCCGGCGCCCTCATCTACATGATCATCGACGGCCCCCACTTCGGCTGGGGCGCTTCGGCGTTCACCGCGGCGGCGATCGCCGCGCTCGGCCTGCTCCTGTTCGTCTGGTGGGAGCTGCGCCATCCGCGCCCGATTCTCGATGTGCGCAAGTTCGCCGAGCGCGCCTTCGCCGGTGCGAACCTCGGCGTCGCGGCCTTCTTCCTCGCCGTGTTCGGAGTCTTCTACTACCTCACGCAGCACTTCCAGTTCGTCTTGGACTACGACCCACTGGAGACCGGCGTCCGTATGCTGCCGCTGGCGCTCGGCGTGTTCGTGGGCGCCGCGCTGACCGGTGCGCTGACGCCGCGTCTCGGCGCCCGTGTCATGGTGACGGTCGGCATGGTGGGCGGCACGGCGGCCCTGGCCCTGCTCATCGGCGTGGAATCGGGCTCCACCTACGGGGACTTCGTGGCTCCGCTCGCCCTGCTCGGCGTCTCGCTGGGCCTCACCGTCTCCCCGTGCACGGACACGATCATGGGCGCCTTCCCCGAGTCGGAGCTCGGCGTCGGCGGCGCCGTGAACGACACTTCGCTCGAGCTCGGCGGATCGCTCGGCATCGCGGTTCTCGGCTCGACGCTCGCCTCCTCGTACGCGGCGAACCTCACCGACGCGACCAAGGGGAGCAAGGTGCCGCCGGAGGCGCTGGAAGCCGCGAAGGACTCGGTCGGCGCGGGTAACGCCGTGGCCCAGTCCTTCCAGGACAGGGCGGAACAGCTGACCGAGCAGGCCGCGAAGGCCCCGGCTGCCGACGCCGCCGCGCTCAAGCAGCAGGCGGCGGAGTTGGCGCAGGGCTCGTCCCGGATGGCCGACGCGGTCGGCTCAGCCTTCTCGGACGCGGTGTCCCACACGAGCCTGGTCGGCGCGGTCGTCCTCGGAACTGCCGCCGTGGTCGTGGCCGTGCTGATGCCCCGGAAGGGCACCGAGCCGCAAGCGCCCGCCGCGGCGGACACTCGCCCGGTGCCGGAGCAGGCTCCGCTGCCCACGAAGGTCGGCCGGTGAGCCGCGTGGCGCGGTCGGCGCCCGCCTTGACCCCGCGTGGGTGAGCCGAACGGCGCACGCTCGGCACACGCATGGACATCGCCCGCGACGGCGGCCCGGAGGTAAAGCTCCTTTCGGTCCGCTGCCGCGGGCGAAGTGCGTTCCGGAATATCGCCGCGCCGACGCCGACCACCGCCCTGCGGCCGCGACGGCGCCTCCGGCACCACTCGCTGGAACAACGCCCACAACTCGTCCGGCACCAGCCGTTGATGATCCCCACCATGACCGACGACCTGCCAAGTCATCCACCTGGGATGACCTCTGAGGGAACCCCGCGGTAATGAACCGCTCTGGCCTCCCCTGCGGCTGCGGTTACTGGCTCATGACTGAGTCCGGTTTATGGTCTGCGTGAAATTGGCGCAGCGAAATTCGGCGCGTTCGTCGTCGTGGGGAACAGTAGCGATGCGGAAAAATTGGCGGTTGAATTCCGATGGCTGACGAGAAAGAGCTGCGCGAGTACCTCAAGCGCGCGGTCGTGGACGCGCGCGACGCCCGTCGGCAGTTGCGTGAGGTGGAGAACCGGGCGAGCGAGCCGATCGCGATCGTGGGGATGGCCTGCCGGTTCCCGGGCCGGGTGAGCAGCCCGCAGGAGTTGTGGGAGCTGTTGCACCGCGGGGAGGACGCGATATCGCCCTTCCCTGCCGACCGGGGCTGGGACGAGGACGTCTACGACCCCGACCCGGACCGCGCGGGCAAGTCCTATGTGCGCGAAGGCGGATTCCTCGAGGATGCCGCCGATTTCGAGCCGGAATTCTTCGGAATGTCGCCCAGGGAGGCACTGGCGGCGGACCCGCAGCAGCGGCTGCTGCTGGAGACTGCGTGGGAGGCGATGGAGAACGCGGGCGTGGTTCCGGCCGCGCTGCGCGGCAGCCGCACCGGCGTCTTCGCCGGGCTCATGTACCAGGGCTTCGCCGCGAGCTTCCTCGACGACATCCCCCTCGACGTCCAGGGTTACGTCGCGGGAGGCGCGTCCAGCAGCATCGCCGTGGGCCGGGTGGCCTACACCTTCGGTTTCGAGGGGCCGGCGGTGGCCCTGGACACGGCCTGTTCGTCGTCGTTGGTGGGCATCCATCTCGCGGCGGCGGCGCTGCGCCGCGGAGAGTGCGACCTGGCGCTGGCCGGGGGTGTGACGGTGATGGCCACAACCACGTCGTTCGTGGAGTTCTCGCGGCAGCGGGCGTTGTCGCCCGACGGGCGGTGCAAGTCCTTCGCCGCCGCGGCCGACGGTACAGCCTGGTCCGAGGGTGCGGGTCTGGTGTTGCTTGAGCGGTTGTCGGACGCG
>NZ_JBIVUT010000050.1:0-5582 GCF_044757365.1 Streptomyces sp. NPDC091289
CCCGCGGCGGCCCGGCCGGCCCCCCCCCCCCCCCGGGCCCCCGGGGGGGGCGGCGGCGGGGGGGGGGGGGGCCCGGGGGCCCCCGGGGGGGGGGGGGGGGGGGCGGGGGGGCCCCCCCCCCCCCCCGCCGTGCTGTCGCGTCGGTCTCAGGCCACGAAGCTGCGTGGGGTGTCGGCCCCCACGCCCGCCCCGGAGCGCACCAGGTCCACCGCGGCCGCCAGGCGTACGGCTGCCTCGTCGGCGACCGGTCCGCTCACCGTGAACGGCAGCCGTACGTATCCCTCGAAGGCCCCGTCGACCCCGAAGCGGGGGCCCGAGGGCACCCGGACGCCGACGCGTTCGCCGGCGACGGCCAGCCGCGATCCGGAGAGGCCGCCGGTGCGCACCCACAGCGTCAGACCGCCGCGCGGCACGGCGAACTCCCAGTCCGGCAGCTCCCGGCGCACGGCCGCGACCAGGGCGTCCCGGTTCTCGCGTGCCTGCATCCGCCGGACCTCGACGGCCTGTTCCCAGCCGCCGGTACCCATGAGCCAGTTGATGGCGAGCTGTTCCAG
Organism: Streptomyces sp. NPDC091289; assembly: GCF_044757365.1. Taxonomy (NCBI): domain Bacteria; kingdom Bacillati; phylum Actinomycetota; class Actinomycetes; order Kitasatosporales; family Streptomycetaceae; genus Streptomyces; species Streptomyces sp. NPDC091289. Next base: position 555 of record NZ_JBIVUT010000050.1, read on the forward strand.
AACGGGCGTGCCCATGTCGGCGTACGCGCGGGCGGAGACCAGGCTGCGGATGACGTCCGGGGCCGCGCGCACCCAGCCGATGCGCATCCCGGCCCAGAAGGCCTTGCTGGCGGAGCCGACGGTCAGGACCGTGCTGCCGGCCGGGTCGAAGGCGCAGACCCGGCGCGGCATGTCGATGTCGGCGTCGAGGCGGAGTTCGTTCATCGTCTCGTCGGCGACCAGGACCGTCCCGGCGGACCGGGCCGCCTCCACCAGGTCCCGGCGCTGCTGCTCGTCGGCGAGCGCGCCGGTGGGGTTGTGGAAGTCGGCGACCACATAGGCGAGCCGGGGTGCGGCGTCCCGCAGCACCTGGCGCCAGCGGTTCATGTCCCAGCCGCCGAGCCCTTCCTCCATTGCGACCGGGACCAGGCGGGCGCCCGTCTCGCGCATCAGCTGGAGGATGTTGGCGTAACTGGGGGACTCGACCGCGATGCGTTCGCCGCGGCCCGCGAAGAGGTGGCAGATCGCGTCGATGGCGCCCATCGCGCCGGTGGTGACCATGATCTGCTCGGGCATGGTGGGGATGCCGAGCGCGGTGTAGCGGTCGGCGATCATCTGGCGCAGGGCGGGCAGTCCGGCCGGGTAGTCGCCGTGCGTGTGGGCGTAGGGCGGCAGCTCCTCCAGCGCCCCCTGGACGGCGCGGGTCAGCCAGGGCTCGGGGGCGGGCAGGGCCGCGCAGCCCAGGTCGATCATCGAGCCGAGCGACTCCGGCGGCAGCGGTTCCAGGCCGCGGGCGGGCAGTGGATTGCCCGCCGGGACGGCGGTCCAGCTTCCCGCGCCGCGCCGCGACTCCAGGAAGCCTTCGGCGCGCAGCGCCTCGTAGGCGGCCGCGACCGTCGTGCGGCTGACGGACAGGGCGAGGGCCAGTTCGCGTTCGGCGGGGAGCCGGGCGGCGACCGGAACGCGGCCCTCCAGGACGAGCAGCCGTACGCCGTCGGCGAGCGCGCGGTAGGCGGGCGGCTTGCGGCCGCCCGGTCCGGTGGGCCGGGCCTGTTGCGACCCGAGCTGCCGGGCGAGCTGGGCCGCCCCCACTGTCGATGTCCACTGCGTCATCGAAATCAGTCCACCTTCCTCGAATTGGCCATCGTTGATGGTCGATCCCCTGCCACAGAGTGGCACGAAGCAGTCCACTATCACTACATCAGGGGGCACAACGTGGCCAGGACCACCGGCCGGAGCACCACTCATCTCACCCGGCGGCTGGTCCAGCTGTACGTCGGCCTGGCGCTGTACGGGGCGAGCTCCGCGCTCCTCGTACGCGCCGGACTCGGCCTGGAGCCGTGGGGCGTGCTGCACCAGGGCCTCGCGGAGCTGACCGGTATCTCGATCGGCGTCGTGTCGATCATCATCGGCGCGGTGGTGCTGCTGCTGTGGATCCCGCTGCGTCAGCGGCCGGGGCTCGGCACGGTCTCGAACGTCTTCGCCGTCGGGCTGGCGACGGACGGGACGCTCGCCGTGGTCGGCGACCTGGAGGGCCTCGGGCTCCGCATCCCGGTGATGGTCCTGGGCATCGTGCTCAACGGGGTGGCGACCGGGCTGTACATCACGGCCCGGTTCGGCACCGGCCCGCGCGACGGGCTGATGACCGGGCTGAACCACATCACCGGCCGTTCCATCCGGCTGGTCCGCACGGCGATCGAGGTGGCCGTCGTGGCGACGGGCTTCGTGCTGGGCGGCTCGCTCGGGGCCGGAACGGTGCTGTACGCCCTCGCCATCGGCCCGCTGGCGCAGCTCTTCCTGCGGCTGTTCGCGCTGCCCGCGCCCGCCGAGGCCGAGGTCGCCGCGGCTTCCGGGGCCACCACGCCCACCGAGGTCGCTGCGGCTTCCGACGGACCGTCCACCACCGCGCCGCCCGCCGGTTCCGGCCCCGTTGCCGCCCCGGCATCCGGGCAGGCCATACTGCCGCAGTGAACCCGAGCCACCCCTATCTGGACCACCCGGCGCCGATCGCCTTCGCCCATCGCGGCGGGGCGGCGGACGGCGTGGAGAACACCGCTGCCGCCTTCCGCCGGGCGTCCGAGGCGGGCTACCGCTACTTCGAGACCGATGTGCACACCACGGCGGACGGCCGGCTGGTCGCCTTCCACGACGCGACGCTGGACCGGGTCACCGACGCCCGGGGCCGGATCCGCGAACTGCCCTGGAGCGAGGTGCGCCGGGCCCGGGTCGGGGGCAGCGAACCGCTCCCGCTCTTCGAGGAACTCCTGGAGGAGTTCCCTCAGGCCCGCTGGAACGTGGATCTGAAGGCCGAATCGGCGCTGGAGCCGCTGCTCGGCCTGATCCGCCGCACCGACGCGTGGGACCGGGTCTGCGTCGGCTCGTTCTCGGAGGCCCGGGTGGCCCGCGCCCACCGTCTGGCGGGCCCCCGCCTGGCCACGTCGTACGGGGTGCGCGGCGTCCTGGGGCTGCGCCTGCGGTCGTACGGGATCCCGGCGGCGCTGCGCGCGGGCGCGGTCTGCGCCCAGGTCCCGGAGCGGCAGGGCGGCATCCCGGTGGTGGACGCCCGTTTCGTCCGCACGGCACACGCACTGGGGCTCCAGGTGCACGTCTGGACGGTGAACGAACCGGAGCGGATGGCGGCGCTCCTGGACCTCGGCGTGGATGGCATCATGACCGATCACATCGAGACGCTGCGTACGGTGCTGAGCGAGCGGGGGGCATGGTCCTGACGCCCGGTCCGTCCGCGTCCACAGGGGACGACCGAGGGGACGCGGGATGAGTACCGGGACCGCAGGGAAGGCCGATCCGTCCGGGCAGCCGCCGGGCGACGGGACGGCTGCCGCCCGCAGACGGGAGCAGCACGGCTGGTATTTCTACGACTTCGCCTGCTCCGTCTACTCCACCAGCGTGCTGACCGTCTTCCTCGGTCCGTATCTGACGTCGATCGCCAAGGCGGCGGCCGATCCCGACGGGTTCGTGCACCCGCTGGGCATACCCGTGCGCGCGGGCTCGCTGTTCGCGTACTCCGTCTCCGCGTCCATCGTGGTGGCCGTGATCCTGATGCCGATCGTGGGCGCGGCGGCGGACCGTACGGGGCGCAAGAAGCCGCTGCTGGCGGCGGCCGCCTACACGGGGGCGGCGGCGACGGCCGGGATGTTCTTCCTGGACGGCCACCGCTATCTGCTGGGGGCGTTCCTGCTGATCGTGGCCAACGCCTCGATCTCCGTGTCGATGGTCCTGTACAACGCCTATCTGCCGCAGATCGCCGGGCCGGAGGAGCGGGACGCGGTCTCCTCGCGCGGCTGGGCCTTCGGTTACACCTCGGGCGCCCTCGTCCTGATCCTCAACCTGATCCTGTACACCGGCCACGAGTCCTTCGGTCTCACGGAGTCCGACGCGGTGCGGATCTGTCTCGCCTCGGCCGGAGTGTGGTGGGGCGCGTTCACCCTCGTACCGCTGCGCCGACTGCGCGACCGCCGGGTACCGCCGGGCGGTGAGGGAGCGGTCGGATCCGGGTGGAAGCAGCTGCGGGCAACCCTGCGCGACATGCGGCGGCACCCGCTGACGCTCTCCTTCCTGCTGGCCTATCTCGTCTACAACGACGGGATCCAGACGGTCATCTCGCAGGCCTCGCTGTACGGCTCCGAGGAGCTGGGCCTGGATCAGACGACGCTGATCGTCGCCGTGCTGCTGGTGCAGATCCTGGCGGTGGCGGGGGCGCTCGGCATGGGGCGGCTCGCCCGGACGCACGGCGCCAAGCGCACCATTCTGGGGTCGCTGGTCATCTGGACCCTGATCCTGGTCTCCGCCTACCTGCTGCCCGCCGACGCGCCGGTGTTCTTCTTCGTCCTGGCGGCGGCGATCGGTCTGGTGCTGGGCGGCAGCCAGGCGCTGTCGCGGTCGCTGTTCTCGCATCTGGTGCCGCGCGGCAAGGAGGCGGAGTACTTCTCCGCGTACGAGATGAGCGACCGGGGGCTGAGCTGGCTGGGGCCCCTGGTGTTCGGTCTGGCGTACCAGCTGACCGGCAGCTACCGGGAGGCGATCATCTCGCTGATCGTGTTCTTCGCCCTCGGCGCGGTCCTGCTGGCGCGGGTCCCGGTGAAGCGGGCGATCCAGGCCGCGGGCAACCCGGTGCCGGAACGGATTTAGACGTTGAAGTCAAAGGCCGGTAGTATACGTCTTTGGCCTGCCCGGAGGACCGTTACTGCGAGTGGAAGCGGTTCAACCGTTGGGTGACAACACCTAACAGAGGTGACAAACCGGGCACGGGTGGGTACTCAACCCAGATAAAGCAGCGGCACGACGGGCGACGCATGACCGGCAACGGGAATCTTTACCGCCGACCGGACGTTGACCGGATGACGACGACAGCGACATTTTGTCCTGTGGGCGACAAGCCCGGGAGGCACGATTCATGAGTGAGCGAGCTCTCCGCGGCACGCGACTTGTGGTTACCAGCTACGAGACGGACCGCGGCATCGATCTGGCCCCGCGCCAGGCGGTGGAGTACGCATGCCAGAACGGACATCGATTCGAGATGCCGTTCTCGGTAGAGGCGGAAATTCCGCCGGAGTGGGAGTGCAAGGCGTGCGGCGCCCAGGCACTCCTGGTGGACGGGGATGGCCCCGAAGAGAAGAAGGGCAAGCCTGCGCGTACGCACTGGGACATGCTCATGGAGCGGCGCACCCGCGAGGAGCTGGAGGAGGTGCTGGCCGAGAGGCTGGCGGTTCTGCGCTCCGGAGCCATGAACATCGCCGTGCACCCGCGGGACAGCAGGAAGTCTGCCTGACCGCGTACACACCGCACAGCAGCACATAGCAGCACCGCACAACAGCACAGCACCAAGAGCCGCGGGGGGGGGGGGGGGGCGGGCGGGGCGGCCCGCCCCCGGCCGGGGGGGGGGGGGGGGGGCGCGGGGGGGGGGGGGGGGGGGGGGGGGGGGGGGGGGGGGGGGGGGGGGCGGGGCGGGGGGGGGCGGGCCGCCGGGGGGGGGGGGGGGCGCGGCGCCGCCGGGCGGGGGGGGGCGGCCTGGTGTGGTGGGAGCGCGCG
>NZ_JBIVUT010000051.1:0-5160 GCF_044757365.1 Streptomyces sp. NPDC091289
GCGATGCGGCGCGGGGTGCTGCCCAGGACGCTGCACGTGGACGCTCCCACCCCGCAGGTCGACTGGGACTCCGGAGCGGTGGAACTGCTCACCGAGACCACGCCGTGGCCGCGGTCCGACGACGGACCGCGCAGGGCGGGTGTCTCCTCCTTCGGTATCGGCGGCACGAACGCCCACGTCATCCTGGAGGAGGCCCCCCAGGAGGAGCCGAGCGCCGAGCCGCCCGCCGCCACTGGCCTGCCGGTGGTGCCGTGGGTGGTCTCGGGGCGCTCGCCGGAAGGACTCCGCGGCCAGGCGGCGCGGCTGCTGGCAGCCGTGGAAGGGGAATCCGCCCTGGAGCCCAGGGACGTGGCCTGGACCCTCGTCTCGGGGCGGACCGTGTTGGACGCGGCCGCGGTGGTCGTCGGCCGGACCCGGGAGGAGTTGGCGCACGGCCTGCGAGCCCTGGCATCGGGTACGGCTGACGGCTCGGCGGTGGGGGAGGCACCGCGATCACGCGGCACGGCCGGTCTCGCCTTCGTGTTCACGGGGCAGGGGGCGCAGCGGCTCGGTATGAGCCGGGAACTGTACGACTCGGTACCCGAGTTCGCCGCGGCCTTCGACGAGGTGTGCGAAGCACTGGACGCGCACCTCCCGCAACCGCTGAAGCACGTGGTGTTCGCGCGGGAGGGCTCGGAGCAGGCCGAGCTGCTGGACCGGACGGAGTACACACAACCGGCTTTGTTCGCCCTGGAGGTGGCGCTGTTCCGGCTCCTCGAACGGATCGGCGTATCGCCCGACTTCGTCGCCGGTCACTCGGTGGGCGAGGTGGCGGCGGCGCATGCGGCGGGCGTCCTGACGCTCGCGGACGCGACCCTGCTGGTGACGGCACGGGGCCGGCTGATGGGCTCGGCGCGTGCCGGCGGGGCGATGCTCGCTGTCCAGGCCGACACGGAGAAGGTCACCGGTGACCTGGCCGGGCTGGAAGGCCGGGTGTCACTGGCGGCGGTCAACGGTCCGGACAACGTGGTGGTGTCCGGCGACGCCGAGGCGGTCGAGGGCCTGGAGACGCGCTGGCGTGCGGAGGGCAGGCGGGTACGCCGCCTGCGGGTGAGCCATGCCTTCCACTCGCCGCACATGGACGACGTACTCGACGAGTTCGAGCAGGTCGTCAAGGGGCTGTCGCTGCAGGAACCGCGGATCGCGCTGGTGTCCACGGTGACCGGAAAGACGCTGACCGCGCAGGAGGCGTGTGCGCCGGGCTACTGGGTGCGGCAACTGCGCGAGACGGTGCGGTTCTTCGACGCGGTGCGCACCCTGGAACAGGAGGGCGCCACCCTCTTCGTCGAGCTCGGCCCGGACGCGGTCCTCAGCGCCCTGGTCTCGGCCGGGGCAGAACGGAACCCTGGCCTGGTGGCACCGGCGCTCCGGGCCGACCGGCCGGAGGGGGAGACACTGGCGACGCTCATCGGCCTGCTGCACACGCGCGGTCGGCGCGTCGAATGGCCGCGAGTGCTGCCCGGCGCGGTCCGGGTGGATCTGCCGACCTACGCCTTCCAGCGCAAGCGGTACTGGCTGGAGGCGGAGTCCCGACGCGAGGACGCGGCCGGTCTCGGCCTCACCAGCGCCGGGCACCCGCTGCTCGGCGCCTCGGTGCCGGTCGCCGACCAGGAGGAGGTACTGCTCACGGGCCGCGTCTCCCGCCGCACCCACCCCTGGCTGGTTGACCACACCGTCCTGGGCAGGTGCGTACTGCCTGCTTCGGTGTACGTCGAACTCGCCGTTCGCGCGGGCGACGAGACGGGCTGCACCCTGCTGGAGGAACTCTCCCTGGCCACGCCGCTGACGCTGCCGGAAACGGGCGGGCTCCAGATCCAGGTCCGCGTCGGAGCACCCGACCAGGAGGGCCGCCGCGGCGTCACCGTTCACGCCCGGCCCGACACGGGAGACCCCGGGCACGCCTCGGACAACCCGTGGAGACTCGGCGCCCGAGGAGTCCTCACGGCCGACGGGCCCGCACGGACGCCCGCGCCGACCGAGGAATCGACCGGCGAACCGGGCGCTGCGGGGCACAACAGCGCAGCGAGGACGACCGAGGTGCGCCTGCCCGAGGACCTGCTGGCCGAGGCGGGGCGCTACCACCTTCACCCCGTCCTGCTGGATGCCGCACTGACCGCGTCCTCGGCCCCCGCGCCACGCGGGACGGGAGACGCCGCCGTCCCGGCCGTCTGGCGCGACGTACGGCTGCACGCCGTGGGCGCCGACATTGTGCGGGTACGGTCGGTCCGCGTCGACGACGACATCGCCGGGCTGGAACTCCTGGACCCCGAGGGGCGGCCGGTGCTCGGCGTCGGATCGCTCACCTACCGGACCGTTTCCGAGGAGGAGTTCGCCGCCGAGCCGCCCGGCGAGGCGCTGTCCGCGATCGAGTGGATCCCCTACGACGCGACTCCGCGGCCCACGGCTCGTTGGGCGGTGGTCGGCGCCGAGGTCCCCGGCGTCCCCCGCTTCGACGACCTCGGCGCGGCCGCGCGGGCCGCCGCGGCGGACAGAACGGCCTTCGAGCTGCTGCTCGTGCCGTGGACCTCTACGGGCGACCTGGGCGAGGGCACGCGCCGGGCGCTCTCCTTCGTGCGGGAACTGCTGGCCGAGGACGCGCTGCGCGGCATACCGGTCGTGGTGCTGTCCCGCTACGCGATCGTGGCGGACCGGGACGACGCGACGCTCCTGGACCTGGAGGCGGCGGCCGTCCGCGGACTGCTGCGCACCGCGGGCGCCGAAGGCGTGGACGGCCTCGTCCTGGCCGACACCGACACGGACACCCCGCCGCTCGACTTGCTGGTGTCGGCGGCGCGGGCCGGTGAGCTGGAAATGGCGGTCCGCGAGGGCCGGGTGCTCGTGCCCCGGCTACGTACGATCCAGGCCGCCCCGACCGCCCCGGACCGGCCGACCGGACAACCATGGACGCCGAACGGCACGGTCCTGGTGACCGGCGGCACGGGAACCCTCGGAGCCGTACTGGCCCGGCACCTGGTGGCGGAGCACGGCGTCAGAAACCTGCTGCTGGTGAGCCGCCGCGGCGCCGACGCGCCGGGAGCGGACGAACTGGCCGCCGAACTGGCCGCGTCCGGCGCCCATGTGACGTCGGCCGCGTGTGACGCCGCGGACCGGGAGGCGCTGGCCGCGGTGCTGGCCGCGATACCCGACGACCACCCGCTGACCGCGGTGGTGCACGCGGCCGGGGCGCCGGAGGACGGCATGCTGTCCGCGATGACGCCGGAACAGCTCGACCGGGCTCTGCGGCCGAAGGCCGTCGCGGCCCACCACCTGCACGAACTCACCCGGCACCTGGACCTCACCGCATTCGTCGTCTGTGCCTCCCCGGCCGGCACCTTCGGTGCGCCTGGCCGGGCGAACACGGCGGCGGGCGACGCGTACGTCGAGGGCCTGGCCCGCCACCGCAGGGCGCTCGGGCTGCCCGCCACCGCCGTGGCCTGGGCTCCGTGGGAACGCGAAGGCGTGGCGCGGCACCCCGGCCCCGACCTGCTCAGGCCGCTCACCGCGGATCAGGCCCGCGGCCTCTTCGACCGGGCGGTCGCCCTCGGCACGGACCCGGGCGGTGCCGCCGCGGTGGTCGCCGGCGTCGTGGACCGGGCCGCGTTGCGCGGCCATGAGGTCGTACCGCCCGCGCTGCGCGACCTGGCCGACGGTCCGGCGCGCAGGACCGCGAGCACCGCGGGCGGCGAGGCGGACGCCACCACGCTGACCGACCGGCTCGCGGGCCTGGCCGGCACGGAACGCGAGACGCTCGTCCTGGACCTGGTGCGGGCGGAGACCGCCGCGGTGACGGGACAGCCGAACCTGCACGCCATCGCAGCGGCGCAGGCGTTCCAGGAGATGGGCATCGACTCGCTGGCAGCTGTGCAACTGCGCAACCGCCTGACGGCCGCCACCGGGCTCGGCCTCGCGGCCACCCTGGTATTCGATCACCCCACCCCGCGCGACGTCGCAGGCCATGTACTCCAACGGCTGGCCCCGGCCGAGGCCGACGTGTCCGCGCAGGTCCTGTCCGAACTGGACCGCATCGACACCCTGCTCGCCGCGGTCTCCGAGGACGAACGGCACCGGCAGATGGTCCGGCGCCGCCTCCAGAGCATGGCGTCCAGGCTCGGCACCCCGGCCGCGGACACCGACCACACGGACGAGCCGGCCTCGGCGGCCCGGATCGAATCCGCTTCGGTGGACGAGTTGTTCGCCCTCATCGACACCGAGCTCTCCGGCCCGCCGACCGATAACCAGACGTCCTGACTTCCTGACGTCCTGACTTCCTGACTTCCTGAAAGGGATACCGACGCGATGTCCAACGAAGACAAGCTCGTCGACTACCTCAAGCGGGTGACGTCCGACCTCCAGGAGGCCCGCAGGCGGCTGGCCGAGCGGGAGGCGGCCGACGAGGAACCCGTCGCCATCGTGGGCATGGCCTGCCGCTACCCCGGCGGCGTCGCCTCACCGGACGACCTGTGGAACCTGGTCGCCCAGGAGACCGACGCGGTCACGGAGCTGCCGCACGACCGCGGCTGGGACATCGAGAGGATCAAGGAGAAGAGTTACTCGGTCGAGGCGGGCTTCATCCACGACGCCCCCCTGTTCGACCCGGGGTTCTTCGGCATCTCCCCGCGCGAGGCCCAGGCGATGGACCCGCAGCAACGGCTGCTGCTGGAGGTTTCCTGGGAGCTGTTCGAACACGCCGGGCTGGACGTCACCACGCTCAAGGGCAGCAGGACCGGTGTCTTCGTGGGCATCGTCGAGGAGAGCTATCTCGGGCTCAACGCCCCCGAGGAGTTCGAGGGCTACCTCATGACCAGCAAGCTCAGCAGCGTCGCCTCCGGCCGGATCTCCTACACCTACGGCTTCGAGGGGCCCGCGGTGTCGCTCGACACGGCCTGCTCCTCGTCCCTGGTCGCGATGCACTCGGCGATCCGGTCGCTGCGCTCCGGCGAGTCGGCCCTGGCCGTCGCCGGGGGAGTGACGGTGAGCTGCGACCCCGGCGGCCTCATAGACTTCGCCCGGCAGCGGGGTCTCGCCGCCGACGGGCGGTGCAAGTCCTTCGCCGCCGCGGCCGACGGTACAGCCTGGTCCGAGGGTGCGGGTCTGGTGTTGCTTGAGCGGTTGTCGGACGCG
>NZ_JBIVUT010000052.1:0-5032 GCF_044757365.1 Streptomyces sp. NPDC091289
CCCGCTATGACAAAACCCGCGAGTCCTACCAGGCAGCCATCACCATCGCCTCAATCCTGCTCTGGATCTGACTTTTGAAGACGATCTCTAGGGCCCTGAGGTCCTAGGGGGCGTCCTGACGCGCCGGGAAGTTCCGTACATAGCGGCGCTGCCAGGGCGTCTCCACCGCGCGCGGGTGGTAGCCGGCGCGCACGAACGCCACCGCCTCGCCGGCGGGGACCCCGTCCAGGACGGCCAGGCAGGCCAGCGCCGTCCCGGTGCGGCCCATGCCGCCGCCGCAGGCCACCTCGACCCGCTCGCCGGCGGCCCGGTCCCACACCTCCTGGAGCAGGTCCCGCGCCGCCACACGGTCCGCCGGAAGCCGGAAGTCCGGCCACCGCAGCCACCGCGACTCCCACGCGACCGGGGGCGGGGTGCGCCCCAGGAGGTAGACGGCGAAATCCGGTTCGGGTCCCGCGGGCAAGGGCTTGCGCAGACCCCGGCCGCGTACCAGCCGTCCGGAGGGAAGGGCCAGGACGGCCGGGTCGGTGGCGTTCCACGTCTCGGTCACGTGTCCCAATCTAACGACCCGGCAGCCGACGGTGTACGCATCGGAGAAGACGACCGGAGATCAGACGACCGGAGATCAGACGGCGGCGTCGAGATCCTGCGCGAGCAGCTCGGCCAGCTCCTCGACCGCCGCCCGCGCCCCGTCGCCCTCGGCGCTGAGCACCACGGTCTCCCCGTGCGGGGCGGCCAGCGCCAGCACCGCGAGCATGCTGCGGGCGTCGACCGGGTCGCGGCCCTCACGGGCGATGGTCACCTTGACCGGCTGGCGGGCGGCGGCCTTGACGAACAGCGACGCCGGGCGGGCGTGCAACCCGCTGCGGGAGGCTATGGCGACGGTCTGCTGGTGCATGGATCACTCCTCGGGAAGAAACTGCGGATCGGTGCGTGGGGTGTTCAGGCGGCGACCGTGACCCGGGAGTCGCCGGGGCCCGCGGCCCCCGCCTCCCCGGCCGGGTCCGGGGCCGTCCGGCGTGCGCCCTTGAGCAGGACGACGAGCGCGGTCGCCACCAGCGTCCCGGCGGCGATGGCGAGCAGGTAGAGGTACGGCTGGCCGATCAGCGGGACGACGAAGACGCCGCCGTGCGGGGCGCGCAGGGTCGCGCCGAAGGCCATCGACAGGGCGCCGGTGACCGCGCCGCCCGCCATCACCGACGGGATGACCCGCAGCGGGTCGGCGGCGGCGAACGGGATCGCGCCCTCGGTGATGAACGAGGCGCCCAGCACCCAGGCCGCCCGGCCGTTCTCCCGCTCGGTCTTGGTGAACAGCTTCCTGCGTACGGTGGTGGCCAGCGCCATCGCCAGGGGCGGGACCATCCCGGCGGCCATGACCGCGGCCATCACCTTGAGGCTGCCGTCGGTCGGGTCGGCGAGACCGCCGACCGCGAAGGCGTACGCCACCTTGTTCAGCGGGCCGCCCATGTCGAAGCACATCATCAGCCCGAGGACGACGCCGAGGATCACCGCGTTGGAGCCCGACAGGCCGTTCAGCCAGTCCGTGAGCGCGTTCTGCAGCGAGGCGATGGGCTTGCCGACCACGATGAACATCAGGAAGCCCACGACCGCCGACGCGATCAGGGGGATCACCAGCACCGGCATGATGCCGCGCAGGGTCGCGTGGACCGGGACCCGCTGGATCGCCATCACCACCGCACCGGCCAGCAGACCGGCGACCAGACCGCCGAGGAACCCGGCGTTCACCGTGAGCGCGATGGCGCCGCCGACGAAACCGGGCACCAGCGCGGGCCGGTCCGCCATCCCGTACGCGATGTACCCGGCCAGCACCGGCACCAGGAACGCGAAGGCCGCCGAGCCGATCTGGTTGAGCAGCGCGGCCCAGCTGTCCGCCTCGCCCCAGACGAAGTGGTCGGCCACCGACTTGGCGCTCGCTATCTCGTAGCCGCCGATGGCGAACGACAGGGCGATCAGCAGACCGCCCGCCGCGACGAACGGCACCATGTAGCTCACGCCGGACATCAGATACGTACGGAGCCGGACGCCGAAGTGCGCGTGATCCGCGCCGGATCCGTCCCCGTCGCCATCGCCGGGATCCGTGGAGCCGCCGTCCTCGGACACGGCGGCGATCTCCCCGCGCTCCGCCTTGCGGCGGGCCTCGGCGATCAGCTCGGCGGGCCGGTTGATGCCCGCCTTCACCCCGACGTCGACCAGCGGCTTGCCCCGGAAGCGGGCCTTCTCCCGGACCTCCACGTCGTGCGCCCAGATCACGGCGTCCGCCGCCGCGACGACGGCGGGGTCCAGCTTCTTGAAACCGGCCGAGCCCTGCGTCTCCACCGTCACCTCGACGCCCTCGGCGCGGCCGGCGGCGGCCAGGGACTCGGCCGCCATGTAGGTGTGCGCGATGCCGGTGGGGCAGGAGGTGACGGCGACGATCCGGAAGGGGGCGCTGTCGGCCGTCTCCGTCTCCGTCGCCGCGAGCTCCTGTTCGGGCTTCTGCTCGGGCTCCTCGCCCCGGATCAGCGCGGCCACCGCCCCCGGGTCTCTTCCGGCGCGCAGGGCGGCGGTGAACTCCGGGTCCATCAGCCTGCGGGCCAGGCCGGACAGGATGGTGAGGTGGTCGTCGTCGGCCCCGGCCGGGGCCGCGATGAGGAAGACCAGATCGGCCGGGCCGTCGGCCGCCCCGAAGTCGATGCCCGCGGCGCTGCGCCCGAAGGCCAGTGTCGGGGCGCTCACATGCTCGCTGCGGCAGTGCGGGATGCCGATGCCGCCGTCGAGGCCGGTCGGCATCTGCGCCTCGCGGGCCGCGACGTCGGCCAGGAAGCCTTCGAGATCGGTGACGCGGTGCGCGGCGACCATCCGCTCGGCGAGCGACCTCGCGGCGGCGTCCTTCGTTGCGGCGGACAGATCGAGGTCGACCAGTTCCGCGGTGATCAGCTCACTCATCGCGGTGCTCCTTGCTCGGGGACCGCCGTGCGGCGGCTCGGGGGGACGGGGCGGCGGGCTCGTACGGGTGGGGTCCGTACCGGAGTTGCGGGAGTTGCGGGGGTGGTGGTGCGGGGGGTCATGGGGCGGGCTCCGTCAGCGCGCGGTCCAGCGGTACGTCGGAGGTCGTCACGACCGACGGCAGGTCGAGGTCGGCCGGGGTGGGCATGAGGCTTCCGGCCAGCTGCACGGCCGCGGCCCCATGGGCGACGGCCGAGGCGAGCGCCTCCGGGCCCTGCCCGCCCGCCGCCAGGAAGCCGGCGAGAGAGGCGTCCCCGGCGCCGACATTGCTGCGTACGGCGGCCACCGGGGCGGTGGCGAAATACGCGCCCGACGCCTCGACCAGCAGCTGCCCGTCCGCGCCCAGGCTCGCCAGCACCGACCGGGCGCCGCGCTCGCGCAGCTCCTCGGCGGCCTTGAGCGCGTCGCCCACCGTGGCGAGCGGCCGGCCGACGGCCTCCGCGAGCTCCTGGGCATTGGGCTTGATCACATCGGGCCCCCGCTCCAGCGCGGCGGTCAGCGCCGCCCCTGAGGTGTCCAGCGCGATCCGCGCACCGGCCCGGTGGCTCCGCTCGACCAGCTCCGCGTACCACTGCGGCGGCAGCCCGCGCGGCAGGCTCCCGCAGCAGGCGATCCAGTCGGCGGCCGACGAGCGGACCCGTACCGCCTCCAGGACGTCCTCCGCCTCGGCCGGACTGAGCTCGGGGCCCGCCGCGTTGACCTTGGTGAGGGTGCCGTCGGGTTCGACGAGCGTGACGTTGATCCGGGTGTTCCCGGCGATCGGCACGCCGGCGGCCTCGATCCCGAGATCGCCGAGCAGCCGCGTGAGCAGTGCGCCCTCCGGGCCGCCCATCGGGGCGACGGCGACCGTGCGGTGCCCGGCCGCCGCGACCGCGCGGGAGACGTTGACGCCCTTGCCGCCCGGGTCGACGCGGTCGGACGTGGCGCGCAGCACGGTGCCGCGGGTCAGGCCGGGCAGCTCGTAGGTGCGGTCCAGGCTGGGGTTGGGGGTGACGGTGAGGATCATGCGCGTACTACTTCCGTGCCCCGGCTCTCGATGGAGCGGGCGTCGTCGGGGCTGAGGCCCGTGTCGGTGATGAGCAGGTCCACATCGGTGAGATCGCCGAAGCGGGCGAAGTGCTCCTGCCCGAACTTGCCGGAGTCGGCGAGCAGGACGACCCGGCGGGCTGCCTTGATCACGGCCCGCTTCACCGCGGCCTCGGCGAGGTCGGGCGTGGTCAGGCCGCTGTCGGGGGAGAAGCCGTTGGTGGCGAGGAAGACGACGTCGGCGTTGATCTCGGCGTACGAACCGAGTGCCCAGGCGTCGACCGCCGCGCGGGTACGGTGCCGGACCCGGCCGCCCACCAGATGCAGGGCGATGCCGGGGTGGTCGGCGAGGCGGGCGGCCACCGGCAGCGCGTGCGTCACCACGGTCAGCGTCGCGTCGACCGGGACGGCGGCGGCGAGCCGCGCGGTCGTGGTCCCGGCGTCGACGATCACATTGCCGTCGGCGGGCAGCTCGGTGAGGGCGGCCTGCGCGATGCGGTCCTTCTCGTCGGCGGCGAGGGCGTCGCGCTCGGCGAGGTCGGGCTCGAAGTCGAGCCGCCCGACCGGGATCGCCCCACCGTGCACCCGGCGCAGCAGCCCCGCCCGGTCCAGGGCCTTGAGGTCGCGCCGGACGGTCTCGGCCGTCACCTGGAACTCCTCGGCCAGGGACAGTACGTCGACCCGGCCGCTCTCCTGGGCGAGGCGGAGGATCTCCTGCTGACGCTCCGGTGCGTACATGTGGTTTCGTTTCCGTTTCATGCCCGAGTCTGTGGTTTCGCGCTCAGGTTACGTCCGGGGTGCGGGAATGTAAACACATTCGGGCGAGGAGTGGGCATGAACGGAAGGGCGGGCTGGTCGGCGGACCCGTGCGCCCACAGCCGGGGGGGGGGGGCCCCCCCCCCGGGGGCCCCCCCCCCCCCGGGGGGGGGGGGGGGGCGCGGGGCGGGGGGGGGGGCGGGGGGGGGCCCGGGGCCCGGGGGGGGGGCCCCCGGGGGGCCCC
>NZ_JBIVUT010000053.1:0-4121 GCF_044757365.1 Streptomyces sp. NPDC091289
GTCCGCCCGCGCACGGCGGATGGACCGGCCCCCCCCCCCCGACCCGGCCCCCCCCCCCGGGGGGGGGCCCCCCCCCCCCCCCCCCCCCCCCCCCCCCCGCCCCCCCCCCCCCCCCCCCCCCCCCCCCCGGGGCCGCATTCCCGGATTCCGCCACCGCCCCCGCTGAGGAGACCCGCATGACCACCCTTGCCACGACCGGCCGCGTCCAGGTCCTCGGCGTACCGGGGGACCGGCACGAGGAGGTCCTCACCCCCGAGGCCCTCGACTTCATCGGCCGCCTCGACGCGGCCTTCGCCGCCCGCCGCTTCGACCTGCTGACCGAACGCCGCCGCCGCTCCGCGCTGCTGCGCGGCGGCACCCCGCTCGACTTCTCCCGCGCCACCTCCGCCATCCGTAACGACCCCGACTGGCGCGTCGCCCGGCCCGCACCCGGTCTGACCGACCGGCGGGTGGAGATCACCGGCCCGCCCGAGCGCTCGATGGCGGTGAACGCGCTCAACTCCGGGGCCCAGGTGTGGATGGCCGACTTCGAGGACGCCACCTCGCCCACCTGGGAGAACATCGTCCAGGGTCAGCTGAACCTGATCGACGCCATCGACCGCCGCATCGACTTCACCACCACGAGCGGCAAGGAGTACCGGCTCACCGACCGGCCCGCCACCATCATGGTCAGGCCGCGCGGCTGGCACCTCACCGAGAAGCACCTCGTCATCGACGAACGGCCCGTCCCCGCCGCGCTCGTCGACTTCGGCCTCTACTTCTTCCACTGCGCCCGGCGGCAGATCGACGCGGGCAGCGGGCCCTACTTCTACCTCCCCAAGCTGGAGAACCGGTACGAGGCCCGCCTCTGGAACGATGTGTTCCTCCTCGCCCAGGACCTGCTGGACATCCCGCGCGGCACGATCCGCGCCACCGTCCTCATCGAGACGATCACCGCCGCGTTCGAGATGGAGGAGATCCTCTACGAGCTGCGCGAACACAGCGCCGGCCTCAACGCGGGCCGCTGGGACTACCTCTTCAGCCTGATCAAGAACTTCGCCCACCGCCCCGACTTCGTCCTCCCCGACCGGGCCAAGGTCACCATGACCGCCCCCTTCCTGCGCGCCTACACCGAACTCCTGGTCCGCACCTGCCACCGGCGCGGCGCACACGCCATCGGCGGGATGGCCGCGCAGATCCCCGGCGGCGAGCCGGCCGCCCGGGAAGCGGCGCTGGCGAAGGTGCGGCTCGACAAGGAGCGCGAGGCGGAGGACGGCTTCGACGGTTCCTGGGTGGCCCACCCCGGCCTCGTCCCGGTCTGCCGGACCGTCTTCGACGAGGTGCTCGGCGACCGTCCGCACCAGCTGGAACGCACCCGCGACGACGTCCACGTCACCGCCGAGGACCTCGTGGCCGTCCGGCGCACCGCCGGACGCCCGACCCCGGAGGGCGTGCGCGACAACATCACCGTCGCCCTGCGCTACTACGACGCCTGGCTGCGCGGACAAGGGGCCGTCGCGCTGAACGGGCTCATGGAGGACGCGGCGACCGCCGAGATCGCCCGGGTCCAGATCTGGCAGTGGCTCAAGCACAGGGCGGTCGACCGCGCGACGGTGCTGGAGCTCCTCGACGAGGAACTGGCCGCGCTCGGAGCCACGTACCCCTGGGCCCAGCTCGACCAGGTCCGCGATCTGTTCGAACGCACCGCGCTCGGCAAGGAGCTGCCCGCCTTCTTCACCACCGAGGCGTACGCCCGCCACCTCGTCGGCCGTCCGGCGGTGCGGGCATGAGCGCCGCCATCGCCCGGGTCGGTGTCGTCGGAGGCGGCCAGATGGGGGCCGGGATCGCCGAGGTCTGCGCCCGCGCCGGACTGCACACCATCGTCTGCGAGGCGGACGCCACCGCCGCCGACCGGGCCCGAGAGCGGGTCGCGATCTCTCTGGAACGGGCCGTCCAGCGCGGCAAGCTCGACCGCCTCACCGCCGAGGACGCCCTCGGCAGGCTGCTCTTCACCGGCAGCCTCGACGCCCTGGCCGACCGGCAGCTCGTCATCGAGGCCGTCGTCGAGAACGCCGCCGCCAAGACGGAGATCTTCACCGCCCTCGACAAGATCGTCGAGGACCCCGAAGCGATCCTGGCGACCAACACCTCCGCCATCCCCGTCATGCGGCTCGGCATGGCCACCCACCGCGCCGACCGCGTCCTCGGCCTGCACTTCTTCAACCCCGTGCCGGTCCTCCCGCTCGTGGAGGTGGTGACCTCCCTGCACACCGCCCCCGCGACCGTCGCGGCGGCCGAGGAGTTCGTGACCTCGGTCCTCGGCAAGACGGTGGTCCGCTCGCAGGACCGGGCCGGGTTCGTCGTCAACGCGCTCCTGATCCCGTATCTGCTCTCCGCGATCCGGATGGCCGAGTCGGGCTTCGCCACCGCCGCCGACGTGGACGCCGGGATGGAGCTGGGCTGCGCCCACCCGATGGGACCGCTGAAGCTCGCCGACCTGATCGGCCTCGACACGGTGGCCTCCATCGCCGCATCGCTGTACGACGAGTTCAAGGAACCGCTGTACGCCCCGCCGCCGCTGCTCCTGCGGATGGTGGAGGCCGGGCTGCTCGGCCGGAAGACCGGCCGCGGGTTCCACACGTACGACCGGGGCTGAGGGGCCCGGGTTCCTGGCGCGGCTGAGGGGCCGCGACCGGTACCGGACGGGGTGGGAAGCGGTTGACTGTGCCGCTGCCCACCCCGCCGCGGTGATTCCGGGGGCCGTTTCCGGCACCGCTCCTGACGAACCGTCTGGTCCAGACCTCTTGACCGAAGGTCTGGACCATTCTACGGTTTGGCAGGGTCACGACATGGGGCGGGGCGGGGCGAACCTTTCGCACCGTCGGCGGCGGACCCGGGCTGGAAGGACGTACGGATCATGGGTCGTACCTCACGACTGCTGGGCCTCGGCCTGGCGGCGGCGCTCGTCGTACCGATGCTGGTCGGGGCCGCACCACCGAAGGCAGCGGGGGCGGGCAGCGCTGCCGCCGCCGACGAGACCTGCGCGGTCAAGTCGAAGCCCACGGGCAAGGTGCTCCAGGGGTACTGGGAGAACTGGGACGGGGCGGCCAACGGCGTGCACCCGCCGCTCGGCTGGATCCCGATCACCGACTCCCGTATCACCGAGCACGGCTACAACGTCATCAACGCCGCGTTCCCCGTCATCCGCTCCGACGGCACCGTCCTCTGGGAGGACGGCATGGACAGCACCGTCAAGGTCGCCACTCCCGCCGAGATGTGTCAGGCCAAGGCCTCCGGCCTCACCACCCTCATGTCGATCGGCGGAGCCACGGCCGGGATCGATCTCAACTCCAGCGCGGTGGCCGACCGGTTCGTCGAGACGATCGTCCCGATCCTGAAGAAGTACAACTTCGACGGCATCGACATCGACATCGAGACCGGCCTCACCGGCTCCGGGAACATCAACGAACTGTCACCGTCGCAGGCCAACCTCATCCGCATCATCGACGGCGTCCTCGCCGCGATGCCGTCGAACTTCGGTCTCACCATGGCCCCCGAGACGGCGTACGTCACCGGCGGCAGCGTCGTCTACGGTTCGATCTGGGGCTCGTACCTGCCCATCATCAAGAAGTACGCCGACAACGGCCGGCTGTGGTGGCTGAACATGCAGTACTACAACGGCAGCATGTACGGCTGCTCCGGCGACTCCTACTCCGCCGGCACCGTCGCGGGCTTCACCGCCCAGACCGACTGCCTGAACGACGGGCTCGTCATCCAGGGCACCACCATCAAGGTGCCCTACGACAAGCAGGTCCCCGGTCTCCCCGCCCAGGTCGGAGCGGGCGGCGGACACATGGACACCGGACTCGTCGCGCAGGCCTGGAACCACTACAACGGTTCCCTCAAGGGGCTGATGACCTGGTCCCTGAACTGGGACGGCTCCAAGGGCTGGACCTTCGGCGACAACGTGAAGTCCCTCCAGGGCCGTTGAGCCCCCGCTCGTACGGTCGCCGCGGCCCCCCGCCCCCCCCGCCCCGGGGGGGGGGGCCCCCCCCGCCCCGGGGGGCCCCCCGCCCCCCCGCCCCCCGCCCCCCCCCGCGCGGCCCCGGGATCCTAAAACGGGGCCGCCCCGGGGGTTACCC
>NZ_JBIVUT010000054.1:0-2674 GCF_044757365.1 Streptomyces sp. NPDC091289
GCGTGCCCACCACCCCAGGCACACCACCAGCAACCAACACCAACTCCCCCAACACCCCAGCAACCCCCGAAGCCACAACCGGCTCCCACCCCACGGCATGCAGGACGGGGCTCTCCGCCGCGAACTGTGCGGAGAACCGCTTCCGGGACATCCGGCGCAGTGTCAATGTCCGCGTCTCGGCGACCGGCGAGCCGTGGTGGTCGGCGATGGCCACAGAGACATCGTCGCCGCCCGTCAGCGTGAGCCGTACGCGCAGACTGGTGAGCCCGTCGGGGCCCCAGAAGGAGGCGCCGTGCCAGTCGAACGGCAGCCACAGCAGGTCTCCGGCTTCGAGCGTCTCGGCCGACGTGACGGCCAGGGGCTGGAGCGCGGCGTCCAGCAGTACCGGATGGATCGCGAACTGCTCCGCCTCGCCATGCAGTTCCCGCGGCAGCTGGACCTCCGCGTACAGATCCTCGCCGCGCTGCCAGAGGCCGCGGAGGCTTCGGAACGTGGGGCCGTACGCGTAGCCGAGCCTGTCCAGACGGTCGTAGACGCCCTCCAAGGGGATCTCGGTGCTGTGCTGCGGCGGCCAGTTGCGAAGGGACGCAAAGGTGTCCGGCACCGGGCCGCTGGTCGCGGACGTGAGGCTGCCGCTCGCGCAGCGGGTCCACTCGGCTTCCCCGGTGTCCCGGTCGGCCGGTCGCGCGTGGACGGAGAAGGCCCTGGTGCCGTCCGGGTCGGCTGCCCGAACGATGATCTGCAGGCGGACGGCCTCGCCCTCGGGCAGGGGCAGGGGCGCCTCCAGAGTGAACTGTTCCACGCCACTGGCGCCGGTACGGGCGGCTGCCGCGGCCCCCAGTTCGAGGAACACAGCCGCCGGCAGGATCACGTTGCCGTCGATCGTGTGGTCGGCGAGCCACGGGTGGTCCTCGGCACTGAACCAGCCGCTGAGCACCGTCTCGCCTCCATCCGCGAGCTCGACGACCGTGTCCAGGAGCGGGTGCCGGGACGTGCCGCGTGCGGTGGGGCGTCCGTTCGCCCGCCGTCCGGAGGTCAGCCAGTACCGCCTGTGCCGGAAGGCATACGTGGGCAGGTCGGTCGGGGCCGCTCCGGGGAAGAACGCGGTCAGGTCGATGTGCGCGCCGTGGGCGTGGGCCTGGGCCAGTCCCGCACCGAGCACGTCCGTCTCGGAGTGCCCCGCGCGCAGCAGGGGTACGGCGGTCAGGGCTTCTTCTTCACCCTGTCCGTTGCGGATCATGCCGGTGAGTACGGCGTCGGGGCCGACTTCGAGGCAGAGACCCACGCCTTCGTCCCGCAGGGTGTTGACGGCGTCGTGGAAGCGGACGGTGCCACGCAGCTGACGGACCCAGTACTCCGGAGCCGTCAGCTCACCCGCAACGGCCACCTTCCCGGTCAGAGTCGAGACCAGCGGCACAGTCGGCTCACTGAAATGCAGGCCGGCCACAGTCCGACGGAACTCCTCAAGAACACCGTCCATGTGCGAGGAATGGAAAGCATGACTCACCCGCAACCGGGAGACACGCCAACCCCGCCCACGCCACCGCTCCTCCAACTCCCCCAGAACACCGGCATCCCCAGAGACGACAACCGCCTCAGGCCCATTGACCGCAGCGACATCAACACCCTCCACCCCGGCCAGATCCGCGACCACGTCCCGCTCCGCAGCACCCACCGCGACCATCGCCCCGTCATCACGGGCCCCACCCATCAACCGGCCCCGAGCCACCACCAACCGAGCCGCATCCTGCAACGACAACACCCCGGCCACATGCGCCGCAGCAATCTCACCCACCGAGTGCCCGGCCACATAATCCGGCCGCACACCCCAACCCTCCAACACCCGGCACAACGCCACCTCGACAGCGAACAGAGCCGGCTGCGTGTACTCCGTCCGATCCAGCAGCCCCCCGCCCGCCTCACCCTCCGCAGCGAACATCACCCCCCGCAACGGACGGTCCAACAACACATCCACGTACTTGCACACCTCATCCAACGCCGCAGCGAACTCCGGAACACCCGCCGCCAACACACGCCCCATGCCCAACCACTGCGCACCCTGACCCGAGAACACGAATGCGGTGCTGACGGGACCGGGCGTGTGCCCGGTGATCACGTCCGGGTGGGAGGCGCCGGTGGCCAGGGCCTCAAGCCGTTGCAGGAGTTCGGTCCCGGTCCGGCCCAGGACGACCGCCCGGTGCTCGAAGGTGCTCCTGGTGGCGGCGAGCGAGTAGCCGATGTCGGTGGATGACAGGCCGGGGCGAGCGGTGTGGTCGAGCAATCGCCGGGCCTGTGCGCGCAGACCGTCGGCGCTGCGCGCGGACAGGGCCCAGGGAAGGGGCAGCGAGGGGTTGTCGGCCTCGGCCGCCGGCGCCTCTTCGGCGCGGTCCTCTTCGGCTCGGCCCTCTCCGGCTCGTCCGGCTTGCGCTCGTGCCTCCCCGACCGTGTCGGCCGTACCGGGCACGTCGGTCCCTTGGACGGATCGGATCGCGGCACTCTCCGCCGCTTCGACGATGAGGTGCGCGTTCGTGCCGCTGATACCGAAGGAGGAGACGGCGGCGCGGGCGGGCCGGTCACCCGTGGACGGCCAGGGCCGCTCCTCCAGGAGCAGCTCCATGGCGGCCCGCTCCCAGTCGATGTGCGGAGACGGCTCGTCGACATGCAGCGTGCGCGG
>NZ_JBIVUT010000055.1:0-2587 GCF_044757365.1 Streptomyces sp. NPDC091289
GCGTGCCCACCACCCCAGGCACACCACCAGCAACCAACACCAACTCCCCCAACACCCCAGCAACCCCCGAAGCCACAACCGGCTCCCACCCCACGAAGAACTGGTTGTCGCCGCGTGTTCCGCTCGCCGCCGCCAGGGCCTCCTTCGAGACCGGGCGCGTGGCCAGCGACTCGACAGTGGCGACCAGCGCACCGGTCTCGTCGACCGCCGTCAGCGAGACCTCCGACACGGCGGCGCCGGGAACCGGCAACGTGAGCCGGACGCGCAGCATGGGCGAAGCGGCGCCGTACACGTGCACACCACTCCAGGCGAACGGGAGCTGCGTCTGGTCGTCCTGCGTCACGATGCCAGGCAGCAGCGCGTGCAGCGCCGCGTCCAGCAGGGCTGGGTGCACCACGTAGCGGGACGCGTCCGCGCGGCAGCTGTCCGGAAGCGAGATCTCGGCGTACACCTCGCCGTCGCCCCGCCACACGCGGCGCATCCCCTGGAAGGCAGGGCCGTACGCGTAGCCCTGGTCGGCCAGGCGCTCGTAGACGCCGTCGAGCGGCACTTCGGTGGCGACTTCGGGCGGCCAGACCGTGAAGGCGTCGGCCCGGGTGGCATCGGCTCCGTCCTCCCGCATCCCGAGGATTCCCTCACCGTGCACCGTCCAGGCGCGGTTCACGTCGCCGTCCGTGTCGGCCGGACGGGAGAAGATGCCGATCTCGCGTCGGCCGGTGTCGTCGGGTGCGCCCACCCGGACGGACACCTGGATCCCGCCCTGTTCCGGCAGCACCATCGGTGCGACGAGGCGCAGTTCCTCGACACGGTCGCAGCCGACCTCGTCGGCGGCGCGGGCGGCGAGCTCAAGGAGCCCCGTGCCCGGTACGAGGACCGTGTCGAAGATGGTGTGGTCGGTGATCCAGGGGTGGGAGCGTGCGGAGAGGCGCCCGGTGAGGACGGTCTCGTCGGTGTTGGCCAGGGCGAGCGCGGCTCCGAGCATCGGGTGGTCGAGGTCCTCCAGCCCCAGTGCGGCCGGGTCGCCGGGAGAGGCGGTCTCCTCCAGCCAGTAGCGCTGGCGCTGGAAGGCGTAGGTGGGCAGGGCCACGCGCCGGGCGGCGGGCAGGACTTCCTGCCAGCCGATGCGGACGCCGCGGGTGTGCAGCCGGCCAAGGAGCAGGGCAAGGGTGGTGAGTTCGTCCTGCTTGCGGCGCAGCGCCGGGGCCGCCACGCTCGGGCCGTCCTCCGTCCCGGACTCGATCATGGAGCAGAGGACGGCGTCGGGGCCGATCTCCACGAAGTCGGACACACCCTCCTTGCGCAGGGTGTTGACGGCGTCGTGGAAGCGGACGGTGCCACGCAGCTGACCGACCCAGTACTCCGGAGCCGTCAGCTCACCCGCAACGGCCACCTTCCCGGTCAGAGTCGAGACCAGCGGCACAGTCGGCTCACTGAAATGCAGGCCGGCCACAGTCCGACGGAACTCCTCAAGAACACCGTCCATGTGCGAGGAATGGAAAGCATGACTCACCCGCAACCGGGAGACACGCCAACCCCGCCCACGCCACCGCTCCTCCAACTCCCCCAGAACACCGGCATCCCCAGAGACGACAACCGCCTCAGGCCCATTGACCGCAGCGACATCAACACCCACCACCCCGGCCAGATCCGCGACCACGTCCCGCTCCGCAGCACCCACCGCGACCATCGCCCCGTCATCACGGGCCCCACCCATCAACCGGCCCCGAGCCACCACCAACCGAGCCGCATCCTGCAACGACAACACCCCGGCCACATGCGCCGCAGCAATCTCACCCACCGAGTGCCCGGCCACATAATCCGGCCGCACACCCCAACCCTCCAACACCCGGCACAACGCCACCTCGACAGCGAACAGAGCCGGCTGCGTGTACTCCGTCCGATCCAGCAGCCCCCCGCCCACCTCACCCTCCGCAGCGAACATCACCCCCCGCAACGGACGGTCCAACAACACATCCACGTACTTGCACACCTCATCCAACGCCGCAGCGAACTCCGGAACACCCGCCGCCAACACACGCCCCATGCCCAACCACTGCGCACCCTGACCCGAGAACACGAATCCCAGTCGTCCGGTGCGGGTGCGGGTCTGGAGCACCACACCCGGGTCGGACGCGCCCGTGGCCAAGGCCCGCAGAGCCGCGAGCTGTTCCTCCTGGTCGCGTCCCGCGACGACCGCGCCCGCCTCCAGTGCTGCCCGGCTCGATACCAGCGACCAGGCCACGTCCCTCCTGTCCGCCGTGTCCAGCAGACCACGGCGGTCGATGTGCTCGGCCAGGTGAGCCGCCTGCGCGCGCACCGCTTCCGTCGTACGTCCGGACAGGACCCACGGCACCACGGCACCGGTTCCCTTGTCCTGCCGGGTCCGCTCCCCTTCGGCGGCGGGTTCCTCGGGCGCCGCCTCCAGGATCACGTGCGAGTTGGTCCCGCCCAGGCCGAAGGAGGAGACGGCGGCGCGGGCGGGCCGGTCACCGGTGGACGGCCAGGGCCGCTCCTCCAGGAGCAGCTCCATGGCGGCCCGCTCCCAGTCGATGTGCGGAGACGGCTCGTCGACATGCAGCGTGCGCGG
>NZ_JBIVUT010000056.1:0-2186 GCF_044757365.1 Streptomyces sp. NPDC091289
CGCAACGCCACAGCCACCAGACGCTCCGGCCCCGCACCCTGCCCGATCAACCAGTGCGCAAGCCGATTCGCCCGGGCATTCAACTCCCGGTAGGAGAGCATCTGCTCGCCGTAGGTCAGGGCGGGTGCCGAGGAGACGCGGGCGGCGAACAGTTCGTGGACGGTGGTGGCCTCGACTGCCCGCGCGGTCGAGTTGGCCGCTTCCAGGGCCTCGTACCGCTCGTCCTCGGTGAGCAGGTCCAGGCGGACCACCGGTACGTCCGGGGCGGCGGCGACCGCCGCGAGCACCCGGGTGAACCGCTCGGCGATGCGTTCGGCGGTGGACCGGTCGAACAGGTCGGTGCTGTAGTTCAGGGCGCCGCTGAGCCCCTCGGGTGCCCCCGATCCGCTCTGCCGTTCCTCGACGGTGAAGGAGAGGTCGAAGCGGGCGGTGCGGGTCTCGGCGTGATGCCCGGTGACGGTGAGGCCCGGCAGATCGGCGGCGGCCGTGCGGGCTTGGCGCTGGTCGTTGTCGTTCCAGGTGAGCAGGGTCTGGAAGAGCGGGTGGCGGGCCATCGCACGGGGCGGGTTGAGCACCTCCACCAGCCGCTCGAAGGGCACGTCCTGG
Organism: Streptomyces sp. NPDC091289; assembly: GCF_044757365.1. Taxonomy (NCBI): domain Bacteria; kingdom Bacillati; phylum Actinomycetota; class Actinomycetes; order Kitasatosporales; family Streptomycetaceae; genus Streptomyces; species Streptomyces sp. NPDC091289. The sequence continues at coordinate 607 of NZ_JBIVUT010000056.1, forward strand.
TGCTCGTACGCGTGCAGGTCGGCGTCCCGCACCCGGGCGAGGAGCTCCCGGAAGGTGGGGGTGCCGGACAGGTCGGCGCGTAGCACCAGGGTGTTCACGAAGAAGCCGACCAGGTCGTCCAGGGCCTCGTCGGTGCGGCCCGCGATCGGGGTGCCGAGGGGCACGTCGGTGGAGCCGCTCAGCTTGGCGAGCAGGGCGGCCAGTCCGGCCTGGACGACCATGAAGAGGCTGGACCGGTTCTCCCGTGCGAGGGTGAGCAGACGCGCGTGCACGTCGGCCGGCACCGTCAGCGGCAGGGTGTCGCCCCGGTGGGAGGCGGTCGCCGGGCGGGGGCGGTCGGTGGGCAGACCGAGTTCGTCCGGCAGGCCCGCGAGCGTCTCGCGCCAGTAGCCGAGCTGCCGGGAAACGACGCTGTCCGGGTCGTCCTCCGAGCCGAGCAGCTCCTGCTGCCAGACGGTGAAGTCGGAGTATTGGACAGGGAGTTCGTCCCAGGCCGGCGCGTGGCCCGCCTGCCGGGCGGCATAGCCGCTGAGCAGATCGCGGACGAGGACGGGCACGGACCAGCCGTCACCCGCGACATGGTGCAGCAGCACCAGCAGGACATGCTCGTCGGGGCCGAGGGTGAACAGGGTGCACCGGATCGGAGTCTCACCGAGCAGGTCGAACTCGTGCCGGGCCGCCGCCTGGAGAGCCTCGTCGAGGCCGGCCTCGTCGCAGGGCACCTCGGTGAGCACGGGAGCGGCGGCGTCGGCGGTGGCGTCGAGCACCACCTGACGGGGCCCGTCGGGCCCGTCGGCGAGGACGGTGCGCAGGGTCTCGTGCCGGGTGATCACATCGGCCAGGGCGGCGGTGAGCACCGCGCGGTCGAGGGATCCGGTCAGCCGCAGGGCGGTGGGGATGTTGTAGATCGCGCTCGGGCCGTCCAGCTGGTTGAGGAACCACAGGCGGCGCTGCGAGAAGGACAGCGTGGTCACGAGTTCTCCTTGGTTCCGGTGCGGCGGCGCAGCGCGGGACGGGTGGTGGTGGCGGAGGCCTCTGCGAGGCTCTCGGCCAGGGCGGCGACGGTGGGCCGCTCGAAGAAGGCGCGGATGCTCAGCTCCTTGCCGAGCGCCGCACGGACCCGGGCGGCCAGGCGGCTGACGAGCAGCGAGTGGCCGCCGAGGGCGAAGAAGTCGTCGTCGACGCTGACCGCCGGCGCGCCGAGGACCTCGGCGAACAGGCCGCACAGGATCTCCTCCTGCGGGGTGCGCGGCGGACGCCCCTCGCCGAGTGCGCCGAGCTTGGGGGCGGGCAGGGCGGCGCGGTCGAGCTTGCCGTTGGGCGTCAGCGGCAGGGCGTCGAGGGTGACGAAGGCCGAGGGCACCATGTACTCGGGCAGAGTCACGGCGACGTGCTTGCGCAGGACGTCGGCGTCGGGCGAGCCGTCGTGCGGCGGTACGACGTAGGCGACGATGCGTTTGTCGCCCGGGGCATCCTCGCGGACCAGGACAGTGACCTGCCCGACATCCGGGTGTCCGGCGAGAACGCTCTCGATCTCGCCGAGTTCGATGCGGAAACCACGCACCTTGACCTGGAAATCA
>NZ_JBIVUT010000057.1:0-2142 GCF_044757365.1 Streptomyces sp. NPDC091289
CACCGGACGCTCCATCGGCACCAACGCCGCACGCCCACCCACCGACGAACCCACCACCCGCTCCGCCAACGCCACCACCGTCTGCGCATCGAAGATGTCCCGGAAGGGCAGCTCGATGCCGAACAGCGAACGGACGCGGCTGACCAGCCGGGTGGCGAGCAGCGAATGACCACCGAGGTCGAAGAAGCTGTCGTCGATCGACACCGACTCCACGCCCAGCAGTTCGGTGAACAGGTCGCAGAGCGTCCGCTCGACGTCGTTGCGCGGGGCACGCGCCGTGCTGCGCCGCGGGTCGGGCAGTGCCGCACGGTCGATCTGCCCGCCCGCGGTGCGCGGCAGGGCGTCGAGCGTGACGCAGTGCGCGGGCACCGTGTGGTGCGGGAGAACGGCGGCGGCGTGCTCGCGCAGCGCCGACGCGTCGGCGGGAGCGGCCGCGTCGGCCGGGACGACGTACGCCACCAGGGCGTCGCCGCCCGTGGGCCCGGGGCGCACGGTCACCGCCGCCTCGGCCACCGCGGGGTGTCCGGCCAGGACGCGTTCGACCTCGCCCGGCTGGATACGCCTGCCATCGAGGGTGAGCACGTCGTCGGTGCGGCCGAGCAGCTCGATCACGCCGTCGCGGGTGACCCGGGCCAGGTCGCCGGTCCGGTGGAGCCGGGACCCGGGCGGCCCGTACGGGTCGGCCACGAACCGCTCGGCGGTCAGGCCTGCCCTGCCCCGGTACCCGTACGCCAACTGGACACCGCCGACGTACAGCTCTCCGGGGCTGCCCGGGGGCAGGGGGGTGAGGTGGGCGTCGAGCACCAGGGCGCGCGTGTTCGGGGCGGGGCGGCCGGCCGGCGCGTACGCGCCGTCGGACCCGTCGCCGGCGGACCATACGAGGGCATCGGACGACGCCTCCGTGGCACCGTGCAGAACCCTCAGCTCGGCTTCGGGCAGGTGGGACCGGAACCGGTCGCTCAGGCCGGGCGGCACGGGCTCGCCGCTGACCAGGACACGGCGCAGCCCGGTGCAGTGGGCGGCCTCGGGTTCGGCGAGGAACGCCTCCAGCACGGAGGGCGCGAAGTGGGCGGTGGTCACGGCGTCACGGCGGATCAGCCGGGCCAGGGCGACCATGTCGCGGGCGCCGCCCGGCGGGACGGTCACCTGGGCCGCACCGGCCACCAGCGGCGCCAGCACCTCCCAGGCCGCCACGTCGCCATCCGTCGGCGCCTTGTGCAGGATCCGGTCGTCGGGCCCCGTCGCACAGGAGTCCCGGAGCCACAGCAGCCGGTTCACCAGACCCCGGTGGGCCAGGACGACACCGCGCGGACGGCCCTCGGGGTCGGCCGTGTGGATCAGGTAGGCCGGGGAGTCCGGCAGCGGTCCGGGCAGCGCGCCCGGCCGGGTCACCGGCTCCGGGTCGGCGCCGGAGGCGTCTTCGGCGTCGAGTACGAGGACGGCGGCTCCGGTCTCCCGCAGGACCGCGGGCCCGTCCGGCGCGGTGAGTACCGCTGCGGGCATCGCGTCGGCCAGGAGGGCGCGGACGCGAACGGGCGGATGGTCCGGGTCGAGGGGCAGGCACACCGCACCGGCGCGCAGCACGGCGAGGTGCCCGAGGGTGAGGGCGGCGGAGCGGGGCACGGCGACGGCGACGACGTCTCCGGGGCGTACCCCGTGGTCCACGAGGCGGGCGGCGAGCCGGGCGGACCGGGCCTCCACCTCGGCGTAGCTGAACCGGCCGTCCTCCGCGACCAGCGCGAGCGCCTGCGGCGTCCGGGCCGCCTGCGCGGCGAACAGCGCCGGAATCGTCTCCCCGGCAGGGCCCTCCCCCGGCGACGACGGCAGCTCCAGCACCCGCGCCGTGTCGTTCCACCCGGTCAGCAGTTGCTGCCACTCGTGCGAGGAGAGCAGGTCGAACTGGCTGATGGGCATCGCCGGGTCGGCGGTCCCCAGGGCCAGCATGCGGGTCAGGCGCCTGGCCAGCTCCGTCACCGTGTCCTCGTCGAACAGATCGGTGCTGTACTCCACCGTCACATCGATGCCGGCCGGCTCCCCGTCCGCATCCGTGCGTTCGACGAAGTTGAAGCCGAGGTCGAACTTGGCCGCACCCGCCTCCCCGTCCACCGGACGCGCCACCAGACCCGGCAGATCCAACGACGC
>NZ_JBIVUT010000059.1:0-1646 GCF_044757365.1 Streptomyces sp. NPDC091289
CGTGGGGTGGGAGCCGGTTGTGGCTTCGGGGGTTGCTGGGGTGTTGGGGGAGTTGGTGTTGGTTGCTGGTGGTGTGCCTGGGGTGGTGGGCACGCATGTTTTTGAGGTGCCGGTGGGTGCTGGGGTGGATGTGCCTGGTGGGGTGCGGGATGTTGTGGGTGGGGTGTTGGAGTGGGTGCGGGGGTGGTTGGCGGATGAGCGGTTGGAGGGGTGCCGGCTGGTTGTGGTGACGCGGGGTGCGTTGGGTGTGGTTGAGGGGGAGGGGGTGGTGGATCTGGGGGGTGCGTCGGTCTGGGGGTTGTTGCGGTCGGCGCAGTCGGAGTATCCGGGGCGGATGGTGCTGGTGGATCTGGAGGCGGATGTTGCCGGGTTCGGTTCTGGTGGTGTGCCGGATGTGGTGCGGGATGTGGTGGGTTCGGGGCTGGATCAGGTTGCGGTGCGGGGTGGGCGGTTGTTGGTGCCGCGTCTGATGCCTGTTTCCGGTGCTGTTTCCGGTGTTGGTGAGGTCATCGAGTGGGGTGATGGCACGGTTGTGGTGACGGGGGCGACGGGGACGTTGGGCCGGTTGGTGGCGCGGCGTTTGGTGGGTGAGCACGGGGTGCGGTCGTTGCTGTTGCTGAGTCGTGCTGGTGAGGGGGCTGTTGGGGCTGGGGAGCTGCGGGCGGAGTTGGAGGCTGCGGGTGCGCGGGTGGAGTTCGCCGCGTGTGATGTGGCTGATCGTGGGGCGTTGGCTGGGGTTTTGGGTGCGGTGCCGGCGGAGCGTGCGCTGGTGGGTGTGGTGCATACGGCGGGTGTGGCCGAGGACGGTGTGTTTTCGCAGTTGGGGCGGGAGCGGCTGGAGCGGGTGCTGCGGCCGAAGGTGGACGGGGCGTGGAATCTGCATGAGCTGACCCGTGGGTGCGGGTTGAAGGTGTTTGTGCTGTATTCGTCGTTGGCGGGTCTGCTGGGCACGGCGGGTCAGGCGAACTATGCGGCGGGCAATGCCTTCCTGGACGGTCTGGCGTCTCTGCGTCGGGCTGCGGGGTTGCCCGCGGTGTCGATGGTGTGGGGTCTGTGGGAGGAGTCCAGTGCCATCAGTGGGGATCTGGGTGAGGCTGATCTGCGCAGGTTGTCGCGGATGGGGTTGCGTGCGCTGTCGTCGTCGGAGGGGATGGATCTGTTCGATGCGGCGCTGACCTCGCGGGAACCGGTTGTGGCGCTGACGGGTATGGATACCGGTGCCTTGCGGGCTCAGGGCGCTGATGTGCCTGTTCTGCTGCAGGGGCTGGTGCCCGCCGCTCGGCGACGGGCGCTGTCGGGCAGTGCTGACGGCGGTGGTGGGGAGGGGCGGTCGCTTGCCGGGCGGCTGGCGGGCCTGGCCGCGGATGAGCGTGAGAGGGCTCTGGTCGATCTGGTGCGGGGTGTGGTCGCGGGGATCCTGGGTCATGAGGACGCGCGCGAGGTCGAGGCCGACCGGGCGTTCCAGGAGATGGGGTTCGACTCTCTTAACGCTGTCGAGCTGCGTAACCGGCTGAACGCGCTGGGCGGGCTCAAGCTGGCGAACACCGTGGTCTTCGACTACCCCTCCGTCAGCGCTCTGGCCGGGTTCCTGGACACTCAGCTCACCGACCAGCACACACCCCCACCCCACACCCTGCTCACCACCC
>NZ_JBIVUT010000060.1:0-1642 GCF_044757365.1 Streptomyces sp. NPDC091289
ACCATTGGACGCACCGTCCTGATTGATCGCCGAACCCCTCAACACCGCGAGAACCTCATGGCCCAGGCGACGAGCGTCCGACAACCGCTCCAGCAGCAGCACCCCCGCACCCTCGGCCCAGCCGGTGCCGTCCGCGGCCGCCGCGAACGCCTTGCACCGCCCGTCCGCGGCCAGACCCCGCTGCCGCGAGAACTCCACGAACGACACGGCGGTCGACAGCACCGTGACACCACCCGCGAAGGCCAGGTCGCACTCGCCTCGGCGCAGCGCCGTGGCCCCCATGTGCATCGCGACCAGCGACGAGGAGCACGCCGTGTCCACGGAGACGGTCGGCCCTTCGAAGCCGAACGTGTACGCCAGTCGTCCCGCGGCGATGCTGCCCATGCTGTTGCTGGTGAGGTTGCCTTCGTAGCCCTCCTTGGGGAGGTTGGGGCGCGCTCCGTAGTCGTGGTACATCTGGCCGACGAACACGCCCGTGCGGCTTCCGCGCAGCGTGGCCGGCACCACCCCCGCGCTCTCCATCGCCTCCCAGGTGGTCTCGAGCAGCAGCCGCTGCTGCGGGTCCGCCACCGTGGCCTCGCGCGGGGACATCCCGAAGAAGGAGGGGTCGAAGCCGCTCACGTCGTCGAGGAAACCGCCCTCTCGCACGTACGACTTGCCCACGCTGTCGGGATCAGGGTCGTACAGGTCCTCGGGCCAGCCGCGGTCCTTGGGGAACGGTGAGACGGCGTCCACGCCGTCGGTGACCAGTTTCCACAGGCTCTCGGGATCGGTCACGCCGCCCGGATAGCGGCAGGCCATCCCCACGATCGCGATCGGCTCCCGGGCCTTCTCCTCGACCTCACGGAGCCGGACACGCGCGTCCCGCGCATCCGCTATCGCGCGCTTGAGGTACTCCCGGAGTTCGTTCTCGTCCGCCATCAGAATGCAACCCTTCGAAGTTCATGTGTGAGGTGAATCGGGAGGGGCGTGGGCCGGCCGCCCGCCGGTGGGTGGCTATTCGGCCCTGTCGACCAGGGCGAAGAGCTCTTCGTCGCTCGCGGAATCGAGGTCCTCGTCCAGCCCGGCCCCGGTCAGCTCGAGCAGCCGCTGCAGCTGTTCGGTGATACGCCGTCGCAGCGCGGCGTCTCCCTCGACGCCCCGGATGCGCTCCTCCAGCTCGCCCAGCCGCGAGAACAAGGCCTCCGGCGTGGACCCGCTCCGTGCGGACCGGTCGACCTGATCGATCCGGGTCATCTGGACGATCTGATCGGCCAGTTGACCGTCGAGGAACCCTGCCAGCGCGCCGATCGACGGGTAGTCGAAGACGACCGTGTTCGCGAACCGCATCCCGCACAACTTGTTCAGCCGGTTCCGCAGGTCCACCGCACTCAGGGAGTCGAAGCCCATCTCCTGGAGGGCGCGGTCCACATCGATCTCCCGCGAGTCCTCGTGGCCCAGGATGTCGGCCACCTCGTCCTGCACCAGGTCCACGAGTTCGCGCCTGCGCTCGTTCTCGGGGAGTCCGGCCAGCCGCTGGAGGAGCGGGGGTACCGGACCGCTGTCCTGGGTGGTGAGCAGGGTGTGGGGTGGGGGTGTGTGCTGGTCGGTGAGCTGAGTGTCCAGGAACCCGGCCAGAGCGCTGACGGAGGGGTAGTCGAAG
>NZ_JBIVUT010000061.1:0-1420 GCF_044757365.1 Streptomyces sp. NPDC091289
TTAAGGGTGAGACCTGATGCCGAGCCGATTGTGGTGAAGTGGATGATCCTATGCTGTCGAGAAAAGCCTCTAGCGAGTTTCATGGCGGCCCGTACCCTAAACCGACTCAGGTGGTCAGGTAGAGAATACCGAGGCGTTCGGGTGAACTATGGTTAAGGAACTCGGCAAAATGCCCCCGTAACTTCGGGAGAAGGGGGGCCATCACTGGTGATAGCACTTGCTGCTTGAGCTGGGGGTGGCCGCAGAGACCAGCGAGAAGCGACTGTTTACTAAAAACACAGGTCCGTGCGAAGCCGTAAGGCGATGTATACGGACTGACGCCTGCCCGGTGCTGGAACGTTAAGGGGACCGGTTAGCTGCCTTTCGGGGTGGCGAAGCTGAGAACTTAAGCGCCAGTAAACGGCGGTGGTAACTATAACCATCCTAAGGTAGCGAAATTCCTTGTCGGGTAAGTTCCGACCTGCACGAATGGCGTAACGACTTCTCGACTGTCTCAACCATAGGCCCGGTGAAATTGCACTACGAGTAAAGATGCTCGTTTCGCGCAGCAGGACGGAAAGACCCCGGGACCTTTACTATAGTTTGATATTGGTGTTCGGTTCGGCTTGTGTAGGATAGGTGGGAGACTTTGAAGCGGCCACGCCAGTGGTTGTGGAGTCGTCGTTGAAATACCACTCTGGTCGTGCTGGATGTCTAACCTGGGTCCGTGATCCGGATCAGGGACAGTGTCTGATGGGTAGTTTAACTGGGGCGGTTGCCTCCTAAAGAGTAACGGAGGCGCCCAAAGGTTCCCTCAGCCTGGTTGGCAATCAGGTGTTGAGTGTAAGTGCACAAGGGAGCTTGACTGTGAGACCGACGGGTCGAGCAGGGACGAAAGTCGGGACTAGTGATCCGGCAGTGGCTTGTGGAAGCGCTGTCGCTCAACGGATAAAAGGTACCCCGGGGATAACAGGCTGATCTTCCCCAAGAGTCCATATCGACGGGATGGTTTGGCACCTCGATGTCGGCTCGTCGCATCCTGGGGCTGGAGTCGGTCCCAAGGGTTGGGCTGTTCGCCCATTAAAGCGGTACGCGAGCTGGGTTTAGAACGTCGTGAGACAGTTCGGTCCCTATCCGCTGCGCGCGCAGGAATATTGAGAAGGGCTGTCCCTAGTACGAGAGGACCGGGACGGACGAACCTCTGGTGTGCCAGTTGTCCTGCCAAGGGCATGGCTGGTTGGCTACGTTCGGAAAGGATAACCGCTGAAAGCATCTAAGCGGGAAGCCTGCTTCGAGATGAGTATTCCCACCCTCTTGAAGGGTTAAGGCTCCCAGTAGACGACTGGGTTGATAGGCCAGATGTGGAAGCCCGGTAACGGGTGGAGCTGACTGGTACTAATAGGCCGAGGGCTTGTCCTCAGTTGCTCGCGTCCACTGTGTT